>PLZN01000523.1:13478-26869 GCA_003152195.1 Acidobacteriaceae bacterium
CCACGTTCAGCGGGTTCGGTGTACACCTATAGAAGGTTACGTCTTAATCCACAGGCTCTCCATCGCCGGGGCTCAAGGTCTACTTTGGACGTCGAAACTCCTTCCAGGTCTCTATCCGAAGTAGCCAAGCGAGAGCTTGTGACGAAGCGGGGAGCCCCTTCAGCGATTGGCTGGACGATTTTGTTCTTCGTCGCATCCTGGGCGGCTTTCTATGGACTATCGCGTGCTCTCCCCTATCTAAAGAATGGCTCCGATGTAGTGTTTGACGCCAAGCTGCGGTGGGAAGAAAAGGGACAGGTTTTCCCCGCCGATCCCGCGGTGATCCGGGTATTGATATTTGGCAACAGCAAGATCCTGGCAGGTTTTTTACCGTCCCGGTTCGACCAGATGAGTTCGGCGAACCACTTGAATGTTGTGTCCTTCAATTCCGGTTTCCCGGGAAGCGATCTGTTCTTGCCGCCGCTCAAGGCCATGTGCGAACGAGGCCAAGCTCCTCACGTCCTTCTTCTCACGCTCCCGTGGAGTGACGACCCGCCCCGGCGCGACATCTTTCATGTCATTCTCGACGACCACGCCGCCATCGATCTTCTCTTTCCATTTCGCAATTTCTTGCGCGATCTGACCGCCTTCCTGCTCAGTGCGCCTAGCTACGGCGGGGTGGTGAGTTATTACCGGGAAGCGGAAGAAAACGAGCGCGGCGTCATCGCCCAGCGGGGCTACCATCTGATCACCGAACAGAGCCATTTCCCAGGGGGCCGCCTGCCCGACGATTTTCATCTCGCATCCGACCAGCCGAAGCAGGTGAACACGCGCGTTGCGCCGTCCCAAAGCGCGCAAATTCATGAACTGAACGACCTGGTGCAGCGCTACCACATGGATTGTTACTACGTGCCCTACTACCTCCGCACGGGCGAAGCATCGCTCGCGGACGCGAGCGATGCGCGCTTCGCCGCACTTCTGCAGCAGGCCACCTCATGCAAGCTGCTCGGCCCTGACTATTATCTCTATCCGAACCGTTTTTTTTCCGATCAGACGCACCTGAATCGAGCCGGAGCGCAGGTATACACGGAGGCGCTTTTTCAACTATTGAAGGACAGACTCAGTCAAGGACACGCGCATGCTCTTCAATAGCTTTCAGTTCCTGTTATTTTTTGCCGCCGTCTGGCTGCTTTTCATGGTCACGCGCGGCACCGCCCGAAAAATCATTTTGCTCGTAGCCAGCTACTACTTCTACATGTGCTGGAGCACCCGGTACATCTTCGTGATCTGGGCCATCACCCTGATCGACTACGTGGCCGGTCTGCAGATAGAAAAAGCGGAGCAGCCCAGCCGCCGCCGGCTCTACCTCGGGGTAAGCCTGTTTTGCAACCTGGGACTTCTTTTCGTCTTCAAGTATCTCAATTTTTTTACCGGTTCCATCCGCACCGCTTCGCATCTCTTCGGGCTGCAATATGACCCGGCGCTGCTGGCGATCCTTTTGCCCGTCGGCCTTTCCTTCCACACCTTTCAGGCGATGAGTTACACCATCGAGGTGTATCGGCGAAGGGTTCCGGCGGAAAGGAATTTGCTGGAATACGCACTCTACGTCGCCTTCTTCCCACAAATGGTGGCTGGGCCAATCGAACGGCCCTACGAACTCCTGCCCCAGTTTCATCGCGAGCCCAGGGTCAGCCTCGAAGGCGTTCGCGCGGGAATGGTTCAAGCTCTTTGGGGTCTCTTCAAGAAGATGGTGATCGCCGACAATGCCGCGGATTTTGTAAGGCTCATCTACGACAACCCACGGCATTACGACGGGGCGGCGCTGGTGCTGGCCACACTCTTGTTTTCCATCCAGATTTACTGCGATTTCTCCGGCTACACCGATATTGCGCTGGGCTTGGCGCGGATGATGGGCTACGAGTTGCGCATCAATTTTTTGCAGCCCTACTTCAGCCGCTCGGTAGGGGAGTTCTGGAGGCGATGGCACATCTCGCTATCCACATGGTTTCGCGATTACGTCTATATTCCGCTGGGCGGCAACCGCGTGAAACTGCCCCGGCATTATTGCAATCTGATGATTACGTTTGTCATCAGCGGGCTCTGGCACGGGGCTAACTGGAGCTTCGCCGCCTGGGGTTTTCTGCACGGTCTCTACCTGATCGTGGCCCAGACCACGGCCCCCTTTGCCGCGCAACTCGCCCAGCTGCTCAGTCTGCGGCGCATACCCCGGCTGGTGGCCTTTTTCAAGACCGTTCTAACTTTCAGCTTGGTCACGTTCGCATGGATATTTTTCCGGGCCAACAACGTGGGAGATGCCTGGTTCGTTGCGACCCACCTCTTTCCACTAGGGCAGCTTGATCCGCTCCTGCTAAAGGTCGGCGGCTTCAGCCACGCCACGGCCCCGTATCTGGTCTTCTCGATTCTGGGCATGTTCGTGGTGGAATGGTGGATCGCCCATCCTTCGCGCGCACCTCGGCTCTGGGCTCGGCCGGCGTTTCGGGCCTTGGCGTACAACGCATGTGTTTACGCCCTCGTGTTTTTTGGCTTTTTTGGCCATCGCGACTTCATCTACTTTCAGTTCTAGAGCAGCCGTTCCTGGCGGACTTTTGACTCTGACTTTGGTCCGGTGAGTTCGGGCGGCGGCTAAGTCCTTTATTTCACGAAGGTGCTCAAATTCTGCGCGATTGTCCGGATGAGCATCTTGCCGTGTGTATGCTCGCAATCGGATGCTGCCCCCCATACTCTTTAGATGGTTTTCCTTAGAGTTCGTTCGTCTTTTTTTGACATGGAATCAGAGCAGCTTGCCGGCCGAGAGGTCGCGGATGAGGCTGCGGTCGGCGGCGAGAAAGTCATAGCGGTTCAATTCGCGCAGCGGGGACCAGCGCAGGCCGTGGAAAATACGGTTGGTCAGTTCGCCTAGAAACTCGTGAACAACGAAAAATTGCAGGTCGATCGCACTGCCGCTGCGGTAGGTATGACGGGTGTGCGCGACTCGCTTGCCGATGTCGGCGGCGATACCCAGCTCCTCATCGAGCTCACGCCGCAGGGCTTGCTCCGCAGTCTCCCCAGCCTCTACCTTGCCCCCGGGAAACTCCCATTTCAGGGCCATAGGCTGGTCGGGCCGCCGTTGACAGATCAAAACCTTCTGATCCCGCAAGATAAGCGCGGCAACGACGAGCCGAACTACCTTCACGTCAGTTCTTGACGGGCTGGGCGGGAGGTCTTTCTGCACAGTCATATGATCTTAGACGTTAGCTCCGCAAGAGCGTCTGGGCGCAGGGAGCGGATGCTTTGCCCGGCGCCAAAAATCTCCGGATGAATGGCGTCCGCGAGCGCGTGGAGTCCGTGCAGAAGGTTGGGTGCGGGAGTATTCAAGAACTCGTCCGGGATGCAGTAGACGCGGCCGTCGCGGACCGCGCGCATCGACTGCCATTGCCGCTTTTCGATGACGCGAGCGAGGGGAACCCGATCTCCGGCGCCGCACCAGGCAAAGACGAGCACATCGGGATCCTGGGCGGCGACCACGGCGGCGTCCGTTACCGAGCCGGGTATACCCAGAAAGCGGCCACCGGCGATGGCAACCAGCTCCGAAACCCAGGTCTGTGAGTGGATGAGCGGCTTGCCCCACTCTTCACAGTAGACCAGCGGCATTCCAGGGGCGCGCGCGGCGGCCAGCTGAGCGGCGGCAAGCGCGGAGAGCATTTCCTCGATCACCGCCTCGGCTCGATCCGGCACTCCAAGAATGCCGCCGAGAAGCCGGATGTCCTGGTAGATATCAGCCAGCGAGTGCGGGGCCAGGGTGAGAACCGAGACGCCGCATTTCAAGATAGCGGCAAGGGATTCCAGCCGGTAGGGAACCGAGGCAAGCACCAGATCGGGAGAAGCGGAGAGTATTTCCTCCGTGGCCGAAGACCACGCGTCCGCGATGACTTTCAGGTTTCGTTCTCTTAAGGCGGGAACCGCCTCCAGGCAATAGCGGGTGCAGGCGACGAGCGAGTCGAGGCAGCCGAGGCGCTCCAGCGTAATGCTTACACTGGGCTGCAGTGCGGCGACCCGCAGGCCGCGGCCCCCGCGCTGTGGAATCATGCGGAACCAGGCAGAACGCCATCCGGGTAGAAGATGGGCCACCCATTCTGAGCCGCGATCTGCAGCAATGCCGGCGTGGGGTTCACGGGAAAGGCTTGTTGCGCGATCTGGAGCATGGCAGCGTCGTGAATGGAGTTTCCGAAGACGACATCAGGAGCAGGAATGCCGGCCTTGGCCAACGATCTGGCCTTGCCTTCGTCCGTGGGAACGTCGATGAGCCTGCTGGTAATGACGCCGGCAACGACCTCGGCGCGTGCGGAAATGACTCGATTGGGCGAGATGTTGAAGCTGCGAATGCCCTCTTCGATCACCCAGTTATTGGTCGAACTGACCACCGAGATATCAGTGCCGCGATCGATCAGCGCGGCGACCAGGGAATGCATCTCGGGAAAAATCTTGTCCCGGAAGCGCGATCGGAAGAACGCGGCAGCGGCCTTGCGGACTTCCGATTCAGCCAGGCCATCGTAAATCTGTACCATTTCCCCACACATGGCGAGCTCGGAGACCGTACCTGCCCGATAGAGGCGGTAACGGGAGTCGATCCAGTCACTCGCGTTGCGCGAGACGATGCCCTCCTCAATGGACCACACCATGAAGTCGTAGCCGGAGTCTCCGTCCCATAGCGTTCCATCGCAGTCGAAGACGGCAACAGCCCGATGGCGGGAGAGAACCGAGTCGGCAAACTCTTTGGGGGAAAGAGAGACACGAGTGCTGAAGTTGCTGCTGGTCAAAGCGAATGGCGCTCCTGCGGGGCACAAGCCCTTTTCTCTATTGTCGGCGATCCGGCGCAATTTTGCACCCATCGCAGGGGTACGGCTGCTTCTCTTGATTCCTGCGACAGCCGGCCCGCGTTGATGCAGCTCGCCGGGAGCGGATAATCGAGCCTGTGGCCGCCAGCAACCATCCCGGCACTTCCCGCAAGAACGGGAACGATATCATGCGCCAATACCTTACCTATCTGCGAGTCGAAAAAGGTCTGCGGCCGTTGACCTGCGAGGCATACCAGGGTGACTTGGCTCTCTTCGCGGAATACCTCGAAGGTGCTCATGGGCTGCCGGTGACCGCCGGGCAGCGGCAAGTGGCCGGGTTTCTCGAGCATCTGCAGAAGCATGGCGTGCAGTCACGCTCGGTGGCGCGCAAGCTCTCGTGCCTGCGGGGCTTCTACAAATGGCTGCTGCTGGACAAGCGGATCGCGCACGACCCGACGGTGAACCTGGAATCCCCTTCGTCCTGGAAAGTGCTGCCAAAAGCGCTGGCGCAGAGCGAGGTGGAACGCATGATGGAGCAGGCCGGGACGGCGGCAAAGCATCCCCAGGCGGACGGAGTTGCCCTGCGCGATCATGCAATTGTGGAAATGCTGTACGCCGGAGGCGTCCGCGTCTCCGAGCTCACCGGCCTCGGCGTCGCGGATCTGTCCCTGGCCGAGGGACGCATGCTGGTACGTGGCAAAGGGGACCGCGAGCGCATCGTGCCGTTGGGACGCATTGCGGTTGAGGCTCTGGAAGCCTATGTGACCCGGGGCCGGCCCGGGCTGGCGATCCGGCCTGGAGAAAGCCGGCTCTTTCTCTCCACGCGGGGCGCTGGACTTACCCGGCAATGGGTGTGGCGCCTGGTGAAGCGATTGGATGGCAGGGCCAGCCCCCACGTTATGCGCCACAGTTGCGCCACCCACATGGTGGAGAATGGCGCCGATCTCAGGACCGTACAGTCTTTGCTGGGGCACGCCGATATCGCGACCACGCAGGTGTATACGCACCTGGCGCTAGGCAGGTTGAAAGCCGTGCATCGCGCCCATCATCCCCGCGCCACCAGAAGGGACGCCAAGCCGGCAGCCGGGACGGGTGGAAGGTGAAGGCGCAACCCACGCGGTTGGCGGAGCAATTCCTGGCCATGCTGGCGCATGAACGTGCTGCTTCCCCGCATACATTGCGTGCCTACACGCGCGAGATCGGCAATTTTGCCGCCTACCTTATCGAGCAGAGTGGGCCGGGCGTGCAGATGCGCAACGTGGACCATCTGCAGATACGCGGCTACCTGGGCGAACTTTACAGCCGGGGGTTAGCGAAGGCATCGGTCGCACGGTCTTTGGCAGCGGTCCGGTCATGGTTCCAATGGATGGCCAGGGCAGGTCACGTTAGCAGCAATCCCGCAGCGCTCGTGGCCACTCCCAAGTTGCCCAAGCATTTACCGCGCGTGCCATCGATCGAGCAGATGAACCACCTGGTGGAAACAGCCTCGGCGGAGGCCGTCGCTGCGTGGCCGGAGCGCGATCGTGTGATCTTCGAACTGCTCTACGGTTGCGGCATGCGCAACGCCGAACTCGTTGGGCTGGATGTGGCGGACGTGCATTGGGCGCGGGAGGTGATCCTGGTCCGGGGTAAGGGCCGGAAACAGCGCTATGTTCCCCTGGGAGATGCAGCGGCGGATGCCATTCGCGCCTATCTTCCCTCGCGCGAGATCAAGCTCGCGGGGCCGCGCGGGCGGACCACTGAGGCTTTGCTGCTGAACCTGCAGATGAAGGGAACTGGGAGGTTGACGACCAGGAGCGTGGGGCGGATCGTAAAGCAAATCTCGCTGGCCAAGGGATTGCCCGCGGAGATCCATCCGCACACGTTGCGTCATGCCTTCGGAACCCACATGCTGGAAGAGGGCGCTGACCTGCGAGCTATCCAGGAGCTGCTGGGACACGAGCGTCTCTCGACTACGCAACGCTACACCCAGCTCACGGCCGGGCAAATCACCCAGGTCTACGACCGGACGCACCCCAGAGCGAAATAGAGGCCGAGCTGGAGAAAACAAACCGCAGGTTCCGCCTTACGCCGCAAACAACCTGGCGATGGGTAAACAAGGCATCCAATGCCGCCAGCTGAAACTGCCTAAAGGGATGCGATGGCCGTCGCCACATCGCGATGCAGAGCGGCATATTTCGTGATGCCGACCATGGTGAAGACCTTCTGAAAGTGGGGTGTAAGCCCAAAAGCGGCGATCGTCTGATCCGACTTGCTCGCTTCCATCAACATCTGGATGACCAGAGCAATTCCACTCGAATTGATGTATTCCACTTTGGAAAAATCGATCAGAACAGGCCGGCTCTTGACGACCCCCTCATAGGTTCCGAGGACTGTGTCCCGCGAACTGCTGGAGATATCGCCGGTGAAGCGAAGGACGGTGACCGGCTGCCCATTGGCGGATAGGATCTCATCGACTTTTGCTTTCGTCTCCGTCTGCACTTTACTCACTCTCCTTGGCAAGCCTGATGACCAGCCTTACGTAGCTTCCTTTGCCCGGACTTCCCTTGACCCACTCGGCTTCATCCATCAGGGACTGGATCAAAAACATGCCCATACCGCGGGGATCTTCTTCTCCATGCATCTTGCGGTCGATGTCCGGCTTGGAAGGTGCTTTGGCTATGCCGGCGCCGTTATCCATCACTTTGACCTCCAGCGCTTCATCGCTGGCGGAAAGGATGACACCAACGCAGAGGTTATCATTCAGGAGATTTCCGTGTTCGATGGCGTTGATACACGCCTCGGCGAAGGCTGTCTTGAGGTCTTCGATGCGATCGTCAGGGAAGCCCATGAGCTTGGCAACGCTTGCCGCCGTGCCCATCGCTACTTTTTCGAAGCCCAGCCGCGATGGAAGTTCAACCTCCACCGCCGTGCCCCTGGTTTCAACCAGTTTGGTCTTCCCCCGCTACAGCAGTTTCACAGCAGGTATACACCGAAGTGAAAGAACTTCACGTGGTTTTCCCCCAATGAAAACCACACCTCGCGATTCTGGTGGTGCGCCGCAGCTGTGAAACTGCCTTACGCCTGGGTCCGCACCAATGCCAATGCGGTCATGTCGTCTTGCTGCGGCTCACCGCGCGAAAACTCAACCAATTGTTGCCACAGAGCCTTGGGAATAGCAGTACAGTCCTGTGACTTGCACTCCTGAAATGTGGCCAGCAAGCGCTCTGGACCGAATTCGTCATCGCCCTGAAAGACCTCCGTCAGCCCGTCGGTGTAAAAAAGCAGCCGCGATCCCGGTTGGAAGGCATGGCTTTCCGAGGTGTATTCCATCATGGGGACGAGCCCGATTGGGGTGCCGCTGGCGGCAATTTCATGCGCCGTCCCGTCCGCGAAGATCAGGAAACCGGGGTTGTGGCCGGCATTGACAACGTCGAGGCTGTGCGTCTCCGGGTTCAGTTTGAGGAAGATCGCGGTCACGTAGCGGCGGCGCGCCTCTTGCCCCTCGCCATAGTGCTGCTGGTTCATGCGCGCAGCCAGTTCCGCCAGGGGCAACCCGGCCAGCGCCATGGCGCGAAAGGCCGATCGAAACGATGTGGCCACGATGGCAGACGCCAGACCCTTGCCGGCAACATCCGCCACCACCATGATCTCGCCCCCATCCGGGACACTGACAATGTCTACGTAATCTCCCCCCACCTCATAACATGTACTCGATCGGATGGCGACGGAATAGCCGGAAATCTCCGTCATCTGCTGCGGCAGCAGGCTGCGCTGGATTGCGCGCGCGGCATCCAGATCCTGTTGCACGCGCGCCCATTCGAGGGCGCGCTCATGGTAATGCGCATTCTCGACCGCGACACCCGCCTGTAGCACCAACCCTTCCAGAAAGTCCTGTTCATAGAGCGACAACGTTCTCCCCGGTCCGGGTGCCACCACCAGTTCGGTAAGGCAGCCTCCATCTTTGCCCAGCAGGGCAAAGCGCGGACAGCCATCCCAGGGCTCCGGCGGCATCTCGCCCACCGTCAGAGAAGGCTCCGTGACGTGAGCTCCCACCATTTCCAGCTCGCGCACGACGATGCGCAGAACCGAGTTCAGAACGTCTTCGGGCCGCACTGCGGCATGGACCTGACGGGAGACTTCGAGCAGCGCCTGCAGACGGGCCACCTGCTGTTGCAGGTCAATCACGCCGGCGTGATTCTGAGGGAAGGAAGAGAGAGACATGGTCCGTCCGGGCTGCATCCGCTGCTTCTGATCAACGCGCAGCAAACTGTATACTACAAGAGGTTGGGACGGTCGAATTTCACCCTTCCGCTAAAGCATTTTCACTTCTGGTGTCTACAGAGTGACCAATCCCGGCGCGGCTTTTCCCCAAGAAAAGCCGCACTTCGCTGCACTTGCCTGTATAGAGTAGAAGTGAAAATGCTCTAGAGGCTCCGAATTTATGGAAACCAAACTTGATCTCCCCGTCCAATCGAAGTTTTCCGATGAGATAGCAGAGTGGATTGAGGCCTTCGACGATCTGGTGGTCGACGACGGTCCCGAACAGGGGGCGGAGCTGCTGGCGGCATTACGGCAGCGGGCGCGCGAGGCCGGCATCTCGACTCCCGGGGCGCTGACGACTTCTTACCTGAATACCATTCCCAAGCATGAGGAAATGCCCTACCCGGGCGATCGCAAGCTCGAGGGGCGATTGGAAAGCCTCATCCGCTGGAATGCCATGGCCATGGTGCATGCCCAAAATAAGAAGGATGCGGGGATTGGCGGGCACATCTCGACCTACTCGTCGCTGGCCACCCTGCTCGAAGTGGGCTTCCACCACTTCTTCCATGCGACTTATGGAGACCAGCCCGGTGACTTTATCTACTTCCAGGGCCACGCGTCTCCTGGGGTCTATGCACGCGCCTACCTCGAGGGGCGGTTCGATGACGAGCGGCTGCTGTACTTCCGCCACGAATTGCGCGGCAAGCCTGCGCTGTCGTCGTATCCTCACCCCTGGCTGATGCCGGATTTCTGGCGCTTTCCCACGGTTTCCATGGGCATCGGCCCGCTCAACGCGATCTACCAGGCGCGCTTCATGCGCTACCTGGAGAACCGCAGCCTCATCCAGAAAACCGAGCGCAAGATCTGGGCGTTTGTCGGGGATGGCGAGACGGACGAAGTGGACACGCTGGGTGCGCTCTCCATCGCCTCGCGGGAAACGCTCGACAACCTGATCTTTGTGGTCAACTGCAACCTTCAGCGCCTGGACGGTCCGGTGCGCGGCAATAAGCGCATCATCGATGAGCTCGAAGGCATCTTCCGCGGGGCGGGCTGGAATGTAATCAAGGTCGTCTGGGGCGGCGATTGGGATGAGCTTTTTGAGCGCGACCAATCCGGCCTTCTGCTCAAGCGCATGGAAGAATGTGTCGATGGCGACTATCAGTCGTTCAAGGCAAAAGGCGGGGCGTACCTTCGCCAGGAGTTTTTCGGCAAATATCCCGAGTTGCTCGAGCTGGTGAGCGATAAGACGGACGAACAGTTGGAGAATCTGCATCGCGGCGGCCACGACCCGGCGAAGATCTACAACGCTTACCGCAGAGCCATCGATCATAAGGGATCTCCGACCGTGATCCTGGCCAAGACGGTCAAGGGCTATGGTCTGGGCACGACCCAGTCACGCAACGCTTCCCACCAGGAGAAGAAACTTACCGACAACGGGTTGGCTGCGTTTGTAAAGCGCTTCAAAATTCCCGTTCCGGAGCAGGAGGCGAAGCTCGGTAAACCCTATCGGCCGGCGCCGGACAGTCCCGAGATTGTCTACCTTCAGGAGCGCCGCCGCGCACTGGGTGGCTACTTGCCGCATCGCGAGGTGCCCAAGCTGGACTTCAAGGCTCCCCGGCTGAAGGATTTCGGTGAGTGGACGGGCGGCTCCAAGGGACGGGTGGTCTCCACCACCATGGGATTTGTCAGCATCCTGCGGCATCTGTTGAAGGACCCGGCCATCGGTAAGCTGATTGTGCCTATCGTGCCCGACGAGGCCCGCACCTTTGGCCTGGAGTCAGCGATTCGGCAGGTGGCGATTTACGCCAACGAAGGACAGAAGTACAAGCCGCACGATAACGACATGCTGCTCTACTATCGCGAAGAGCAGGATGGCCAGATTCTGGAGGAGGGCATAACCGAGGCGGGAGCGATGGCTTCCTTCACTGCGGCGGGCACCTCCTACTCCAATTACCGCGTACCTGCGATTCCGTTTTACATGTACTACTCGATGTTCGGCTTCCAGCGCGTGGGCGACATGATCTGGGCCTTCGCGGATTCGCGCGGCAAGGGCTTCCTGATGGGAGGAACCGCCGGCCGCACGACCATGCTGGGAGAAGGGCTGCAACATCAGGATGGGCACAGTCACGTGTTGGCCAGCACCGTTCCCACTTGCCTTAGCTACGACCCGGCCTATGTGTACGAGCTCGCCGTGATCCTGCAGGATGGCATCCGCCGCATGTACCAGGAAGGCGATAGCGTCTTCTACTACATCACGATGTACAACGAGGACTACGCCATGCCGGCGATGCCCGAGGGGGCTCGCGAAGGTATCGTCCGCGGGATCTATCGCTTCCAGGCCGCCCCGGCGGGTAAGGCCAGCGCGCAGCTCTTTGGCAGCGGTCCCATCCTGAACGAAGTGGTGCGTGCGCAAGGCATTCTGGCGAAGAAATATGGTGTTCAGGCCGATGTCTGGAGTGTGACCAGTTACAACCAGTTAAGGCGTGACGCGCTAGCCGTGGAACGCTGGAATCGCCTGCATCCCGCGCAGCCGGAGAGAGTCCCTTACGTTCTTGAAACGCTGCGGGGAACCGAGGGCCCGATTATCGCGGCCAGCGATTACATGAAGGTTGTGCCTGATCAGCTTTCGCCCTGGCTCTCGCCTCGCCTGGTATCTCTGGGCACAGATGGCTTCGGCCGCAGCGATAACCGTGAGTATCTGCGCAGCCACTTCGAAGTGAACGCGGAGTCCATCGTGGCGGCCACGCTCTCCCGGCTGGCCCGCGACGGAAAGTTCGATAAAGCGCGAGCCCAGGAGGCATTTGCCGAACTGGGCTTGGACACGGAAAAGGGCGATCCGGCCTACTTGTAGCGCTTAGCCCGCCGGCAGGTTTTCCGGCTGCACGGGCCCCGCGGCCGGTTCGACTGCCGGCTTTCGGATCCAGGCCGGCCGCCAGCCGCTGTCACGGAACGGGGACCGCACTCTGTTTCTCCACCAAAGCCACATGAACAGCGCCATGATTGCCAGCACGCCAAGCGCCAGCAGGCTGCCTTCGGGCCCAGTTGCACCGCCGCTCCACAGCCGTTGCCCGATGGGGTGCTCGCCCAGCAGGTGGCCCTGCGCGACCAGGCCGCTGTCGGATGTGCCATAGAAATATGACTCTGCCCAGTCCCAGCTGGCGTGACAACCTAGCGCCCACGAAAGCGATCCCGTATACCAAAGGCTGAGGCAGAAAACCAGGCCGACAGCCGCTGCCCCAAATAGCCCCACCGGGGATTCGCCCGGATTCGTGCCGTGGGAGAATCCAAACAGGAGCGAAAGCAGCAGCGCTCCCCACCAGAACCCGATGCCCCGGGTCAGGGTGTATTGCAAATAGCCCCGCAACGTCGACTCCTCGAAAACCGCGATAACCAGGAACAAAAAGGCCCAGGCAAACCCGTATTTCCAGATCGCGGCGCCATGCAACTGTACCCCGTCAAAGACCAGCAGATGGGCCTTCCACAAAACAAGTACCAGGCCGGAAAGCGCGACGAAACCCCAAACCAGGCCGGAAATGAACCGCACAGCCCTCGCCGTGCCCTGATAGCCATACGCCAGGAGAGAGCGGCGCTCGATCAGCGCCATGATTCCTGTCGCGAGAAAGAGGGGAGCCAATTGCGCCCCTTCCATAATCATCCCCAGCCTCACAGACATCACCGCTGATTGGTGACCTCTGGGAAGAATGTGCCGCAAAACCTGGCCGGTGAGAATTTCAAATCCAACAAAGAGCAGGACGAACAGCAGCACGCCCCATCCTGCCCGAATGCCATCTTTATCCTCGAACACCCAGCGAATGCCGCGCTTCGGCGGTTGCGGGACTATGAGCGGGGAAGCGCCCGCCTCCAATACTTCGTCCAAGTTGCCTCCTGAAAGGTGCCACATCATCTTACGCAGACTTCAAGTCATCGACGCAAACCACTGCAGTGAGCGACTTTCTACTTAGACCAGCAACCGCCTCGAGGCGTAAGCGAAGCGCCCGGCTGAGTAACAGCTGAGTAACAGAGGGGTGCCCCACGTTCGCCCCAGCGTACCCGAATTTCCTGTTACGCAGCACCAGAAAGGACCGCGTGTGCGGCTTTCATTAAGGAAAGCCGCATGGAGTTCGACAACGCCACCAACCTTGACAGGAAATCCGGGTACGTGGGATGAAAAAGATGGGCGAAGCCCACCGTTGCTTTTGCTTTGCCGCCCCGGAAGCGCGGTTGCGCCCTTTTGGGAAAGCATTGGAAACAAATCATCATCGTCCCAGTTACCCCGATTTCCTGTCGATGTTGGTGACGCTGTCGAACTGCATGCGGCTTTCCTTAAAGAAAGCC
>PLZN01000493.1 GCA_003152195.1 Acidobacteriaceae bacterium
GTACTTCTGCAGCACACATCCTGTTCCCCGTATCGTCCGGCTTCAAACTTATTGTTTGGCCCTGATCATGAATTGTGGAGTGCTGATCGCACTGATCATTTGGCCGCTGTTGTACCCCGAGGCGTTGCCCGCACAAATCATGGCTACGCTGCTGGTTGCGCCACCTCCTCCACCACCGCTGCCACCNNCCTCCGCCTACGATAGGCGTTGTCGGCATGGAAGGCATAGCGGACGGTACACGTGGCGACTCGATGAACGCTATTTTCAACGATATTGGAGCGGTTCATGCTTCGATTGGCAAGGAGGCGCCTGCTTAGAAGGTGAGCATCTCTTCTGGCGTCATGGCCGGCAACCTGCTGGATAAGGTCACACCGCAATATCCGGCGATCGCGAAAGCGGCGCGCATTCAGGGCACAGTTGTCCTGCAGGCCACAATTTCCAACCATTCAAAACCTCCGGGTCATTAGCGGGCCTCCTATGCTGCAACAAGTGGCATTGGATGCGGTCCGTTCCTGGCGCTATAAGCCTTACCTGCTCAACGGAGAGCCCGTTGAGGTTGAAACGACCGTGAACGTCGTTTTCAATCTTGGCGGTTAGTCTTCCCAAACACATCGTGAGCGGGGCGCGCGGCCTATTTCACGCATCCTATTGCGGCATGAGCGCTGCCCATGGCATTGCCTTGACAATTAATGGGCTTCATTTTGGGTTAGGTAAAGAGCTTCACCTCGCGAGGCATAGATTGACCCTGGCGTCGTGCTGGCGGGATCGAGACTGTACACCATTGCTTAATGTTGCTAACTCAGCCAGAAGCTCGGAGGGATGAACGGGCTTCTGGAGCAAATGGAAGTCGTGGCCCTGATCGCGAGCACCCTCAAGTAAATCCAGGGTGGCCGCGTGCCCTGAAAAGAGCAGTATCCGGCACTCGGGGTGTCGCGCCCTGATTTGCATTGCGAGATCGATCCCGGAAAGGCCCGGCATCGCGACATCCGATATCAGTAGATCGGGCGGATCCGACTCGGCGGCAGCCAACGCCTCGAGTGGCCGGGTGAAACATCTGGCAGAGAAGCCATTCCTATTGAGTATGACGGCGAGGGTGGACGCAATTACATATTCATCGTCAACAACGAAAATGCGTGGAACTGGGCTGGAAGACATGTATGTCCTCTTTCGAGTACCCCTTCCGTGAAGGGCAAAAGCGCTAGTGAGCCGGGACTCTCGGCTGGCGTCTCGACTATTTCAGCGGACCGCAAAACACCTGGGGGTATGTGAAGGTAGTATGTTCCTCGCGCCGCCCCGGGACTGTTCAATATTGCACACCACGGGGGCGGGTGGGTTTCGAATGTCGCTTTGAACCTCGGTCGTGATTCGGGCCTCAAGCATTTCCTTGAGGGGTTCGGCATCGAGCGAATGGTTTGCCGGCGTATTCCCACCGCGAGAAGGCAACGCCAGCACCCTCATCCTCGGACGGTACACCTTATCTCCACGGCAAGAAGCCAAATCCAGACATAACCTCGTCCAACGCCAAGGACCGGGCTACGGGGGCGATCCCTCGAAGGTAAATGGTCACGTAAGTGGGCATTACAGGCGATCTTCAAGCAAGGGGCGCGAGACTCACCGGAGCGCCCCGCATTGTCCGACGCCGAAGCAATGGGCTCGGCTAGAATCGGAAATCGAGCATCCGGTGCACGCTCCAGGAATAGGCTGGCGTTTTCAGGAAGTTTCCAAGAGAGCTTCCATTTCGAGTCTGGGTTCGCGGAAAGGATCACCCGTTCGCGGCATCCCCGACTACGAAGTTAAAAGGAAATTGCGGATGAATGTGAGCATGCAGTTGCGCCTCGTTCTTGTCTTGTGGTGCCTGGCGTTCTTTCCATGCACACACTGCACCGCTCAACAAGCAAAAGAGTCTGAGGCCGCGCCTTTCAAGATTGAAACAAACGTCAACAGAGTACTGGTGCCGGTTGTGGTCCGTGATAAACAGGGCCGCGCAGTGGGAGACCTGAAAAAAGAAGACTTTCAAGTCTTTGACAACGACAAGCCGCATCCTGTCTCCGCATTCATGGTTCTGAAGCGCAGAGCGACGGAGAGCAATATGGGGAGCAACACGGAAAGCGCCGCACAGCCCCCAGCTGCTGCAAATGCCGCCCCACAACCGTCGATCCTGCCACAGCGCATCACCGTGTTCCTTTTCGATGATATGCACCTGAACTTCGAAGATCTGGCGTATGCCAAAAAGGCCGGCGTGCGAGCGCTGGCCGGAGCATTAGCTGACTCGGATATGGCTGCCGTTGTCGCAATTTCTCGAAGAACCAACAGCGGTTTGACACGCGATCGCGCAAAACTGCAGGACGCGATCATGAACCTGGAACCAGGTGGCCTCAACCGGTCGGCAAGTTCCGATTGTCCGAATATCGACTACTACCAGGCCGACCAGATGGTGAATAAGCACGACAGCGCGGCAACCGCAGATGCGATTGCGCAGGTGCTCAATTGCGACCCTGGCCTCGATCCGAAGAGCGACCTCCCGGTGGCAGAGAGGCTGGCGGACGCAGCAGCCAGGCGAGCTCTGACGATCGGCTATCAGGATGTTCGCGGAGCCCTCGCTACGCTCGGGGAGATTGTGCGCAGGATGGCCGCTCTACCAGGGCAACGCACGCTGATCCTGGTGTCGCCCGGCTTCCTCAGCGTTGAGCCGGATGCGTTGGCTGCGGAATCGCGGATTATCGGCTTCGCGGCACAATCGAATGTGACCATCAGCACCATGGATGCGCGCGGGTTGTACACGACATCTATGACAGCCAGTGACGATATGCACGTGATTCCCGCGGCGAAAAAGAGTGAATTTCGCGGCAGCGCCATGAAGGCGGTGGAGAACGTGATGGCCGAGCTCGCCGATGGTACAGGGGGGACGTTCTTTCACAACAGCAACGATCTGGACGCGGGATTCAAAAGCCTGACGGAGGCGCCGGAGAACGTATATCTGCTGGAACTTTCACTCGACAACGTGAAGCCCAACGGCTCCTATCACCGATTGAAGGTACAAGTGGATCGAGACGGCGTGCAGTCACAGGCGCGGCGCGGTTACTTTATGCCTAAGCCAGAGAAAACAAAGAAATAGAAGTTTAGCCCTTCATGTTCGGACCTCCTACGCCCCCCGGTGCCGATGCTGCATCACAGCGCCGCTTTTGGAGGGCTGTGGCCGGGAACCTAGCCGGTACAAGGCCCTCCATCGGTCATCGGCAATGGCTGGGGGAAGGCGGAGACTCATCAAGCCCGGCCGACCGCTGCTATAGTTTCGCACTGGACGTTAAAACTGTCAGGCAGAGGTAATCCGGGTGAGGACTTTCAGGATCGCGATCAACATGGCCGGCGCGATTTCGGCTGGTGCATACACTGCAGGGGTGCTCGACTTTCTTACCGAGGCTCTGGATGCCTGGTACAGGGCGAAATCCGGCGGCGAATTGGTACCAGCCCACAACGTGTCGATTGACGTGTTCTCCGGAGCCTCTGCCGGCGGCATGTGCGCTGCGATCTCAGCCATCCTGCTTCAGGATGAATTCGAGCATATCTCGGATACTTCGAAGACGAAAACCAGCAATCGCTTCTACGAGAGCTGGGTCAATATGATCGACATCCGGGAACTGCTGAAGACCAAAGATTTAAAGAACCCCGGGCCGGTCGTCTCTCTTCTCGACTCAACCATCATTGATACGATCGCTGACTATGCCCTCGTTCGGGGGAAACCTATGCCCGCTCCGCGTGCCTACGTTTCGCCCGACCTTACGCTCTTTCTGTCGCTGACCAATCTGCGTGGGGTGGTTTACTCGCTCACCGGCGTGGCACCGGGCTCGGTGGAGGAAACGACATTCTTTTATGGAGACCGAATCCGCTTCCAGACTGTCGGTGACGATTCGAAGATGCCACTCGCGGACGCTGCCTACGTGGTCGGCCTTTCGACGTCACAAGGTGACTGGACTGTACTTCGAACCGCGGCTAAGGCTACCGGGGCATTCCCGGTGTTCCTTGCACCGCGCGCGCTCTCCCGCCGTCAGTCGGATTACACCCCACCATTATGGGAATCGCGCGCATCCGCCACCAAGGACGAGCCGCCCCCAATCTGCCCTTCCTTTCCCGCGGGTCTTCCCGATCCCTTCGTGACGCTCAACGTGGATGGAGGGGTCACGAACAATGACCCGTTCAACTATGCCCATGATTACCTCGCTTCGCTCGATCCACCGGCACCGGACAAGCAACTTGAGACCGATCCGTGCCAGGCGGACCGCGCGGTGCTCAGCAATGCCCCCTTCCCAACCACGGAAAGCTTCACGGTCAACTACGACACCGATGC
>PLZN01000629.1 GCA_003152195.1 Acidobacteriaceae bacterium
GTATTGGATTTTGACAGGGGAGACATCGAAGCCGGAGATACCAGCGATGTGATGGCTGTGCTGAAGCAATTACTTGAGCGAGATGCTGCAACCAAGTTTTGTGAAAGAGTCGACCTATGTTGCACAGGCTATGATTCTGATTCGCGTGAACTGTGGGAAATTCCTGAAGTTCGGGCCTTTGTCCATAGACTCGATCAGCAGTTCCCTTACTGGTGCTATTTTCTCTCCCGAAAGGGGGAAGGCCTGTTGTGGTTAACCTACTGTTTGTATCCCCTCGCCCTGAGTCAGGATGAGAAGCAGCGGCTCTGGCTTCCTGCGATCGGCAAATACGTCGAGGATCGAGGCATCCCGCAGATGACTGCGATTTGCAGGTATGTTGGTTGCTCGGACCAGGAGGCTGTACGGCTAACAAGCGGTGCCGCCAACTATCTGGTCAATAAGCCTCAGGGTAAATATGTTACCGACCAAGGTGCCCAGCAGGGCGATTCCTCGAATTCAGAGAGGTTTCCCAGGGCTGCGGAGCGAGGCGACGCGGATGCGCAATACTATCTCGGCTCCCTGAATTATGTTGGCCACGGTGTAGCGGAGGACCCGGAGGATTATGGTATTCCGCAGAATTATGAATTGGCGGTAATGTGGTTTCAAAAGGCCGCAGAGAAAGGTTACACGCCTGCACAGCACAATCTTGGCGTGATGTACTACTTCGGCCAAGGCGTGCCGCAAGATTACACATGGGCCGCAAGCTGGTGTCGCAAAGCTGCTGACCAAGGCCATATCGATGCTCAATATACCCTTGGCATAATGTATTACTGCGGCCAGGGTGTACCGCAAGACTACGCACGGGCCGCAATTTGTTGTCGAAAGGCATCAGACCATGGCCATTCAGGGGCAGGAACCATCCTCGACTTGCTTTGTTCCCGTGGAATATTGCCTGGAAGGTAGCGAAGCATGGCGGATGAGCATGAACTCCTGATTCTGCCGAATCGGGGCGACTCTTCGATTGTCCTGTCAGATGGCCGCAAAAGCCTAGCTGCACGTGGCCGCAAGGACGCCAGCAGCCTCGTGAAACGGAAGGAGCCTCTTTGTCTAGCCAGCGTGAAAGTGAACGGCAGGTGCGGATATATCGATAGAACGGGACAGTTTGCCATCAGTCCGGAGTTCGAATGGACGGGAGACTTTTCAGAAAACCTCGCTAAAGTGAGGGTAGAAGGTTTGTTGGGATTCATAGGTAAAACAGGAAAGATCGTAATCGAAGCTCAGTTTGATGAAGCTAACGACTTTTCCGAATGTATGGCTGCGGTTGAGATGGACAAGATAGGTTTTATAAACAAGACGGGGCAGTTCGCGATCTGGCCGCAGTTTGATTGGGATAGCACTCATCTGTACCAGTTCAAGGGTGGCTTGGCTGCAGTAAAGCTCGGTGATAAATGGGGCTATATTGACAAGTCAGGAAAACTCGTCATCCAAGCGAAGTTTGACTCCGCTGAAGACTTTTCCGACGGCACAGCGAGAGTGTATTTCGGCGAGGGGTGGGGTTATATCGACATTGCAGGGAAGTTCATCATCAATCGGAAGTTCGACCGATCCGACACCTTCTCCGATGGCTTAGCATTGGTGAAGCTCAATGGGAAATGGGGATATATCGACAAGACAGAAGAATTCGTTATCGCCCCGCAGTTTATTGCTGCGTGGAGATTTCTCGACGGAGTTGCTGTTGCTGCACGAAATGATAAAGAGGGTTGGGGCTATATTGACAAGACTGGGGAATTCTTTATCAGCCCCCAATTTGAGGAAGCCGGTAATTTTCGCGATGGGCTGGCCATGGTGAGAATTGGAGGAAGGTATGGGTTTATCGATAGAACCGGAGAGTACCTGATTGGTCCGCAGTTTGACCAAGTTAGAACATTTGCTGAAGGCTTAGCGATGGTAAATCTCGGAGGCAATGGCGTATTCGGCGGCAAGCACGGATTCATAGATAGGAGCGGAAATATTGCTATCAAGGTGCAGTTTGATGATGCCTACAGCTTTGAGGATGGATTGGCCAGGGTGAGAATCGGGGACAAATGGGGGTATATCGACAAAACAGGAACGTTTGTTATCACACCGCAGTTTTATTGGGCGAGACCCTTCCGGAGAGCAGAATAGCCTCTACCAGGCAGAATGCGTAAAAATCAAAACAGAGCGTAATCCGAAGGTCTTTGGAAAGACGAGTCTGCGTTACTTCACCTGATCGGAATCTCTCGCCCCTCTGTCATTTAAACAACCTAGAGAGCCGCCTTCCTTTTGTCCGACGAGTCTTCTGCGCACGGGCATCGCTGCTCTCGCTCACAACTCTTGCTCCAAGGAGTTCGATGTAGAGTTTGAATGCAGCCATGGATTCGGCTGCAGCGAGAAACGACAAATTCATGAAATCGTAGGCACGTTCCGGAGGCTCGATCTTCTGCGAGATAGCAAGTCGAGCTAGCAGGGCGGCAGCGAAGTATTCCGTCGCATTTGCCGATGGCGAATCCCACCCAGTCATTTGTCGGATGGTCTTCAAGTTCATTACCTTCAATTCGGATTCAGACGGATTTCTTCCAAGACGGGTGGCCCATTCAAGCCTTGTTTTGGCTTGAGTGGGGTAGTTCCACCGGCACGCAGAGTCTCCCCGATGCCCGGTTCCCGCGCTGCATAGCAGGGGATAGGTATCATGGAGTGGACCCCAAACTTGAGACACTGAAAATAGAGACACCCTGCAGCGAACGTGAACAAATCGAGTTATAGAACCAGAGTGAATTCGTCGGGCAAAAAAATCGCGCCAGGATGCCCCTAGCAGCCCGTGGTTAAAGTGCCTTTCTGGAAACATCGAGAAGTTAAGAAATTTAGATTCATAGTGTTAGAAAATCAGTTTCACGGATTTTAGACTTTAACCACGGGCTGCTAGCTAGGAGGATTGGCCGTGGTCGAGCGAGCGGCCCCATCTGGCCGGCACCACAACTTCAGGGGATGATATAGGCGCCGGGTATTTTCTCGTCCAGTGTCGCGAGAACCGCTCCATTCGCGCTCGCAAGCTGCGCCAGATGGCCGTCGGTGGTCTGTTTGGGTGTCTTGACCCATGCGGGAAGATGCGAGATGTCGTGACCGTCGGAGAGGAAAGTGAAAGGTAGAACTTTTGCCTTCTTCAATCGCAGCAGCGAGGTCTTCGCTTGCACGACTGTAAATCCGTAGATCGGAGCATGGGAAAGCACTCTCACGAATCCCAGCTCTGTAATAGAGCAGGTAGCCAGTGGCGGGAACCGTTGCGCTTGAATCCAGACTGCCAGCCGGTCATGAAATTCATGATGCAGGAAGCCCAGAGCGACCAGCGCGTTCACGTCGAGCAGGTATTTCATGGAAAGCTTGCAAGAATCTCTTCTACGTCTTTGCTACTCAATACCGGTGCGCTTGGGCCGGCGCTGAGAACAGGGAGGCCGGTAACGGAATCGGTGATGACTCTCACCTTAAGAGGAGTTTTCTTATGGGGAGTCAAAAGTATGCACCCGCCCTGGATGTTGACATCAAGCGGATCGCCGGCGCGAATGCCAAGTTTGCGGCGGAGGGGCTCCGGAAGAACGATCTGACCCTTGGTGGAAACCTTGGTCTGCATGGTAAGACGATCTTACCGTCATTTTTGGCTTGCCGCAACCAACGACAGGTCGGGATCCTTTGCAGGGGACAGGACAGAAACCTGGAGTCCACACCAACCTGTCACCAGCATTCCTTTACACCGGGTATCTGTCGGTGGAACGCGCGGGTGCTGAACTTTGTCTCCGCTTAAAGTACTTGGCGGTCGCGAATCGACCGGGATTACGTTAAATCAGTCGGCCGGGTGAAAAAGCCGGGACGCTGGTCTCCGGGCGGTTCCGCGTGACGGATGCCGTGGATTGGGACGTGCGCTTCTTGGCGACGATCCATTCGAGGGCGTTCTGAAGAGCGTGCATGTCAGGCGGGCAGGCCGTCCGGAAGAGATTGCCCAATCCATCGTCTTCCTCTGCTCAGACGAGGCCAGCTACCTCACCGGGGGGCGCATAGTAATATGCGTCCCTACCGCGATCCGTATTTCGTTCTGTGGAATCTGGGCAATTAGCAAGTATTTCCCGCCGGCTCCTCGCCGCCGCGTCGGCGGGAGGGTGGGTCGGCCTCATTTAGATTCTCCTTGACGGTCTAGGTGAAAGGCGTGAATACTCTCCTAGAGAGTCAAGGAGAGGTCCATCGTGGCGAAGCAAGTAGATCTGATGCAGGGAACGTTGGAGATGCTGATTCTGAAGGCGGTTTCGCTAGGCAGGCTTCACGGGTATGGCGTGCTGCTGCGAATCCAGCAAATCAGCGGCGAGCAACTCGTGATTCAGCAGGGATCGCTCTATCCCGCCCTCTATCGGCTTGAACATGAAGGCGCAATCAAGAGCGCGTGGGGAGAGAGCGAGAACGGTCGCCGGGCAAAGTATTACGCGCTTACCGCGGCGGGCCGCAATCAGCTTTCCGCAGAGACGGAGCGATGGAACCAGATGGCCGGGATCATCAAAACAATCCTGCGGTTGACCTCTGCAGACCTCGCGGAGGCGCAATCGTGAGCGCGCTCTGGGTTCGGCTTCGGTCATGGTGGCGGGCCGTAACGGGGCGCAGACGCCTCGAGACTGAGATGGAGGAAGAGATCCGCTTTCATCTAGAGGCGCGTGCGGCCGACTTGATGCTGGAGGGGTCGGATCCCCGTGATGCGATGCGCAAGGCGCGACTGGAGTTTGGCGGAGTGGCGTCGCACAAGGACGCAATGCGGAGTTCACTCGGGCTGCGCTGGTGGGACGAACTGTGGGGCGATCTGCAATATGGAGCCCGCATTCTGCGCAAAAGCCCTGGGTTTACATCGATTGCGGTCGTCTCGCTGGCGCTCGCCATTGGGGCTAACACATCCATCTTTTCTCTGGCTAATCAACTTCTCTATGCCCGGCTCGGTGTCCCGCATCCTGAGCAGTTGCGTCTGTTGACAGTCATCGGAGACGAGCACAGTGCGGTGCATTCTTCCTGGGGAAGCAGGGACTCGATTCCTGGTGGGGGAGCACGCTTCGATTCGTTCACTTATCCGATCTACCAGCAACTGCGCAGAGAAAACCGCGTGCTCGGCGAGATCTTCGCTTTCAAGGACACCATTCAGGCAAACGCAACCATTGACGGTTCGGCACAGGCAGTTCAGTTGGAATTGGTCTCGGGCAACTTGTATGAGCAGATGGGTGTGCGCCCAGCACTGGGGCGAGCGATCCTGCCTTCCGATGACCAGGCTCCCGGCACGGGCGCGGTAGCCACCATCAGCGAGGGATTGTGGGAGCGAGCATTCGGGAAAGCTCCGGATGCTGTAGGAAAGGTGATTACGGTCAACATGACTCCGGTCACGGTCATTGGCGTGAATCCGCGTGCCTTTACCGGAGCGAGGAGCGTGCAGAATTCTCCCGATATATTCATGCCGCTGTCGATGATTCCGCTGGTCAAAGGCGAGTTGGGGCAGAGCGGTCCTTTGCTATCGAACAGCAAGCTTTGGTGGGTGCAGTTGATGGCGCGGGAGAAGCCAGGCGTGCCATTGGAGCAGTCCAGGGCAGCCTTGAACGTCGCACTCAGCGCCGCGATTAACGCCACCATGACTGTGGCAAAGGACGACACGATGCCGCGATTGGAGCTTGAGGATGGCAGCAGAGGGTTGAACTTCAATGGCAGGCAGTTTGCCCAACCGGTGCATATACTGCTGGCTGTGGTGGGGTTCGTACTCCTTCTTGCCTGTGCCAATATCGCGAACCTGATGCTGGCGCGTTCGTCGGCGAGACAGAGAGAGATGGGTGTGCGCCTGGCACTTGGGGCGGGGCGTGGCCGTATTCTGCGCCAAGTTCTGACTGAGAGCCTGATGCTCGCCGCAATAGGCGGATCGGTTGGGCTTTTGTTGGGCTTCCTGGGACGCACCGCTCTACCGAAATTGCTACTGAATTCCTGGGAGCGCGAAGGCATGCACGTGCCTTTCGATTGGAGGGTGTTCAGCTTTACGGCTGGCGTTACCCTGGTCACTGGTGTGCTTTTCGGCATCGCGCCAGCGTGGAGTGCAACTCGCGCTGAGATCGGTACAGCAATCAAAGATGGCGGCAAAGCCTCCACAAAGCAGCGCAAGGGTTGGAGCGGACGAACGATGGTCGCTTTCCAGGTCGCGCTCTCGACACTCCTGGTGGCTGGCGCTGGCCTTTTCTTGCGTACTCTGATCAATTTGAATGCAATCGATGTGGGCTTTCGCGCCGACGGCCTCGTGCTCTTCGACCTCAATCCGCCCAGCAAGCAATATCCCGCGCCCAAAGATGTAGCGCTCCATGCGCGGATCGAGCAGGCATTGCGTGCGGTTCCAGGCGTGGAGGGCATAACCCTGACGGACATTCCTCTCCTCGCAAATTCTCAATCGGAGTCTGACTTCAACGTGGAAGGAGCGCCAGAGACAAAGGAGCCACACGGAGAGGGGTCAGGCGCGATGGAGACGACCGTCGGTCAGGATTTTCTGTCCGTGATGGGGATTCCGATCGTTGCGGGACGAGTCTTCACACAACAGGACGCGGAGGCGCCGCAGCGGCTCTCTATTGTCAACCAGGCTCTGGTGCGGAAGTACTTCCCCAACCAGAATCCGATTGGCCGTCGTTTCAGCATGGACGACTCCAAAACGAAGGGCCGGAGTTGGCTCGAGATTATTGGCGTATCCGCCGACACACGCTATTCAAATCTGCAGCAGGAGCCGCCACCGCTGCATTTCGATCTCTACCGGCAATCGAAGGATATCGGCGGCGTCACATACATCGTGCGAACCCGGATGAAGCCGGACGCGATTGTGCCGTCGCTGCGGGCAGTCGTGCAGGGCATCGATCGCGATTTGCCATTGATGGATGTACGAACCCAGCGGCAGCAGATTGACGCCACCATGCTGCAGGAGCGCGTCTTCGCCAGTCTGACTGCGGCGTTTGGGATTCTCGCACTTGCCCTGGCTTGCGTGGGGATCTACGGAATCATGGCGCACGCTGTGTCACAGCGGACTAATGAAATTGGAATTCGTCTGGCGTTGGGCGCGCGGCGCGGGCAGGTTCGAGGCATGGTTTTGAAGGAAGCGGGTTGGCTTACTGCCGTAGGGGTTGTGGTCGGAGTTGCGGTTGCGCTATGGCTTGGGCAACTAGTGAAGTCCATGCTCTACGGACTGCAGCCATCCGACCCGGCGTCACTTGTCGGAGCGGCTGTCTTGCTGATTGGTGTCGCTCTGCTTGCGGGATGGGTTCCCGCTATGAGGGCTTCAAGAGTCGAGCCGATGGAGGCTCTACGGCATGAATAGTCTTTGCTTCGATTGTTCCCGGCAAAGACCCGATCGCTTGCCCGCGATTTGAGAAGTTAAGTTTACGGCAAGCCCGCTGCTTTCGGAGAAGTTCGTTGCGGTCCACACTTGTGCTTGGTTTGCGGGACAGACGGAACAACCGGAATGCGGGCTAGCAAAGCACGCTNNAATATGCGTCCCTACCGCGATCCGTATCTTCTCCCTGGACTGAAACGACGCGATGGTTCCCCTTACCGAATCGATTAGCAATCGATATCCCGAATTAACGATGATCACCGGCGGGGCGGAGACGGCTTCGCGGGACACGCTAACGCTAGTGTTTTGGGCTGCAAGTGCGGGTGTCGAGTTGCACGTCAGGATCGCCGCTCCGCTGGGAGGCAAGCACGAGGTCGCCGCCGTGGAAGCGACACCCGAGAGGAATCGCCTGCGCGAAAATCCTTTGGAGTCAGGCACAGTTTGCCCCTTTCCTATTTGCAAACTGTCGATTCTGCTTGTGGATGCTCCACGCTGTCAAGAGCGGCTACGCACTGCCGTGCAAGTGTCGAAACCCGCGGCGGGTGGCGCAGTTCTCCGCGAGCGGAATTGAGCACGGTATTGCGGCCTCCAGGTCTCGAGCGGCCCTCCAGGTAGGTAGGATCCAATTTCTCGGCCACAGCGGTGAACGCTGAGTCTCACGCATAACCCCGGACCACAGCAGATGCCGCATAATCTGGCAGGGACGAACGACCGGGATCACGCCTTTCTCGACGATAAGATAAATAGGAAAGTTCTCAACGTTCGTCGTAATCTCAGCTTGGAGGTCATTTTGTATCGGGTGAAAATTGTCCTTCTTACGTTACTGGGGCTTGGCGCGGCTGCCCTGGTAGCAGAGCAGTCTTCGGTCCCCCTCCCGGCCCAGGAAACTGGCGCCAACCAAGGGAATCCCCAAACCCCGGCAAGACCACCGGCTGTTCCCCGAGGAGCTTATCCAGTCAGGCCGCCTGCCGACTCTGCCGCCGTGGAGCGCGGCCACCAGATTTTTAGCGCGAATTGCAGTTTCTGCCATGGATCAGATGCTCGCGGTGGCGAAGGAGGCCCCAATTTGATCCGCAGTCAAATCGTGACGGACGATGACAATGGTGAACTGATAGCTACAGTTGTTCAGAACGGCCGCCCGGATAAGGGCATGCCAAAGTTTGATCTCACGACAGAAGAAATATCGAGCATCGTAACTTTTATTCATAGCGTGCCGGTCGGCGGCCGCGCCGCGAATACCGGCACGGTTGATCCGTTGGTGGGCGATGCGAAGGCCGGCGAAGCCTACTTCAACGGCCCGGGAAAATGTACCGCCTGCCACTCCGTGTCGGGAGACCTGGCTGGGATCGGCGCAAAGTACATTGACGTGAGGGCCCTGCAAGGTGCAATGCTGTCCGGCGGAGGCGCAGCAAGAGGAGAGGCATCCGCGTTATCGAAGGCTCCAAAGACGGTTAGCGTCACCCTCCGTAACGGACAAACTGTAGAGGGTAAGCTGGATCAGATCGATGATTTTATCGTTTCTCTCACCGATGCCGACGGCAATTATCACAGTTATCCCCGCCACGGTGATTATCCGAAGGTCGTGATTAAAGATCCATTGCAGCCGCACCTGGATATGCTTCCGACGTTGAAAGACGATGACATCCATAACCTGACTGCTTATCTGGTGACCCTGAAATGAAGAAGACAAGAAATCTGCTCCTCATGATTTCAATGGTTTCCTCGGCTGCGGCTGTGGCAGCACAGGGGCAAGGGCTCGATCCTGTGTCGCTGACCAAACCGGCGACGAATTCCTGGCCGACTTACTCCGGCGACTATTCGGGCCGGCGTTTCAGTTCGCTGACGCAAGTTAATCAGACAAATGTAAAGAGTCTAGGGCTTGCCTGGGTGACTCACCTGGCCCCCGGAGCGGGCGCCGCTGAACCGTTTGCAAGATCCGGTCCTGGAAACCCACCGGCGATCATCGGCGGTGAAGCGGCAGAAGCGGTTCCTGTGCGCGGCGCCGGGCGCATCTCAGGCGCGGTCTTGCAAGTGAACGGGATCCTTTATGTATCTGTACCTGACAATGCCTGGGCGGTCGACGCCCGCGATGGAATGGTGCTATGGCACTACTTCTGGAAGACCAAGGGCGGTACCCACATCGGGAACCGCGGCATGGGTATGTACCGCGGCTGGCTCTACTTCGAGACCCCGGACGATTACCTGATTTCGCTCGATGCCAAAACCGGCAAGGAGCGTTGGCACAAGGTGATCTCGGACTTCAATGAGCAATACTTTTCGACCATTGCACCCATTGTTATCGGCAATCACTTGCTTGTCGGGACCGCCGACGATTTGGACGCGCCGGGCTTCCTGCAATCCTTTGATCCGGAAACAGGCGACCTGCAATGGAAGTGGTACAGCGAGCCCGAAAAGATGGGTGATCCCGGGTCGGAGACGTGGCCGAACCTGGACGCCATGCGTCATGGCGGGGCGGGCACGTGGGTTCCAGGAAGCTATGATCCCAAACTGCACCTTTACTATTTTGGAACAGCCAACCCGACCCCGGCTTTCTCGGGTGTGACGCGCGAAGGAGACGACCTGTATACCTCCTGCATTGTCGCTTTGAATGTGGATACGGGAAAGCTCGCGTGGTATTTCCAGCCATCGCCGCATGATACGCACGATTGGGACGCGGCTCAAACTCCGATCATCGTCGATGGGGAATTCAAGGGCAAGCCGCGCAAGCTATTGCTCGATGCCAGCCGCAACGGCTACTTCTTTGTCCTTGATCGGGTTACCGGCGAGCATTTACTAACTGTGCCTTATGCGGATTCCCTTAATTGGTCGACGGGGATTGATAAGTCAGGCCGGCCTATCCGTGACCCGGAAAAGGACGCATCGCCGGGTGGTTCTCTGGTATCGCCTGACTCCGACGGCATCGTAAACTGGGAGCCGCCTTCTTATGATCCGCAAACCGGGCTCTTCTACATCGCCACCGAAGAGGTATATTCGGTTTTCTACCGTACTGAACCGAACGTCAGGGCNNCGATCGATTACAAGACGGGCAAGATCGCGTGGCGGCATCGCCAGATCTCTGCCGTAGAGGGCGTAGGCAATACCGGCTTGACCACGACCGCGGGAAAATTGCTATTCGGTGGCGATGCCAACGGCAACCTGGTCGCTTACGATCCGGCGAATGGAAAGCCGCTATGGCATACCCACCTCGGCCAGGTATCAAATGCAGTGGAAACATACATGCTTGACGGACGCCAGTACATCCTGGCGGCCTCTGGCGATTCTCTCTATGCTTTCGCTCTGAACTTCTAGGCGCTCAGATTGCAGGATCCGGCAAAAGTGAACCACCAGCAAAGTTAGAAGGAGAATCGCAATGTATTCGAGACGGGAGTTTGGGCAGATTTTGGGAATGAGTTTGATCGGTTCTACGCTGCAGGCCGCCAATTCTACGGTAGAGAGGACCAAGTCGACGGTAAAGGGCGTCAGGCTCGGCGTTATCTCATATAGCTTTAATGACATGCCCAACGTGCTCGGGCAGGATCACATCGAGATGGTTGTCCAGAATTGCCAGGCTGTTGGTGCAGGACTCGTTGAGTTGATGTGTAATCATGCAGAACCGGTCACCGGCTATCAAATGCAACAAGCTGCCGCGAGAGCGGCTCGCATGGCGGCAACCGCAGCCAACCCCAACGGCCGTGGCGGCGTAGGCGGAGGAGCAAGCAGAGGGACGCCCAGCCCGGAGGCGCTGAAAGCGCGCGATGAACTTCGTGAGTGGCGACTCTTAACTCCCATGAGCCATTTCCAGGATATTAAGAGGAGGTTTGATGATGTGGGGACTGTCATCTACGCGTACTGCGTCAATGGTATGGGGGCTGACTTTACCGGGCGGGAAATCGATAAGATGTTCGAACAGGCGAAGACACTCGGTGCAACAGTGATCTCGACCTCCACCACTCTTGAAGTCGCGCAGAAGCTCGTGCCTATCGTTGAAAAGCATCAGTTTCCTGTCGCTTTTCACAACCACGCGAACCTGACCGACCCCAATCAGTTTGCCACGCCGGAGAGCTTTGCAAAAGCGCTTGCAATGTCAAAGTACTACAAAATAAATTTGGATATCGGCCACTTCACGCAGGCCAACTTCGATGCGGTTTCCTACCTTCAGCAACGCCATGCGGATATCAGCCACCTTCACGTGAAAGACGTTAAGAGAGACGGCGGACCGATCCTTCCCTGGGGCGAGGCTGACACGCCTATCAAAGCCGTGCTGCAGCTCCTCAAAAAGAACCAATGGCCAATCCCCGCCGAGGTAGAGTTGGAGTACCCAATTCCGGCGGGCTCGAATAGTGTGGAGGAAGTGAAGAAGTGCATGGCAATTATGAAGGCTGACCTGGAATAAGAAATTTGAAAAAATGGGACAGAACCATGCCCCTTCCGCATTTATCGAAAAAATGTTTCTCGCTTGGTTCCCTAGCAGCCCGTGGTTAAAGTCTAAAATCCGTGAAACTGATTTTCTAACACTATGAATCTAAATTTCTTAACTTCTCNNGAAACGGAGATTCCCCTTGACTCGGTAGAATGGGTTCTCCGAGCGAGTAGGTACTTAGACTTTCGAACTGTCCTCGATCTCTTAGCAGGACCAGCGCAATGGCAGCGCGGCCAGACATCCATTTGCGGGAACAGCGGAGAGACACCGTCCACGAAGATTGAGTTAAGGTAAACCGGCCGACCTTGAAACAG
>PLZN01000386.1 GCA_003152195.1 Acidobacteriaceae bacterium
ACCCAGGACTGCGTCCTGGGCTACTTTTATGCCGTCCCTTCGGGACTGCCGGGCGTCAAGCAATACGATCCGCCTCCCTAAGAATCTATTTCGGACAAGGGATGAGCGCGACAAAACTGCTATGAGCAGAACACTGCACTTTAGTCGGAGTCGCTGATTTGCCATGAGCAAACGGCAAGTACCGGAGGCAGATAACATAAACTTCAAGAAAGCAGTCACGACAATGACTTATTTCGCAAGCAAACTGAGCAAGAGCAACGCCGTCTCGGGAGCACCCGCAGGAAATCCGGGGTAGACGATCGATTTACGGCTGAGCGACGGCAAACGCGAACAGCGCCGACCCGGCCGGGATGACCACGTACTGCTTGCCGTCGAGCCGGTAGGTGATCGCCGTGGAGTAGATGGCCGCGCCCAGTTGCACGTTCCACAGGTCCTGTCCCGTGCGGCCGTCGAGCGCAATGAAATTGCCGTCCGACTCGCCGGCAAAAACAATTCCACCCGCGGTGGAGAGCGCTCCCCCGTTGGGATTGCTGAAGTACTCGAACTCCCACTTCACCGCACCGGTCGTGGAGTCGATCGCTTTGAGCGCTCCGGTAGGTCTCACGATTGGGTCAGGCACGTATACGCTTCCCAGAAAGTCGTGGCCCGCGCGATACGGCTGGGGTGCGCTGGTGAAGATGTCGCACTCGTTTGAGGTCGCCACGTACAAGAGTTTGGTGTCGGGGCTGTACGACGGCGAATACCAGTTGGTGAGCCCGAGCGCGCCAGGGCAAACGCGGTTCCCTGCCGGGTTGGGCACCAGGTCCGTATTGACCACCGGCTTGCCGTCCGCCCCGATGCCCTTGGCCCAAGTCACGTTGCCGAACGCCGCAGCCTGGAGAAATTTTCCGTTGGTGCGGTCGAGCACGTAGAGAAAACCGTTGCGATTCGCTTGCACCAACAGCTTGCGAGGCTGCCCGCCCCAGTCTGCGTTCAGCAACACCGGGACTTGCGTGGCATCGTAGTCGTACAAATCGTGGGGCGTGAACTGAAAATACCATTTCAGCTTGCCGGTGTCGGCGTCCAGCGCCAACATGCAGTTGCTATAGAGATTGTCGCCGCCCCGCTCGCCGCCATAACCGCTGGGCGAAGGGTTCCCCGTGGGCCAATAGATGAGGTTCAGCTCGGGATCGTAGGAACCTGTGATCCACGCCGGCGCGCCTCCGGTCTTCCAGGAGTCCCCGGCCCAACTTTCATGTCCCGGCTGGCCGGGACCTGGCACTGTCTCAAAGCGCCATTGGCGGCGGCCGGTATCGGCATCGTAGGCATCCACAAATCCTCGAATTCCATACTCGCCGCCGGAAATGCCGACGATCACCTCGTTCTTCACTACCAATGGCGCAACGGTGAAGGTATACGCCGCATTGGAGTCGGCGGCCTTTACGTCCCATAGCAAGTTCCCGGTCCTGGTGTCTAAGGCGATCAGGTGGGCATCCAGCGTCGCCATGAAAAGTTTGTTGCCAAGAATCGCGAAGCCGCGGTTCACCATGCCGCAACACGGCTGAAGTTTTTCCGGCAGGTTGCGTTGGTAACGCCAAATAGCGCGTCCCGTGCGCGCATCCAGTGCGAAGGCGCGGTCATTTTGCCCGGTTCCGTACAAGACGCCGTCCACCACCAGAGGGGTCGTCTCGAACTGGCCGAGGTCGGCGACCTGGAACGCCCACTGCATCACCAGCCGCGACGCATTCCCGGTATTGATCTGGTCCAGCCCGCTGTAGCGCCAGCCGGAGTAGCGCCCCGAATACGTGAGCCAGTTTTGCGGTTCGTGGTCTGCGCCCAGCAAACGTTCGTAGCTGACCTGCCCGCACGCTCCGCGGCAAAGAAGTAGCGCCAACAGCAACACAATCTTTTTCATTTCACTCGCCGCGCAAACTTTCCAGGTAAGCCACCAGATCCTGAAGGTCCGCCGGCTTCAGCATCTGCTCGGTATATGCCGGCATAAGAGACTTGCGTTCGTGGGTTACCTCTTTCAGATCTTTCTTCAGGAAGAGCTGCAGGCGTTGGCTTGTATCGAGCAATTGGATGGAGAACGCATCTTCGTTTTTGGCCACGCCCACAATTTTTTCCCCGCCTGCCGTCACCACTGTCACCGTGTCGTAGACCAGAGGCAGCCCATAGTGGTTGTTAGGGTCCAGCATGCCGCTGCTGAGTTCCTTGCTGGGCTCGCGAATTGAATCGATCAAATAGGGCACGGAGCGTGCCTCGCCCACGCGCGACAAATCCGGACCAAGCACTCCGCCGCGCCCTTGCACCATGTGGCAGGTCGAGCAGCCCGCCGTTTGCGAGAAAATCTTCTCGCCCCTGGCTCGGTCGCCGGAGACGGCGCCGCTCTTCGCAGGCGTCAACGACCGAACGTACGCGATGATGGCCCACGTCTCGGAATCCTCGAATCCGTTGGCAGGCATCTCCGTTCCGGGCACTCCCCGAGTGATGGTGCCGAAGATGGCAGCGTCGCTCGAACCGTGAACCCAACGCCCGGCGGTCAGATCGGGCCCTCGGCCACCACCTTGCGCGTTAAGCCCGTGACAGGGCGAACAGTTAGCACGAAAAAGCGAAGCTCCCTCTTGAATCGCGGCCGGATTGCCCGCAACCGGATTGGTGACGGCCTTCTCCTGCGCCCTCGCTGTTCCACCCAACGCATTTCCACCGAGCAAAATGGCCGCGGAAATCGCGGCGACAATCCACGTCCGAGTTCTTCGCGTCATAAGTGCTTCCCCGCTAGCCCGGCGTACTTGCGAGTTCGGAGCTCGAAACGGATGAAGTTTCAAGATAGTGAGCGACTAGCGCCAGCATGAAGCACCACAGCAGGATGTCTATGGTGTAGGCGACGCCCAGCCGGGCGATGATGCTGAAGGTCTGCATGGCCAGGCCGGCGGGGTGCGTCCAATCCGCCAGCGCCCATGTCAGCGCCGATCCGCCTAAACCGCAAACCAGAATGCTGATCCAGTAGAGCCAGTGCCGATAGACACGCGCGGCACTGCCGAACCAGCCTGCGCGCGGCCCACAGGCACACGTTTCCATCGCCAGGGGAAGCAGCAGGCCGGCCCAGAGCCATTGGACACAGTCATAGAAATGCTCCTGCCAAGCGACGAACTTGGAGTAGCCGAAATGATAGCGCAGCCACGGCGGTGACATGGCATTCCAATAGCCCGCGAAGAGAGCTTCGTGGGCGCGGCCTGCGGCAATCGGCCGCAGCAGCAGCCACCATAGCGCCAAAAAGACCACCAGCAACAGCCAGCTCAGCCAGCGGGGCGGCCGCGCGGCGCAGGGACGCAGATAGCGGAAGGTCGCGGTGTAAAGCCATAAAAAGCCGAGGACCAGCANNACCAGCAGCACGCCGGAGAGCATCGAGAACGCGAACTGCCAGGTGTGCGAATCGGGAATCCGCAGCCAGCCGGCGGCCAACATCATCAGCAGGAAATTGCACACCCATTGGGCCAGGAACAGACGGCCGGTGAGTCGCGAGAAGGCGCTTGCCTGCGTCATTTCTTCTCCTCCATCGCAATCGGGGGCGCTGCGGGTGCCGGATCGACCTGCAGGTGCAACAAATCGCTGGTGGCCTGAATGCCCGGCTGGTACATGGGCTGCACGTCAGCCGGGGTGATGGCAAAGTTCCCCGGGTTGACCACCTTCAGCAGATAGAAGGATTCATGGCGGCCACTGGACTCGGTCGAAAAGAACGCCGCGTGGTCATCGTAAAACTCGCTCCGCGTATACCAGTACTGCCAGGTCGCAGGCTGGTCGAGGATGTTGTAGCTATCCCCATGCTGGACAAACTCGGTGCCCGCTGGGATGGGGTCTTCAATCAGCAGATACTTCGCCGGCGAGCCGTTCACCGCCAGATGCACAGCCAGGGTATCTCCAATCATGACCGGAGCTTTCAGCGGGTCGAGCCGGTAGACGATCTGCCCATCTTTGGTGATGGGCGTCAGCTTGAAGTAGTCGCGGGTCAGGTTGAGCGAGAGCGTGCCTTGCTGGTAGAGCTTCTGCTCGGTCGAGTAGTACTTGCCCTGGACTGTCCAATAGGCGCGCCCGCTGCCATGTTTGCTCACCTGCACAACATTGCCTCCAGGTTTGAGCTGGGCGGCGGCCACATCGACCGTGAGATCGGCGCCGGAGGCAGCGTCAGCCGCGGTGAAATGCCGCTTGGCGATTCCACTGCCGTTGAGCAACACGTCTACATCGAAGTCCGCGTTCAGCTCCTGCGAGGCAGCGAGATAATCGACCAGGCCAAAGAGCACCATCGCTGTCTGCTCGGTGGAGTTCCACCAGTATCCGCCAGTTCGATTGACCACCAGCCACTGCGCAGCCTGTTCCAGCAACGGGCTCTGCGGATCGGCGTGAGTAAGGAAGCGCAATGCGAAGGCGGTGCTCTCCGCGCTGTTGTCGTCGTTCAGATCCAGCAGCGGGTTGTAACTCGACGGCCAGGAAACCAGCGTACCGGCGTACCTGGCTTTACTTTCCAAAAGTTGCGCGATCTGCGGCACGCGGCTGTCCCCGGTTCGCTGCATGACCATGCCGGTCAGCGCCAGCCCTTCGGCGGAGAGGTCGTTGCGCCGCGACCAAAGAGTCTCAATCGATGGACCCAGATCGGGAACACCAGCCAGGCTGAGGGCGTAGACCACGTAGGCGCGCAGCTCCGGAATCATGCGCGGATGCTGGGCCAGCTGCTTCTGCAGATAGCCCACTCCCCCGCTGATGTTGGCGCCGGCCTTGGCGTATCCGGCACTCTTGGCCTGGGCCAGGCCGGAGACGACATAAGCGGTCATAAAGACGCGGCTTGCGTCCTCCTTCCACCAGCCCCAGCCGCCGTCATCGTGCTTTAGGTCCGCGAGATGGTCGAGGCCAGCGTTGATCTTGGCTTTCAGATCGGTCGGGCTCACCAGGCCGGAGAGGTTGAGCTTTTTGAGGGTCTCGGCCACGACCAGGTTGGGTAGGAAGCTGGACATGGTCTGCTCCGTGCATCCCC
>PLZN01000191.1 GCA_003152195.1 Acidobacteriaceae bacterium
GGGGAGGTATCCGGGTTTGTCTCGGAAAACCTGGTCTTTCCTGACGACCGCGCGGCCATTGTTGTCTTCACCAATGAGATGGCTTCCCCTGCCGCGGGCCTGATCGGCCGCAGGCTCACGCCGATTGTTCTGGGGATTGGAGCGTCCGCGCCAAGCAAAGCCGAGGCCCAGGCGCTCGCGATCTTCAATGGGCTGGCCGATGGACACTTGGACCGCAGTCTTTTCACCAGGTATTGCAACGCTTATTTCAACCAGCAGACGATCGACGATTTCGCCGCCAGCCTCAAGCCCCTGGGTCCGCCACTCAGCTTCAAAGAGACCAAACAGGAAGCGCGCGGCGGAATGACCTTTCACGTCTTCACCGTCACCTTTCCCGAACGCGAGCTTCGGGTGACCACCTACGAGATGCCCGACGGCAAGCTGGAACAGTATTTGGTCATGCCGTGAGCTGGAGCCGATGTTCTGGCGGCCGCAGTCTCTAGCGCAAGAGGTGCGCGGTGGGTGGCAACCGGGCTAAACATATGCTGTTGTCGCCGCCTTCTATAAGGATGGAGCAATTGTGCTTGCACATCTCAGGCCAGCTAGGATACCACTCAAATTTGGTGGCCACCAAATGTTGACATTGGTGGCCACCAAGCCCTAGGATTGGATCGTTGAGGTAGGAATATGAACCTGGAAGTTCTGTCCGCATTGGAAGGATTGCCACTCAAAGAGCCATCAGCGCTGGTAGACGCTCTCACAAAACTTCTGACAGAGCATATGCCATGCCAACCTGTGACAATCAAAGGCGCTCGAGACAGATTTAGCGAAATCAATCGACGCGCCAAAGAGGGGTATATACAGGTCATTAAGGGCGCCCCGGGGCAGGAAACAATCGTCGTCTCTCTAAAGGATCTTGCTGCGATGATTCATGCGGCGCGTACAGGTGTCACTTTGGCAGATGTCTTCGAGGCTACCGGCTTCAAACCAGTAAAAGGCAGACGACTGGTCGTGGAGGAAGGGCTGCGGTCGGAAACGGAATTGGTAATGCCGGAGCGTCTCGCAAAAGAAAAACAGCTTGAGGCTGCGGGGGTATGATCTACCTGCTCTCAACGCAGGCCCTGCTCGATCTCCTCACCGGCGACTCCAAGATGGAAAGTTGGATCAAAGACAAGCCTGCCCAAGGCATTGAGGTCAGCGCTGTTTCGATAGGACAGGTTCTCCACCTGATAAATAAGGAAACGGATGCTGCTTTTAGAAAGGAGCTGACCGGCGCCTTCGAAAAGCTTCTCCTCGGATTGAGGCGCTATCAGGGCATTATTCCGCTTGATGAAAGCGCCTCGAAGACCTGGGCAACGCTCATGTCGATGACTTTAATGCACGGCGAGTCAAAGCATGTGAGCCCAGAGACTCGAATGGTGATCGCCTCTGCCCTTACCAGAAACGCAATTCTGGTTGATGCAGTGAGGCCATATCATTCCCAGCTGCCATCCCTCAAAATCCAATCCCCATGAGCTCTGAAAATGAGATTCAAAGCCGGGCGCCACAGAAACTGGCCGCTAAGCCGTTCCAGATTCTCTGCCTGAGTGGAGGCGGTTATCGCGGTCTCTATACTGCGGCGTTGCTCGAAAAGACTGAGAAGGAGGCCGGTAAGCCACTCTCACAAGTGTTCGATCTGATTGCGGGCACTTCGATCGGCGGCATCCTGGCTATCGGCCTGGCTTCCGGGGTAGCAGCTACCAGCCTTCGAGGTGCCTTTGAGAAAAACGCAAATCGTATCTTCCCGCAGTCATATCAAATTAAAGGGAAGAACGTCTTCCCCCGCCTTCCCCTGGGAATATTCAGGGCGAGATATCCGCAGCAGGGACTCCGCGATACCCTCGCTGAAATACTCGGCGAGAAGAGAACCACGAAGATCCATACCGGACTGGCGACCCAGCTGCTTGTCACCTGTGTTGACCTCACTTCGCGTCCAGCTCGGCTCTTCCGGTCGACAGACCTGAGTTGCGATACAAGTTTGATCGACATTGGTTTGGCCACATCTGCCGCCCCGACGTACTTTCCCGAACACACGGTCGGCTCCGCGATTGTGGTCGACGGTGGACTGGTTGCCAATGCGCCCGACATGCTCGCGGTGATTGAGGCCCTCAAGAGTGAGCGGCTCGAAGACATTCGCGTTCTGAGTATCGGAACTGCTGGGCGAGAAGGGGCAAGAGCGTTCCGAAAACCCGAAAGTCCAGGACTGCTGGGCAGCGCGAAAAGCACTTTCCTGCTGACTCTGGATGCTCAGGAACAGATCAGCGTCCAAGCTGTCAAAGAGCTACTGGGCGATCGATACATCCGCCTGGACACACTGGCGTCCGAGGATGAGCGCAAGCAGATCGGGCTCGACATGACCAGCACTACCGCGGCAAAGACATTGCAGCTCATGGCCGAGAGAACGTGGAACGAACAGTTTCCTCCACAACAGAGCCGCTTCCGAGACATTTTGAATAGAAGTAGATGACCATCAGAGAGTCCCTCTGCCGCCCAGGTGAACGCGGCGTCCGGCTTTCGGCTCCAGGGACTGAAAGTGCTCCTATGCGCGTTTTCGCTTTGCTTCAAGGTCTTGCACCATGATGTGCCGCAGGAGAGCATTGAGGCGAGACTGATAGCCCCGCTGTCCATGCTGGCGCAGCCAGGCGAGAATATCAGCGTCGATGCGCAGGGTGACTTGCTTCTTCACTGGACGATAGAACGGGTTGGGCATGGCGTTCCGCCAGAACTCCTCTGTCAGTTCCGGAATATCGGAATAGTCGATCTCGCTGTCGGGTTGCTGTGCAAGCTTGTCCAACCGGCGTTTCTGCACAGCCGTCGTAGGGCGATCGGAAAGAGTCTTTCTTACAATTTTCGTCATAGCGTTTGCGTTCCTTCCGTTCGGCCTTTCGGGCTGAGACGATGCGGATGATTTCGTCCTGCCCTCGTTCCCTGACGGTGTGAGCTGCCACCAACATCACAACGTCCCCAACCATGCCGATGGTCTGCCACCGAAGTTCGCTGCCCTCGATACGATCCTGCTCAACCAAAGCATAGGGGGATCGGAGAAAACCAGCATGGCGTCCTCGAAGTTGACGCAATGCTGGCGCCCATTGGCACGAGCCTTGGCCTCATCCCACTCAAATCGAATCATGCCCGCCAATGTTGTACTCCCATTTTGTAGTTACACTTATGTACCTCATCCGGCGGGTTGCGCATGGCCCACGACCGCCAGTTGAGTCAGTGCGTTGATGGTGGGCAGTTATGCTAGCTAAGCCAGGTTAGTTACCATGGGAGGGTCATGATCAGAGTGACGATTTCTGAGGCCAAGACGAATCTGTCGGATCTCGTGAAGAGGGCCCAAAAGGGCGAGACCGTGATCATTACCTCCGGACGGGACAAGACTCCCGTTGCCAGGCTGGAGGCCATTCATCCGATCGGGAAGAAGCGGCTTGGCGCTCTGGAGACGCCTGGATTCGTCTTGACGGGCGCTTTCTTTGAACCGCTCCCGGACGAAGAGTCGACACTTTGGAATGGAGGAGGTGGGTGAAGGGTTCTCCTCGACACTCAGCCTCTCCTCTGGGCGACCCGGTTCCCCCCTCCGCCGTCGAGCATCGTAGAGCGTAGACCGGATGCGACGACCCACGCCGCAGCGTCAGGAGAGAGGCCGCGTGATGAGAGTCTGTACCAGCAAGAGGTGCGGGGTGAGCGGCAACCGGGTTAAACTATTTTTACGTGCCAAGCCGGGATGGCGGAACTGGCA
>PLZN01000627.1 GCA_003152195.1 Acidobacteriaceae bacterium
CCGACGGACACTACGGATTTCAAAACCGCCACGGCAACCGTGCCGTTGGTGGTCGACCCGCCTGTCACGCCCATCGTCACTACGACCATCGCGTGGCCAGGGCCGGCTAACATCACCTTCGGAACGGCGTTGAGCGCGGTACAACTCGATGCCGTAGCGATGGGCACGGCACGGCCGACGCCCGTGATCCCCACCAGTCAGTTGCAGGTGCTTTCGACCTCTACCGACGGTACCCAATTTAACCAGCCGGGCTTTGATAATAACGGGAATGCCTATTCCTACAATCAGCTGGGCAATGGCACGGTCAACTATGCAGGCACGGCGTTTAGTCTAGGGGCGCCAACCGTTCCTAACGCCCTCACAAATGGAGCCGTCTACACGCTCACGGCGCCGGGCAACTATTCCACTGTCTACCTGATTGGAGCCGCGATCACAACCGGGCAGATCAACCAGCCCTTCACACTGAACTATGCAGATTCCAACGGCGCGGCGACAGACCTCCTGAGCATGAGCTCATGGGCTGCACCGGCAGGCTATACGGGCGAGTCTGTGGTCGCTGCCACAACCTACGAGAACACGCAGGGTGGCGGCCAGAATTCGGGAACCTTTGATCTCTATGGCTATCAGATCCCTGTCGATCCCACGAGAACGCTGGTGAGCGTCACTCTTCCGAGCACCCGGAATGTGGTGATCATGGCACTCGGCTTTGGCACCAATACCCAGGTCGTCGTACCTGGCACCTACGTCTACACTCCGCCCTCTGGCACTGTACTGCCAGTCGGAACCTGGCCGCTGTCGGTCGCCTTCACTCCGACCGACCCATCCGGCTATACCCCCGCGGCAGATACCGTGAATATTACCGTGACCAAGGCGACGCCAATCCTCACTTGGCCAACACCGGCAGCGGTCCCGGTTGGTACGGTGCTGAGCGGCACGCAACTCGATGCCACCGCATCTGTTCCGGGGACGTTTACTTATACTCCGCCGGCGGGGACGGTGCTCAACACAGCAGGTACGGTTACGTTGAACGTGACCTTTGTGCCTACGGATACGACCGACTACACCAACGCGACGGCCTCGGTACAGATCGTGGTCGGTAACATAGGTTCCTTCGGCATCACCGGAGCGGCTGTATTTCCCGCTGGCGACTGCTGCTTCTTCAGCCAACCAACCCCGTACACCATCACCGTGACAGGATCTACCGCCGCTCCCACCGGAACCGTTCAGGTGATCTTCAATAGTCAGACCGTCGGAACCGGCACGCTCACCCCCGGATCGGGCGCCACTTCGACCGCCAGTCTACAGGTGACCAGCAGCTTCTTCCATCCCGGCAACAACAGCGTGACCCTCAGCTACCTTGGAGACTCGAACTACATCCCCAACACTAGCCCGGCCACCATTGCCCTGCGCAATCCGGCAATCGGGGTGAACACCCCCCCGACGGTAGGCCAAAGTGTCACAACCCTGGTGCCCTACACGTTCGTTGCGGATGGAGCCATCAACATCAACTTCAACCCGCAAGGCGCGCCCAATACCGACTTCACGGATGGGGGGACGGGCACTTGCAAGTCTGGAACTCAGCAACTTGCAGGCTCGGTCTGCCTTCTCAGCATTGCCTTCAAACCTCGCTTGCCTGGGGCTCGCAAGGGAGCTGTTGAGATAGACTTTGTGCCTGCCGGCGGGGGCGCGACCGAACCTACGCTCTACTTGTTCCCTTACGGCATGGGTGATGCGGCCCAGATTGCGCTGAGCACTGCCATGCAATCCGTACTGAACTCCAGCTTGAGCGAACCGCAGAGCGTGGCCTTTGACCCCACGGACGCGGCCAACTCCAAGCTGTATGTAGCCAACAGCAACGTGGGGCAGATCGATACGCTGCCCTCAAGCGGCGGCCCATTGACGCGATGGAACGCCGCCAACACAGGGAGCCTCGTCTATCCCAGCGACCTCGTCTTTGACGCTTTCGACGACCTCGTGGTGTCGGATGCCACCGCAGCCAAGGTCTTTCTCTATACTCCTGCACAGGTCCAGAAGGCGGTGAGCACTGGGACGTTCGTACTTGGACTTCCCACCGCGATCAAATTTGATTTAGGGGGCAACCTCTACATTGCCGATGCAGGCGCTACTCCGCGTCTCATCCAGGTTCCCGGGGAAGCGTACGCGCCCAACCTGGTGAACCTCGGCGGCCAGAGCGTAAGTTTCCCGCAGGCCATGGCTGTCGATAACACCGGCTCTAACCTTTATGTCGGCGACGGAAATCTCAACCAGATCCTGGACATCGGTCTCGACGGCGCTGGCAACACCACCACTGTCTCGCCGATTGCCATCGCACCATGCGACTCCACCGTCGCATTGTGCGCGCTCAACTCGCCCGGAGGCTTTGCCTTCGACCCGAACGGAGATATGTTCATCACGGACAGCGGCCAACGCGTCCTCATGGTGCCCAGCACGCATACATCAATGGGCACTCTGACGACCCTGGTGCCAATGACCGGGCTGACCAATCCTTCAGGCATTACGCTCGACGGTTCCGGCGACATCTATGTTTCCGATTTGAGCGGAACGGTGACCAAGCTGTGGGTCAATACCGGAGCGCTCAGCTTCGTGGGTCAGTCGGTTGGCTCGACACTCACCACCAATGTCACGAACACCGGCAACTTGTCTCTGAAGATAACAGCGCTGCACTTCACGAGTGGAGTCGGCTTCTCGGAAACCGACAACTGCGCCGGCGTCAATGTCGCGCCGGGCGCCAGTTGCACCATCACCGTCACATACACCAATGCCAGCGGGCCCGCGAGCGACACGCTCACGCTTACCAGCAATGCATTCTCCTCGGGCGGGGTGACGATCCAACTCAGCCACTAAGTATTTCAACGTGGTGCGCCGCGAGCGCACCACGCAACCACTCGCGTCAGACAAACGAGCCGTGCTCATGTGGAGCACGGCTCGTTTCTTCTCGTAACAACGTTTGCTATCTTCCGCACAGCAGCGATCAGGTTCAAGGATGGCGCTGCGTCAAGGTAGGTGAAATTTATTAGCACTCATGCCGGTCACATTGGTCTCCAAGGCGAAAAGGCACCCTCCAAATCGCTCCCAGCGCCCGCGATCCGGCGACGCCGAGGTGACATAGAGAACGTTTCCGTGTTGTCCGCCGAAGGTACAGTTTGTTGGGTTGCTGACCGGCAACTCAATTACGCGATCGACTTTCCCATCTGGAGCAACCCGTACGATACAGCTTCCTCCGTAGCGGCAATTCCAAAGATAGCCTTCCGTGTCCATGGCTGAACCGTCGGGCTTTCCGCGCTCGAAACCCTGGAAAAACGGCTGCTCCGCGCGAATGGATCGGCCGGCTAAGTCATACTCATAAGACCAGATGCAATTCTGCAATGTATCGCCAAAATAGAACCTGGAGCTATCCGGACTCCAAAGGAATGTATTCGAAATGCCCAGCTCGCGCCGCCATTCCGAGGCCGCGCCCGTTCCATCGATGCGGTAGAGCAAGCCGTCCGAGCCACCGGCCTCAGTGGGGTCGCCATTTTCGCCCACATTGTTTCGCATTGAGCCTACCCAAATCGCGCCGCCCGGATCCACACCCGCATCATTGCAGCGAACAAATGGCCAGCCGGGAAGAGCGAACATGGGTGTATGCCGCTCATCTGTGCCGGGTTTCCAGAGTGCGATTCCGGAACCGAGAGACACGGCCAGGGTATCTTTGCGGCTGGTTTCCATGACGCAAGTTACCGGTTCAGAAAAGAACCAGGTCTTAAGGGCGCCGGACTGCAATGAATAACGATGGATAAGAAACCGATTAATGTCAGTCCAATAAATGCATTGGGCGTCGGGCTCCCACAGCACCCCTTCGCCACACGCATCTCCGGTGGCTGCGATACATACAGGCTCTTCGATCCTAAGTTGTTTGTGCAGGGACATCCATTCCTCCGACAGCGTATGTGATCTCTGATCGCACCACCCTATATTTGCACAATACGCATCCGGAAATCCGCGCCCTCAAACCACCTGCACAATGGCCGCGCTCGCCGGGGGCATGTGGATGCTGAGCTGTCCATTGCGAACGGGTAGAGCCTCTGACTTCGCTTGTTTCCAAGTGCCTGTCGGTGTAACCTCTGCTCCGCCCAACGAAATCCCTGCCTTCGCATCGACAGCTGGGCCGGTCAGGCGGATGACCGAAGCCTGTCGAGGTTGGCCATGATTGCCCACATTTACGTTCAGGACGGATGCCTCGGTACCTTTATTGATCACGGTGAGCACAAGGGTCCCTTCCTTTGGCCGCGTGGCATAGGCTTTGATCTCAGCTGAGTTCGCATCGACCTCAGCCGTCAACAATTCGCCGCGGCCAGCGAGTGAGAAGGCGAGCATTGCATAGTACTCTGGCTTGGCCGAGTGATGGCCTTGTTCATCGTCACCGATGGGCGAGTAGGAACTGATAAAGCCGCGATGATTGACACCGGTTTCCATATTCACGCCTGAGCAGCCATTGGACGCGAGCGTAAACATACAATCGAGCGCCCACAGCGCACCTGCCATGGTATCGCTCACCCCTGGCCGGCCGCCGCCGGAGAAGGAGTTCACTTCGCAGATGCGATACGGGAGGCCGCAGCTCTGTGAGGCAGCTTCCAACTGGTCGAGTTGGGGCTGCAGTTTGGGATCGACGCCCAGCAACTTCTCGATCGTGCTGCCCGGGTTTTGCCCTTCGCGGTAGTAATGATGGGTGAGAAGAACGGCGTCTTTGCCCTCATCATTAGCAAATCGGGTTACCCAATCCGTCTTTCCTGCAACATCAGGCCCGGCGAAGGGGATGCCTGGAAACTGCGCACGAAGCGCTCTCTTGTAGCGGCGGTAGTCCGCCAGCCAATCCTCGTAGCCGTAGTCCGGCTTCCTATGTTTCTCGTGAGAAAACAGGTCCGGCTCATTGCCGACCTCGAAGGCAAGTAATCTGTCCCCGGCAATGGCCAGTACTGCCCTCGCCTCCGCGATCGCGTCCGCCTCTGATCCTCTGCCCAGATCGAGTGCCCAAATCAATTTCCATTCCGTCGTCTCGAGAAAGCTCCCTAGCTCTTTCAGTACGGCATCGTTCACCACCGTCCCGCAAGGACTGGAAACCGCAGGAGCGGCCGCAGCATAGCTTGCGTAATCCGCAGTATTTCCACCGACTCGTATGACTCCGCGCACGCCCAGTGTCCGGACCAACTGCACATAGACGCTGTTCGCACCACTCATCAAGCCTGGCCTGGCGACGGAAGCGATTTCGTACCCGAGGCCCATAAAATCAGGCGGGATCGTATGCCGTGGACGGCCTCCGCGTACAACCACACCCACTACTTGCTGGTCATTTGTAACGGTAGTAGCGAAGGCCGAACGCGAAGCCAACGCACTGGCAGCGAAAACGCTTCCTGCCAGAAAGTCACGACGATTCATCTCATCTCCATTCAGCTCTAATCTTAGGCTTCCGATGCGATTCGAGCATAAAGACAGTACTCCTTAGTAGCAATCGATGAACAGACCAATCAAGGTTGGAAGGCCACTATAGCAAGCGCGGCTACAACTACCGAGGTCTACCCTGCAACCTGGGTAACCTGCCAGAATTGGCCATGGCAACCAACCTATCTGTGGGTCAAACAGCAGAGCAAACTCCGCGCCAACCCATGCTGGGCCGGGGTAGATTTCTGTCTCTTCTCGCCCTGTTCGGACTGCTGACCGTGTGCCTCGCGATCTCGTGGACCACGCGGGACGCGATGGCGCATCTTCCTTTTCTCAAAGGACAAAAGACGCAGCGCGAACTAGCATCCTCCAGCCAGAAGACCATCGTCGATCTGCACCCCTGGCAAATTGCCCAGGCGCTCGCACCCCTTGCCATTAGCAGCGAGGAGGTGGAGCACGCGCACGAGGCGGAACGCCTGGCCGATCACGAGGTGGACCAGGCCTTTGCTGCAAGCTTGCGTCAGGCCAGCACAGAGCATCTTGCGCCGACCGGTGAAGCGATCGAGCTTTCCCATAAGGTGGCGCAACTGCAGGAGATGGCACAAGAAGATCAGGCCCGGGTGCGAAGCTTAACGCCCGCAGCCCCTGCCGCTGCGACCACCATCGGTAATGCGAGTGCTGCCGGCGAAAACGAGTTGAAGATTGCCCAGGCACAGCTCGGCCTTGACCTGGATGAGCTCAATGATGCGCAGCAGGATCTGGGACGAACATCCGGCGACGTGCGCACCAGGATTCAGCAGGAGCTTGCTGCGCACGAAGCGGCCATGAGCAAAATGAATGCCCTGGCCGGCAACGAAAGCCAACTCGCTGTTCTCTCGACTCTTCAATATGACACGCTTGCCGGCCGCCTCAAGGCATGGAGCAGTCAACGCTACCGTTATCAGTTGATCCAGCAGGCCATGCAGCAAGCGCAAGCGGACGCAGCCAGTCTGACCATGCAGCATAATGCCCTCGAGGCGCTAGCCAACGCGAGTTCGGCTGCCGCTACCACCAGTTCATCGCAATCGAAGAGTGGCGCGCCGGCGAAACCGGACCAGCTCGCCAGCCTGGAACGGAGAAGAGCACAGCGCCAGCTTCTCAGCATTTACGATGACCGCATCCAAACGCAGCAACAGCTCGCAGGAGTCTATGGCAAGTGGGCGGACCAAGTGCTCCTGCAGCATCGGACCGTGATGCACCTGATTCTACGGTCACTGGCGATGATTGCCTTCATCTTAATTTGCGTCATCCTCAGTGAAACGATAGGGGTCCAATTCCTGGAGCGTCATGCGCTTGACCGGAGGCGCGTGCAAACGCTGCGCATGATCCTGCGGCTCGGTGTGCAGTTGGTTGGCGTCCTGGGTGTCTTGCTGGTCACCCTCGGGGTACCACGTCAGATCTCGACCATCCTGGGTCTCGCGACGGCTGGACTTACGGTGGCTCTGCAGAGTTTCATCCTTGCTTTTTTCGGCTGGTTCACTTTGATGGGCAAGAACGGCATGCGTGTCGGCGACTGGGTACAGATCGATGGTGTGGCCGGCGAGGTTGTTGAGATCAACCTGTTTCGTACCACGATCCGCGAAACCAGCAATTGGGCTGATAAGGGGCATCCGACTGGACGCCGCGCAACCTTCATCAACAACTTTGCCGTCACCGGGCAATTTTTCAATTTCTCTACGATTGGGCAATGGATGTGGGATGAGATATCGGTAAGTATTCCTTCGTCAGCAGAAACGTATGCGAAGGTGGCGCTTATTCATAAAGCAATATTGGAAGAGACGGAGCAGGATGCCCAGCTTGCCGAGCAGGAATGGACACGTGTCCCGCGGCAGAACGGCTTGGGCCAGGTCAGCGCAAGCTCGTCGGTGAACATGCGTCCTGCGGCAGCCGGATTCGACGTACTGGTACGCTACGTCACCCGTGCATCGGACCGCCTCGAGGTGCGCAACCGTTTGTACCAACGAGTGATCGATGTGCTCCACAAGCCACAGATAACAATCTCTTCGTCACAGCCGTCGGCGCTAACGGCTGCCGTGCTGGCCGCGAAGGATTCGACAGAATATGTAAGCGATCCGAAACAGCGGCGCACAAACATCTATAGCTGAGCCGTCCTGCGAAGGTGTGAAAGAACCTCACCTNNTGAAAGCCGCACACGCGGTCACGGATAGAGCCGCGCACAGGAAATCCGGATATCTCGCACGTTTTTTGTACGTTTTTTGTGCGAGATGTGGGATACCACTGCGCTCGACTTGCCACTTCTCGGCATCGTTGAAAACCCCAAAGTTCAATTCGCCCTTCCAGGGCGAAAAGTTCATACCCCCACATTCAACACAAAAGACGCGCGAGATATGGCACCGGGCAAAGACCCTCTGCGAGACAAAGGAGAGCGGTGACGCTCGGTAGCCGAGCCTCGGCTTCGAAATGCAGTCCCGCAGGGACGGCGCGAAAGTAGCCCAGGACGGCAGTCCTGGGTACGCTAGCGCACAATCGGAGGAGTCCCG
>PLZN01000215.1 GCA_003152195.1 Acidobacteriaceae bacterium
CGGCTTTCTTCAAGGAAAGCCGCACGCGTGGTCATCGACGGTGCCGCGCAGTAGGAACTCCACTTCGGTCCCACGGCACGCCGGGACAGGCGGGATGACAATTCAATATTGGCGGCTTCTGATGCAGGTCTCCCACGGTCAACACGGAGACGCTGGGCTACGACGCATGGGGTCGTGTCCTATCACATTCATTGCCGCCCCGGTTGCTGCGCCATGCCGAGGAAATCCGAGACGTTCAGGATGCGGATCGCATGGTACGCGAAACCGGCACAAAGACCCCTTTGTGCTGAAATAGCCCTTCTTCGCTGCGGTAGGACCACTCACGCAATCCGCGGATGCGACTTCGACGTCTCGGACGCCTTTGGCTCCGCAGGCTCTCTCTCAGGCTAGAGAAACGCGTTGCAGTGGTATGCTCATCAGCGAAGGTCAGACCACTCAAATTCCAAAGAAGGGGATCATAATGGCGGGAGGCAAGGGAGCAAAAAGGCGGCTTTGGATTTTAATTCTCGCTGGTGCGATCGCCCCGTGGGTTGGAGCCACGGCAAATGCCGCAACCGTGTGCGATGTACGCGCTTACGGCGCAAAGGCAGATGGATCGACGATGAATACAAAGGCGATCCAGACGGCCATCGATGACTGTGCAAAGAAAGGCGGAGGCAAAGTCAGGCTTGACGGTGGCACCTTCCTGACCGGTCCGATCGTGCTGAAGAGCAATATCGATCTGAATATCGAGAAGGGCACTATGCTGCAAGGCTCCAGCAATCATGACGATTATCCAAAGAAGACGGAGTTCCGAAACCCTGGCCTGCAGTCGTTGGTGAGCGCGACCGGTGCGAGCAACGTATCGATTACCGGAGGCGGCGTTATCGACGGCGCCGGAGAGAGTTGGTGGAAAGAAGCGCGCGCCCGAGGCGACCACGGCATCATGGGCCAAGGCACGCTGCGGCCCCGTCTGATTGTCTTTGATCACTGCCATAAGATTCTCATGGAGGGTGTGACGGTGCAGAACTCTCCTTTCTGGCAGATTGTTCCCTACTACTCAGACGATGTTACGATTCGCAACATCAGGGTGCTGGCGGACCCGTCTTCTCCGAATACGGATGCGATCGATCCCTTCTCCTCCAGCAATATCAGAATCGAGCATGTCTATGCCGATGTAGGAGACGACGATGTGGCGATCAAATCCGGCCAGATCAACTCGCCCGGACCGGATGCACCGAGCAAAGATATCACCATCTCAGACTGCACCTTTATGCATGGGCATGGTCTCTCCATTGGCAGCGAGGTGTCGGGCGGCGCGCAAAACGTTCAGGTAGCCCGCGTGCACTTTAAAGGAACGGCGAACGGAGTGCGGGTAAAATCGAATCGCGATCGCGGCGGTGACATCGGCAATTTTGATTTTCGCGATTTGACCATGGAAGACGTGGGAACGCCCGTTCTCATCACCGAGTACTACCCGCGAATTCCGGACCAGGACTCGCCCCAGCCGATCACGCGGCTCACTCCGCACTTTCACGATATCAGCATCACGAATCTGAGCGCGACTGGCGCCAAAACTGCCGGATTCATCGTTGGCCTTCCGGAAAGTACTATCACGTCGATCAGTCTGACCAATGTGCATATTAGCGCGCAGAAGGGAATGACGATCAGCAATTCGACCGTCACCACGCACGGCTTTGCTGTCAAGGTGGCGAGTGGCGCTCCCCTCATCATGCTGGAACACGCGAAGGTGCAGGAGAAGTAGATTGCGAATCGGCCCGGGAAGTGCCAGTGCATGCGGCTCGGCTCCGCGCTTCAGACCGCTTTCGGATTGTCGATCAGGCCCACAAAGCTGTCACGCCGAGGGAGAACAAGCTGGCTTTATCTATTCGCTCCGTAAGCGGTGGTTGCTTTCCTGCACCCGCTGAGGCCCCTTTGTGCTCGTCCGCCGGCGCGCGGCATTCTGGCTACGGAGTGCAGGCTCGGTCACCTGGGCGCGCTCTGCCAGCCGCAGATGCTGGTCCATTGCTTTCTGGGCCGCGGCCGCATCTCGGGCTCGAATCGCGCGATAGATCGCGCGATGCATCTCCGCGGACTGTCTCAGATCGAGGGATCGTTCCACGGTCCGCTGGCGTTCATCGTACATGGCGCTCACTACCGTCTCCATCAGTATCCCTAGGATCGGATTCCCCGCAGCCTCAGCGATCGCCCGGTGGAAGCGGACGTCATGAATCAGATATTCCTGAGGATCATCAAAAGTGGCGTACATTTCCGTGACCTCTTCCGCCATTACAGCAAAATGCTCGTCGCCACCACGTTCCGCCGCCATGGCCGCGAGGCTGCTTTCCAGCACCAGGCGGGCTTCAAACATCTGCTCTGGTTTGAATCCATTCAGGGCGCTCAGCAAGTGCATCGAGAAAGCATGCAAAGCGGGCGTTCCTTCCGCTACGAACGTGCCCACTCCGTGGCGAACGTTTAATACCCCCATCGCGGCCAGGTAGCCGATGCCCGCGCGCAAGCTGGCTCGGCTGATCTCCAATTGGTTTGCAAACTCGCGCTCCGGAGCAATTTTGTCACCGGCCTTCAGGGCCCCGCTTTGGATAAGCTTTTGAATATGGCCGACCACCTTCATAGTCAGCTGCTTGTCGGCGGTAACGTTTCTTTCAGTCGGCATAACTGCCTCGGAGCCACTCGGCTGTGCGCATTTCTGTTTGCCTGGAAGCCGGCTGCACACTGCCAACTCCATCCACAGCACAGTCAAAATGCTATAGATTGTACAGTTGCGAGATTAGCACGTGGGTTCTGCTGCTCAAGATTTCCCCTTCACCAAGTACATCGCCGCCATAACGCTCACCCTGGTTCTATTCGTTGAGTGGATAGATCGCGATAGGAGAGCTTGGAATAAATTTCCCGCAGATGTTTCGGGCCGCACCTCGCACGCGCGCGATGTGGGGGCGAGGTGGCGTTTGTCAGAGGATGGGCTTGAGCCCACTCTGGAAGATCCTGGTCCCGCCTCCAGCAGGTGCGTGCTTCGAATAAGCTGCCGGCATAAGGGACAATCACACGATCGTTCAGCGCACCGCAGCCCAAGACCTGCCGCTCGATATTCGATTCTGCGCGGATGTTCATATCTTCGTGCAAGGTCTACTCGGCCTTGCCCACGGAACGCGCCTTGTACGCCGTCTGGAAGAGGTAGAAGGCCTGCTTCTTCTTGCCGTCCTCGGATAGAAGTCCCTTGCGGTTGAAGCCGTCCTGTAGTTTGGGGATGTTGCGGGTTGGGGAGCGGAAGTCCATGAGGATCCAGGGAATGAGACCGCGCACCTGCGGGATCTTGTTGATCATGACGAACTGGTGTTCGTAGACGTTCACCTGCTGTTCCTCGGCCCAGCGCTGGTCTTTGCCGCCGTGGATGCCCTGCTTGGCTTCTGCGCCAAACTCGGAGATGAGTATCGGCTTCTGCGGAAGCGTCCACTTGATGTTATCGGCGTCCTCGGGGCGCATCTCGTACCAGCCCACGTATTCGTTTTGGCCGACGACATCGAGAGCATCGGCGAAAGGGTCGTGCTGCACCATTTCGTTGCCTTTGGCGTGAGGACCGATGAGGGCGGAGGTGATGGGGCGGGTAGGATCGAGCTTGCGGGCTTCGTTGGCGAGGTTGGTGAGGAACTGGGTACGGGTGGGGTTATTGGGCGTCTCGTTGGAGACAGACCAGAGGATGACGGAGGCCTTGTTGCGGTCGCGGCGGATCATCTCGTTGAGCATGTAGGTGGCCTTGGCATAGACCTCCGGCTTATCGAAGGAGATATGCTGCCAGAGAGGAATCTCCGACCACACCATGATGCCGTCGCGGTCGGCAGCGCGCTCCATGCGCTCATCGTGCGGATAGTGGGCTAGTCGGACGAAGTTGGCGTTGAGGTCTTTAAGGAAGCCGAAGATGTTCTTGACGTCTTCGTCGGTGCAGGCAGGGCCGGTACGGTAGGGAGCCTCGGCGTGCATGTTGGCGCCCTGCAGGAAGATGGCCTTGCCATTGAGGAGGATTCGGGTCCCGTCGACGCGAATGTCGCGGAAGCCGACGTCGTCGGTGAGCTCGTCCTGACCCGAGGCGAGTTCGACCTTGTAGAGTTTTGGCGTCTCTGGCGACCAGAGATCGAGCTTGCTGGCCTTGAGGTCGAATGACGCGCGACCTTCGGCGTCGGTCTTGAGGGTGGTATTAACGCCGGCCTCGGGTATTTGGAGGGTGACAGGGATCCCCGCAGTGGCACCTTCGACGTGGATGTAGCCGGCGAGGGTGTCGGCATTAGCGGCGGAGAAGGTGCCTTCACGCTTGAGGTGGACATCATAGTCGTCGATGAACTGCATGGGAAGCGTGACGAGGGAGACATCGCGGGTGAGGCCGCCGTAGTTGAACCAATCGATGCCGACGGACGGGATGCCATCGACCTGGCGGGTGGAGTCCACGGCAATGACGACGAAGTTGCTCCCGGCCTTTAAGGCAGCGGTGACTTCACAGTCGAAGGGGGTAAAGCCGCCTTCGTGGTCGCAGATGCGCTTCTGGTTTACCCAGACAAAGGAGCGATAGTTTGCAGCGCCGATGTGCAGGAAGGTGCGTGTGTTGGGTTTGGGCTGGAAGTCGAAGTCGTGCTGATACCAGACAACCCCCTCGAAGCGGAAGAGGGTGGGGTCCTGGGTGTTCCAGTCGCCTGGAACTTTGAGGGTGGGTGCAGTGGCGAAGTCGTACTCCTCATTGTGCGGGCCGCTGCTGATGTTGGGGTGGGTGTTGAGAGCGTAGCCGTTGTCGCGAACCTTGCCTTCGGCGGTGTAGAGACCTTTCGCGGGTGGCTGGTCGACGAGGTAGTGCCAGTCTCCGTTCAGGGACATGACGGAACGGTGGTCTACACCGACGAGAAGCGTTTTAAGTGGCTGCTGGGCAAGTGCCGGCAGAGTGACGGCATAGCAGGCGAATGAAACAAATGCATTGCGGCAGCCTATGCGTCCACCTGCGAAGATCTTCGAGAAACAAGTCATGCCACTCCACCCTCAGGCTGGATTTGAAAGAATCTAGAACCAATAGACGAAAGAAGCAGTGAGACGGCTAGGAGCCGCCCGTGTACCGATTGGCGTCCGGACGGCTGCGTCGTCTCAGGTTTAGAACGTCACCTTGGCTCCCAACTGCAACTGTCGATTCGGATAGGCTCCGTTCAGTCTGCCGAAGGAAGATCCGCTGGTTGCAGTCGTGCCCAGTGAGCTGTAGTTCGTATGGTTCAGGGCATTGAAGGCATCTGCCTGAAATTTGAAGCCAATCCGCTCTGTGATCGTGAACACTTTGGAAAGTGTTGCGTCCACCTGCTGCAGCGAGGGAAGGAGAACCTGGCCGACGCCCGCACTTCCAAAGCCGCTGTTGGGGGCCGCCGAAAAGGCAGCCGGATTGAGCCACTGAGCCTGGTGGTTGGCCAGGGTAAACCGGTTGCCTTTCATATACACAGGAACGCCGGCGTTGTAGTTGGCGCGGCGGCTTCCTGTGGATGTGTTGCCGATGATGGTGTAGTAGGCTCCGCTCTGGAAGCGGTAGACTCCGGCCAACTGTACCCCGCCGATTCCCTCACGGATGAAGAAGTTCTTGCCCTGGAAGCTGGGTAACTGCCAGACCCCCGTGTTTATAAACGAATGCTTGCGGTCGATACTCAGTTCACCGTAGTTATATTGGAGGTTTTGCCAGTACTCCAAGGTCGCTCCATTGCTGGATGAATCGCCGAGGGCCTTGCCGAAGGTGTAGCCACTGGTAAAGGTCACCTGCCCCGTGCGTTTGGTGAGGTAAAGCTGCAGCGCATTATAGTTGGTGTTGGAATCGCTGCGGTTCTGGGAAATGGTGCTGAAGCCATAGTATGGATTGAAGTAGTTTGTGCTGTAGCTCGGATTGGCTGCAATCGACGCAAGACTGTATGTCGGGAAATTGATGTTTGGCTGCCGAATCAGGTGGTGTCCCACATTGCCGACATAGGTTGTCTCCAGGAGCATACCGGAAGGCAATTCACGCTGGACGCCGAGGCTGTAACTTTCGACATACGGGTTCTTCAGGTTCGGACCAATCGCCGTGATGGTTCCCTGCAAAGCGGTATTGTTCGCCGTACCCCCGGAAATACTGGATAGATTTGCATTATCGAACTCAACATTCTGCAGCCACGGCTCTACGTTGACCTGGCTGAAGGTGACGTTTCCTTCGGCGCGATAGTAGAACGTGCCAAAGCCGCCGCGGACTGCGGTCTTTGCATCAGGAGCGTAGGCAAATCCAAGGCGCGGTCCAAACGCGCCATTCATGTTGTAGAAACCGCGCGGTGCACCCAATGGGATGTACGGAAGGGCGGCAGTGTTTATATTGGGTACGCGCTGCACCTGGCCAGCAGGAACGCCGCTGCCCGACGCGCGAACAAGGCCATCGTATGCATTGCCCGAACCTGGAACAACCTTTCCATTGGTTAATACCGTGATCGCGGTCGATGGATTATAGACTGACGGGTCAAAGTTGGACATGTTATTGCCCTGCGAATACAGCGGCCGGATCAGCTGCCAACGTACTCCGAACTGGACGCTAAGGTTATGAGTGGCCCTCCAGGTGTCTTGCGCAAAGGCCTCAGGCTGATTGAAGCGGAAGTGCCCAACCGGATCGGCGTTCGCCTCGGTGTAACTTTGGAAGTTACCCAGAAGCGCGTCCGCCAGCGCGTTGCCGGTGGTGTATGTGCTGCCAACTGTAGTGAAGTTGACATCGCCGGTGTAGTAAGGCCGTCCGTTCTGGTCAACCCGGTTACGGATGTACACGGCGCCAAACTTGATCAGGTGGTTACCCTTGGTGATGGATACCGTATCCGCCGCCTGAATGTCAGTGGTCGGTGAATTCAAGGCAAAGTTCGGACCCTGGAATGGAGCGTAATTCAGGATCGTCACATAAGGAATGCCGTTCGGGTACTCTCCGGCTCCGGGAAAGAGCTTGTTGTACTGGAAGCCATAAGTGGAGCGCTCCCAGTTGACCCCGTGCGGAGGAATGTGCTGCGAGACGTAGCTGAAGTTTGCTGTCGCCTGGTTGATGATAGCCGGACGGATACTCCAGGTCTCGGATGCGAGCATGCTCACACCGGGGCGATCGCGCATAGTGGGAGTCGTCGGCAGGACGCCTGAGTTCGAAAAAGTGCCGAACGGATCGATCAGGCTGTTAGAGTCGTTAACCCACCTGCCGTAGATGTTGTTCTTGTTATTGATGGTGTAGTCGAGCCTGACGAGGTCTTCGCGGAAGTCGAGCGGGTTAAGCGGAATAAGAGTCAGGTTATTAGTGCTGTTGGTCGCATTGGTATACGTGCCCAGCGCATTCATCGTGGCGTAGACATTCGCGATCGCTTTGCCATCGGGAGTCAGCATAGACGCGATGTTGTTATTGGGAATCGGTGTCGCCGTCCCAGGATAATCCAGTTGCTGGGGTTTCCCGTTCAGCGTGAGGCCCGAGAAATCCCCGGCGAGTTCCGCGGAGCTGGGGGTGGTAAATACCGTGGGCGACTGTTGCTGGCGGAGGCGTTTCCATTCCTCGCCCACGAAGAAGAACAGCTTGTCCTTGAAGATCGGTCCGCCAACGTCGTAGCCGAAATCGTTGAAGACCAACTGCGTCTTGCTCGTACTGAAGAAGGGCCGGGCATCGAAGTCGTTATTGCGAAGGTATTCGAAGGCGCCTCCGTGCCACTGGTTCGTGCCGCTCTTGGTGACGATGTTAAATGCCGGCCCGGAGGTTCTGCCGAATTCTGCTGAGAAGTTGGAGGTCTCGATTTTGACTTCCTGGATGAAGTCGGCGCCCACGTTGTTGATCAAGCTGCCGTTGCTTCCCGATGCCTGATTGAATGCGCCATCCACGGTCAGATTGGCTGAGTCGGCACGGTTACCGTTGATTACCTGGTTAGTGGAGTTCAGACCAGTGGTAACTGCGAAGATGTCTGGGTTCGTCACCACCGAGCCCGGGATCAGCGTCATCAGCTGGGTATAGTTGCGTCCATTCAAGGGAGTCGATTGGACCTCTTTCGCATCGATTACGTGGGAGAGCTCGCCGGTGGTGGTATTAAGTGCTTCGCTACTTGTCGTGGTCACAGTGACCACCTCGGTTACCGCACCGATCTCCATTTGGAAGTTGGCGGTGAGGTGGGCGTCGGCGACAACCGAGAACCCGGTGCGCTTTTCTGAGCGATAGCTCGCTTTCACGGCTTCTACCGAGTAGTTGCCGATGGGCAGATCGGTCTCAACGAAGAAGCCGCTATCGTCAGTAAGTACCGTATGGACGGCCTGCGTGTCGATATTCGTGATGGTGATTGTGGCGCCCGGAATCACAGCTCCGGCGGAATCGGCCACCGTGCCCGCAATCTGTCCGACTGAAGTTTGTGCATGAAGCGGCAAGTTGAAGCCGATTACAAGCAGCAACACCAGCGCGGCCAGCCTAACAAATTGAAATAACATATTACCTCCTAAAAGTGGCATAAATTTCCTCTTTACTTATAGGAGAGCGCTTTGCATGGAGTCTTTTCAGCGTGTGTATAAACAATGAGCTCCGGTAGACAACTTAATGGTCTATTGCACTAGCTCTCCGCTAGCAGCCCGTGGTTAAAGTGCCTTTCTGGAAACATCGAGAAGTTAAGAAATTTAGATTCATAGTGTTAGAAAATCAGTTTCACGGATTTTAGACTTTAACCACGGGCTGCTA
>PLZN01000341.1 GCA_003152195.1 Acidobacteriaceae bacterium
CCGAGAAGGGGCGTGGCGATGCGCTCACCCGCGTAAGCATTCTCGCCACCCAACCGGACGCGCAGGGCGCCGGCCATTGCACTCTCGGGCTGGCCTGCGTTGGGGCTCTTGTGTTTTCCGCCATCACGCTTCCATATGCGCAGGGCGGACGTGCCGCTCTCATTGCTTCCCATCAAGCTGGCCGCCGCGATCGCCAGGGCGGTCAGGCGCGATGGAAGATAGTTGGCCACGTCATCCAGCCGCGCTGCCGCCTTGCCAAAGTAGAAATAGTGCTGGTCAGCGTGGCCGATCATGGAGTCCAGGGTGTTGATAGTCTTGTAAGCCATCGCCAGAGGCACGCCGCCGATTGCCATGTAAAACAGGGGCGCGACGATTCCATCGCAGGCGCTCTCGGCGAGCGTCTCGATCACCGCGCGATGAATCTCGGTCGTGCTGAGAGCCTGCGTATCGCGGCCGACGATTCTCGCCAGTCTCTGCCGGGCGCGTGGCAGGTCTTCGTGCTCCAGTGCCCGGATGACTGCATTGGCCTCATCCACCAGGCCGCGCGATGCAAGACAGGTCCACCCCAGAAGAAACTCGGTTACGAAACCCGTCCCACAGCCGATCCGATATGCCCATTCAATCGCTCGCGCTGTGCCGACGTAGAAGACGCCAACCATGGCGACCGTTAGCGCTCCGCCCGCGACTAGCTCATCGTTTGCGCTTTGGCCAGGCCGGCGCAGCAGCGCTTCTCCACGCTGGCTGCATTGCCCCATCAGGCGTACTGGGTGAGGGACCCACTCCGGGTCCCCTACGATCCAATCCAACAAGTAGGCGGCAGTGATGGTCTGAGCGCGGGTCATTTGTACATCAACCCGACCCACTCAAAGATGCGACACATGTCAAGCGACCTGCCGACCTGGCCGGCGAGACGATCGAGTGAATCCTCGCGTTGCGCCTTCCACGGAGTGAGCACCCTGGAAGAGGCCAGCTTGTGAAAGCTGCGTGCGGCGGTCAAGAACTGATGACGGAAACAGTCGTCGTCGAAGAGCCCATGCAAATAGGTGCCGAGTATGCGCCGGTCCGCGCTGATGCATCCGTCCTGTTCTCCGGAGTTAAGTGTGGCGAAGGGCTCTGCGTGCGCTAGATACACGGTCTTGCCAACATGAATCTCATATCCGGAGACCCGATCCCCTCGCACTTCTTGGTCGAAGAGAGACTCAAGGTTCCTCGTGCCGGAGCTGATACGGGTGACCTTCTGTGCCTGCATCGTAGTGCTGACGGGGAGCAGGCCGAGCCCCGGCAGGCAACCCTGCCGCTCGATACCGCCCGGGTCGGCCAGTTCCTGGCCCAGCATCTGCATACCGCCGCAGATACCTACGACAAGACCAGCCTTGGCGTGGTTGCGCACCGCCTGATCGAGGCCTTTCTCCTGCATCCACTCCAGGTCGCTCATGGTCTGTTTGCTTCCTGGCAGGATCACGACATCAGCATCCCGCAAAAGCTCCGCCGCACGGCAGAAGAGCAAATCGACGGAAGGCTCTGCGCGCAGCGAATCGAAGTCAGTGAAGTTGGAAAACGAGGGGAGAGCTACAACAGCGATGCGCAGCGCCCGGTCCGGCGCACCATCATTTTGCGGCCAGCCGGAACGCGCGACCGGCGGCAGGCCAACACTATCTTCTTCTTCCAGCATGAGCGCCGGCAGGTAGGGCACAACGCCCATGCATGATTTGCCTAGACGCTCTTCCATCATGCGAACGCCGGGTTCAAGCAGGCTCAGGTCGCCACGAAACTTGTTGATACAGAAGCCGCGGATGCGATCACGTTCATCGGGATCCAGAAGCTCGACCGTGCCGAGCAGGGAAGCGAAGACTCCGCCGCGATCGATGTCACCCACTAATAGGCAAGCGGCATCCGCCATTTCGGCCATGCGCATGTTAGCAATGTCATGCTGCTTCAGGTTGATCTCCGCCGGGGAGCCGGCCCCTTCCAGGACGATCACTTGGTAGCTGGACGCAAGTGTCTGATAGCTTTCGCGCACCACGGGCATCAGCTCTTCCACCCGCCGCTGATGATAGTCGGCCGCGGAGAGCTGCCCCCAGATCTTGCCCCGCACCACCACCTGTGACGAGCTGTCTCCCGACGGCTTGATGAGGATGGGATTCATGTGAACTGACGGAGCAATACCGGCCGCTTCGGCCTGCAGTGCCTGGGCGCGGCCGATCTCCAGGCCCTCGATCGTCGCGGCAGAGTTGAGCGACATGTTCTGTGACTTGAAAGGCGCGACGCTGTAGCCCTGCTGGGCAAAGATGCGGCAAAGCGCCGCCGTCAATAAAGATTTGCCAACATGGGAGCTGGTGCCGAGAACCATGACGGCGCGTGCTTGACTCATGATCCTCCTACCCAGGCTACGGAAACCCCAAGGGAGAAGAGGAACACTTCCTCAGGGGCTAAAGCCCCAATTCCATCGCAGGGTTTGTGTACGGGCTGAAGCCCGTACCCTTCACTCCCCCAGAAGAACAACTAGTTCTCCCGCAGCCTGTAAAACCGCAGAGGGACTATCCATATACCTGCTCCGAGCTTCCTCTAGTCTCCTGAGTCATTGATTTCTTGCAAAAAAGTTGTCATCCCGACCGGAGCGAAGCGGAGTGGAGGGACCTGCGGTTCAACCGCCTACCACGCTCTCGACCATTTCGGACCAACCTTGGTTCCGTCGCGAAGACGCGCATCGATGCCCGCATTCAGTTCGATCAACCTGCCGAAGAGCCAGACCACGTCAGAGAGGCGATTGAGGTAAGCCAGCACCTCCGGCTTGACCTCTGGTCCGCTCTCTGCCAGGCGCACCGTGTTACGCTCCGCGCGCCGGCAGACGGTGCGCACCATCTCATAGGCCGCTGACTCGGTGTGCGCGCCAGGCAAAGACCAATCGGAAAGAATCCCTTCCGTCGCTTCGATCTTGTAGACGAGCTGGGTCAGGAAGTCGACGTCTTCCGCCGTGATGTAAATTTGCGGCTTTTTGCTCTCGGGCGGCGTCGCCAACGCGGAGCCAAGCCGGAAGAGCGTCTTTTGGATCTGTTCCGTCCAGCCGGCGATTTCCTGGTTGTGGCAGATGCTGCGGGCGAAGCCCAGCACGGTGTTCAGCTCGTCCACGGAACCATAAGCCTCTACGCGAAGGTCTGCTTTTGAAATGCGAATCCCGCCGGCAAGTCCGGTTTGTCCTGCATCTCCACGTTTGGTTGAGATACTCATTCGTTTTCTCCTTTTGCTTCTAGGGTGCGTGATTCGTAGCGCACGACACTGCAGTACGGCCGGATCTGTTGCCATGCCTCTTCGTCAGAGCAGCCGCAGAGACGCCGCATCACCACGCGCAGGACCCCCGCATGCGTGACCACCGCCATCAGGCCACGGCTGCTCTCGAGTAGTTGATTCACTTCTTGAAGGATACGTTCCTCAAAGGCCTGGAAGCTCTCTCCCGAGGGCGCGGGAAGGTGGGGATAGCCGGCCATCCACTTGCGGGCATAATCGGAATCTCTCTGCTCAATCTGCTCCCAGCTAAGGCCTTCCCAATGGCCGAAATCAATCTCGCGCAGGGCCGGACGCAACGACAGCGGAATGTTCCTGGCCGCGGCAATCGCTTGCGCAGTGCTCTTTGCGCGCCGCAGGTCGCTGCTGTAAACCTCATCGATCGCCTCGGCAGAAAGCAAGTGCGCCAACTCCGTGAGCTGCGTGCGTCCCTTGGCATTCACGTCCGGGTCGGAGTGGCCGCAAAAGCGGCCGGCCATGTTCGTCTCCGCATGGCGAATGAAGAGCACGCGGGTCATGGCTGCCACACTCCGCAAAGGTACACGGCAATCTCAGTGAGCTGATTGGTTGCGCCAAAGCAATCGCCTGTCACGCCGCCGAGCTTTCGCATGTAAAAGAAGCCGCTGAGCAGAGAAACAAGGATTGCCGACAGAACCGGAACAATCGCAGCCTTGCGCAGAGCCACAACGGCGGTAGCCAAAGTGAAGAGAGACCCCACGATCAAAGAGGAAGCGGAGGTCAACTGTGCCACCCGCGCACCTTGTCCCTCGCTCTCGCGTGCGGGCGGAAGATAGTAGCTGAGAGGCAACGTTGACCAGCGGCAAAGTACATGGGCCGTTATTAGATAGGCGGCGAAGTGCTCGAGCGGCAGCTCAGCGAGCAGCACCGCGCGGCCCAGAAGCGAGAGTACCAGGGCCGCTGCGCCGTAGCTGCCGATGCGGCTGTCATGGAGAATCGCTAGCCGCTGTTCCTGATTCCAGCCGCCCAGACTATCAGCGGCATCGGCGAGACCATCTTCATGCAAGCATCCGGTGATGAGCACGAGATACAGCAGAACCGCCAAGCCAGAGGCGGGCCGGCCGAGATGAGGCGTAAGCGCCCTCTGTAGCAGCGCCCCACCTCCGCCAACGACAAGGCCGGCCACGGGAAAGAATTTGACTGTGCGCGCAAGGCCGCCGGGCGCGAACTCCACCTGGGGTACCGGTAGCCGGGTCAGAAATTGAAAGGCTACCGCCATATCGGCCGCGAACTGCCGAGGCAGGGAACGCAGGCTCATGCCGTCGCTCCGCTGATGCCGGCGGAGGCGAAGGTGGCCATCTCCTGATAGAGGTGGATGGCTGCTTCGAGAATGGGCATGGCCAGAACCGCGCCCGTTCCTTCGCCCAGGCGCATATGCAAGTCGAGAATGGGCTTGATGTCGAGATGGGCAAGCAGCATCCGGTGGCCGGGCTCTTCGGATTGATGTCCGGCGAACAGATAGCTGCGCACAGCGGGGGCAAGACCGCAGGCGATGGCCGCGGCCGCGGTGGAGATAAAGCCGTCCATAACGATGGCGATCTCGTGCCGGGCCGCGCCCAGCATCATGCCGGTCATAGCGGCGATCTCCAGGCCGCCCACACAGCGAAGAATATCGCGTGGGCCGGCCGGCTCTGCAAAATGGCGGCTCAGGATGGCTTCCACGATGCGGCATTTGTGCGCGTGCGCCACGCTGTCGAGCCCGGTGCCTTTGCCGGTGACCAGGCTGGCCGGCTGGGTAGTAAGCGCGGCAGTCATGACGCTGGCGGCGGTGGTATTGCCGATGCCCATTTCGCCGACTGCGATCAGGTTGTTTCCGTTGGCGAAGGCCGCATCCGCCAGCGCTAGACCGGCCGAGAGCGCCGCGACGAGCTCCTCTTCGCTCATCGCGGGTTCCCGCAACATATTCCTGCTCCCCCGGCGCACTTTGTATTGCATAAGTCCTTCATGGCCGCTGAGGTCTGCGTCCACGCCAAGGTCGACGATGTTTACTTCTACCCCATTAAGCCGTGCCAGCACATTGATGGCTGCTCCCCCGGAAAGAAAGTTGAGCACCATCTGCTGCGTTACTTGCGCGGGATAAGCACTCACAGCTTCCGCCGTTATGCCATGATCCGCGGCGAAGACGTAGACGGCTTTGCTGACAGGCCCGGCGATCTTCCCGCGGCGGATGGCGAACCACTGTGCCGCCAAATCTTCCAGGCGTCCAAGGCTGCCTAGCGGCTTGGTGAGGCTGTCCAGGTGAGCCCTCGCCTGGACTAGATAAGCCACCGGTGGGGCGGTGATCCCCTCGATTACTTCGTCTATCGTGGCTATTTCCATCGCCAGGATTCGCCTCCGAAGCTGATCTTCACGCCAGCCCGAACCGTAACGGGCAGAGAAGGAAAGCCGAACGCTTCACTGTAATGCTCGTTGAGCAGATTCTGAATATCAGTGTAGGCGGTAAAGGATCGCGTGACCTGATAGCCGCCGCCGAGTTCAAGCCGTTGATAGGCGCCGTCCAGATTGCGGTTCGGTAGCAGCAGGCTGTTGCCGAACTCTGCATCCGTGAGAAAGTCGCTGTCGTCGCGGCGGCCGGCCAGCGTGCCGGTAAACGACCCATACCATCGGGAACGGTTGTAGTTAAGTCCAAAGTAGCCGGAGTGCGGGGCGCGACGGAATGGCCTCGCGCCCACCAAAGGGGAAAAGGCGCCAATCGCGATGTTGGGAAAGTTTGGGTTGTAGCTGGGCAGCGACTCACTCGAGAAGGACTGTTGCACGACGGTGTCAAGATAGGTGTAGCCGCCGCGGACAAAAAGGTTGCTGCCGATCTTATACTCGGCGGCAACTTCCGCGCCCTGGGCGCGGAAGGCCTGGGAGTTGACGGCCGCTCCAAATTGCACTGCAGGGTCGCTGGCAGCCGGCAGGCCCAGAGCCAGCAAAGCAGATTGCGGAACGAATTCCACCCCATTGGTAAATTCATTGTGAAAGTACGTCATGCTGACGCGAGCACGGCCGTTCCAAAGTTGCTGATCGATTCCTCCATCGTAGGTGCGGGAGGTCTCCGGCCCAATAGGAGAGACGTGATACTGCTTGATCAGCTCGCCGCCGCCGGGTAGCGCGTCCAGGATGCCATAGAGAGAAATGCTCTGGTAGTAGATGCTCGGCTCCTTGATGCCTTTGCCGAAGCTGAAGTGAAGCTTGGTGCCGCTGAGCCAGCCGGCAGTGGATGGACGAAGGAGATAGTAGGCAAGGGAAGCGCGAGGCGTGGCCGCGAAACCGAAAAGCCCGTTGTCTTCAAGGCCGCTGCCTACTGTGTAATAGAGACGGTTGCCTATGTCTCCCGCCAGCTGAATTGTGTAGCTGTAGTTGCCGCGCTCGATGGCAGTCGGGGTTCTCCCCGAGCTAACCGTGGAGCCGCGCTCATCTTCGTATTTGAACGCTCCCAGGGCGACGATATGCGCATTGATCCGGTAGTCGGACTGGGCGTAGACGAAGTCCCTCTTACTGGGCGCCAGATAGTCATTGGGGTAGCTTTCTCCGTAGCTTGCGCCGTATTGAAAGATCGCCTGGCCGCTCACGCTATAGCCATTTGCGCCCTGGATGGTGACCGGAGAGCCCAGGTAAACGTCCTCGTCCGGGTCATAGATCCCGGTTGCTGCGTAATCGGTGTAATGGTAATTCAAACGCAGGCCGCCATAGCGTATCTGGTTGTGCCATCTGTCGTTGGTCTGGTTGTTCCAGGCAGCGCTCACGTAGCTTTCCCCTTCCTTTATGCCTGCGGCATCGGGGACGCCGTAAAGAAGGATGGCGTTCGGCTGATCCGCGGAGACACTGAGATGCCGCACGGTGAAGCGCAGATCGTTGGCCGTATTCGGTGTCCAGCCAAAATTCCCGGCATAGGTCACGTTGCGAAACTCATCGTTGGGCAGATTGTTCTGCGTCTCCGTGTCCGCGAAGGCGGAGTAGTAATCGAAGTGGCGAAAGGTGCCTCCCAGCGTGCCCACCTGGCGTGTGGTATTGAAGTTGCCTCCATCGCCGGAGTAAGTCAGCAAGGGAAGCAGAGTGCTGCCGCGAGCCGTAGTGAGGCTCACCACGCCTGCCAGGGCGTCGGAGCCGTACAGGGCGCTATTCGGCTCGCGCAGCACCTCGATCTTATCGATGCCGGCGCTATCGATATTTCCGAACTCAACCGCCCCTCCGATATCATCCGCGGGAACTCCGTCGATCAGCACCTTATTGGCGTTGACGTTGCCGCCTCGTATCGACAAGCCTGTTGTGCCCCCCATCTGTCCCGTCTGCGTCACTTGAACACCCGGGATCAGGCGCAACGGATCCTGCACCTCGGTAGCGTAGCGGTACTGGTCCGCGCTCAGCACACTTACCGGCGCGCCAACCTGTGCCTCGGGCGTGGGCGTTCCTGTCGCGGTTACCGTAACTTCCTGCGTCAAGGTCTGGGTGGCCAGAGTGATATCCACCTGGGCTCTACCCGAGGCCGTCACGAAGACCCCCTCGCTGGTGGTGGACTGGAAGGTAGGCGCCACAGCCCGAACCTGGTAGCGAGCCGATTTCTGCAGGCGAAAGAGATAGTTGCCGACCGCGTCGCTGGCCGTTATTCCGGCAACCGATGTGCCGTCCAGCAACTCCACGGTTGCGGAGACGATGACCGCTCCGAGCGGGTCGGTTATGGTTCCGCGCAGGGTACCTGCCTCGGAGCCAAAGGCTGTGAGTGGCGCCAGCAGCAGGGATAAAAGGAAGAGCCCGAAGCTCCTCCGGATGCTCCGCGAAATGGGTAGATCGAACAATGTGTACCCCCCTCGGGTTGGTGAAGCAAGGCCGTTCTCCTGACTTGCGCGTCAACAAACCTGGGCTGCCTTCCCAGGACTCTCGTCCCAGTGGCGTTGATCGTCTGTGCCCGGTTCTCTGCGCTTACAGTTACGGGGTAGTGGCGGATTCGCACCGCCTTCTCGTTACCTTGCCGTGATTGAGTTGAAGAACGGAACAGCGCCGTCCTTTCCGTCTATATAAGTGGAACGTGCAACAAGTTGGCCGTGCCCCCAACCATCAGGCCGATCATTGGCTGACCTCGGCTTGACCTTTGAGGACCAGCGGCAGGCCGGCGACCAGGAAAAAGACGTTGGTAGCAACCCGGGCGACGCTCTGGTTCATTTCTCCCAGCAGGTCGCGGAAGCGTCGACCCAGAGGATACGGGGGCACGACGCCACTGCCTACCTCGTTCGAAACCAGCACGACGGAGCAGGGAGGCGACTGCAGGGCAACGCACAGACCATCGACCGAGCTCTGGATCGAGCTTTTATCGTCACCCATGGCTTCCAGCAGATTCGCGGCAAAGATGGTCAGGCAGTCGATGATCATCAGATCGCAGGAAGGGCCGTGGCGGACGATTGCCTCTGCCAACCCGAGCGGCTCCTCGACGGTCTGCCAGTGTTGCGGGCGATTGCCACGATGGCGGTCGATCTTGTGCCGCATCTCGTCGTCGGAAGCCTGCGCGGTGGCGACAAAGACGACGCGGCCGGCCTGCTCGCCAAGTTGCTCCGCGTAGTGGCTCTTGCCGCTGCGCACACCGCCAAGCACGAGTGTCACCGTATTCCGGCGATTTATCTGCATACATCGCCTCTTGCGCAGGGCAAAGCCTTGGCGCGAAGCGGGATTGATCAAAAAAGGCAGCGTCCGTGCTGATGAGCGGCTACGTCAGCGAGGTTGCTTTCCAGCTCTCCCATCGAAGCTGAAAACGGCCCTGGTGGGCATCTGGCCGGTCTCCTGACTTGCGCTTCGTCGAGCTTGAACAGCCTTCCCAGGACTTGCATCCCAGTGGCTTCAGCAAATTGGTTCAAGCTCTCAGCGCTTACAGTTACGGGGTAGTGGCGGATTCGCACCGCCTTCCCAAACTCCAGATAGCACAACGATAGCTTGGCCCTTGCCGGGCGTCAATGGGGGATCGGGTTGCCGCGGGACAGTCTGAGAGGAACATGGAACCAAGGCCGATGTGACGCAGGCTGTCAACCGAGCCAGATCCGTTTTGGAAGGGCTATCATGGGAACGTTTCCGGCGCGGGGGGAGATCATGCGAATTCGCCAATGGATGCCACCATTACTGGGTTCGATCGTGCTGCTTCTGGTGGTCCCGCCTGTGGCAAACGGAGCCCCGCACGACAACGGAAGCACGGTGGCCAGCCTGCCGCCACCAGTGCAGTTCACCTCCGAGCAGGATCGCCAGCGAACCATGGATTTGCTAGGCATCACTTCGATTCGCCCGGGGGCGAATACGCACAGCCCTAACCTGCCGAATGCGGTCAACTACGACGAATCCAAGGCCAATCCCTACCCCAATCTTCCCGACCCGCTTACCCTGAACAACGGCAAAAAGGTGACGACGGCCAAGATGTGGTGGAAAGTGCGCCGACCGCAAATCGTGGAGTATTTTGACCAGGACGTCTATGGCCGGGTGCCCGAACACGTTCCTACGGTGCGATGGGAAGTGGCCAGCACCACCCACGAAAAAGTTGGCGAGGTGCCGGTCATCACCAAGCAGATCATCGGGCATGTCGACAACTCTTCCTATCCGGCTATTACCGTGGACATCCCGTTGACGTTAACCACTCCAGCTGATGCCACCGGTCCTGTACCCGTAATCTTGCAATTCACCTATGACCCCAAGGTGATGGCGGCGTTGCGAGCGCGCATGGCGGCGGCTGGGCCCCGGCCCGCTCCGTTCCCCGGGCCAACATGGCAGGAACAGGTGCTTGCCAAGGGATGGGGATATGCCACCCTCATTCCCACCAACCTGCAAGCGGATAACGGTGCGGGCCTGACGGCAGGAATCATCGGCTTGGTGAACAAAGGCCAGCCGCGCAAGCCGGACGACTGGGGCGCCCTGCGCGCATGGGCCTGGGGCGCCAGCCGCGCTTTGGACTACTTTGAAACAGACAAGTCGGTGGACGCCAGAAAGGCCGGTCTTGAAGGCCACTCGCGCTATGGCAAGGCAACCCTGGTCGCCATGGCATACGATCCGCGCATTGCCATTGCGTATGTGAGTTCTTCCGGTATGGGCGGCGCCAACCTCTATCGTCGCAACCGCGGCGAATTGCTGGAAAACGTTGCTGCGCCGAACGAATACCACTGGATGGCGGGCAACTTCCTAAAATATGCCGGCCCACTGCACGCCAACGATATGCCTGTCGATTCTCATGAATTGATCGCCATGTGCGCTCCGCGCCCGGTCTTCATCGGCGCGGGAGCGCCCCCGCCCGCGGGATGGACGGATGCTGTGGGGACACTCGACGGATGGGTAGACGCCCAGGGCATGTTTAAGGCAGAGGCGGCGGCCGGTCCGGTCTACAAGCTTTTGGGAAAGAAAGACCTGGGGACGACTGCATTTCCACCTATGGAGACCACTCTGATCGACGGCGATCTCGCATTCCGCCAGCATCATTATGGACACACCGACGCTCCGAACTGGCCCACCTTCCTGACCTTCGCCAGCAGATATTTCAATGGGCCTTCGCTTCCAACGACCGCCCAGAAATGAACGGCTCACGCTTCGGCGGGAAGGGCGTTGATGGCGTTCTCGACGAGAGCAGGCAGAACCAACGAAGGCAGGATGCTGGCGATGGCCGCGTAGACCAGGAGTCCGCCGTAGAGCGGGGGGCTGACGGAAAAATTCTCGCGCAGTAGTTCCGCGATGACCAAAGTGAAAATGAGCGTGGGCGTGAGCGCGATCGAAACGCGGAAGCTGCCGCGATGTCCTCTATGCTGCATGAGGCGCGATTGCAGCCAAACCACGCCTAAGCGCACGGGGATGATGCAGACCGCGAGCCCAAATCCGTACCAAAGGGAAGCGGCGACAATCGCCGCGCTGGGTACTCCGAGTCCATTGTGGAAGAAGTAGAAGGGGATAAAGAAGGAAGCGAAGAGCCGGATTGCTTCCAGATTCTCCGCCGAGGCAAGCGTCTTCAAGCGCTGGCTGAGAGACTTTGCGACAAGTCCAGCGACGAATGCGCCGACAAGATAGTAGACGCCTAAGGTCTCCGTAATTACCGCGCAGATGAGGCCGACCATAAGCAACAGTGAAAATTCCGAGCCCGGCGCGTAAGGCACGACATAGCGCCCCAGGGCAAGATAGACGAGGGGCATGAATGCGATCAGCAAGGCGATCGCGGCCCCGGAGATGAGCACCGTCCTGACGGACCCGGCCTGTGAGATCAGGAAGAACAAAAACACGGCAAGGATTTCGCCGGCAACTGCGTGGAGAGCGACCTCCGATTGCTCCGTGTGGTCAAGGCCGGAGTGCGGCAGCATATCCAGGATAAAACCGGTAGACGGCGTGAGAACTGCAAGCGCCAGAAGCCAGGCGACCTGCCAGCCCAGGTGGAGATACACCTTAGCGATTTGCGCGCAAGCCACCAGCACCACCGCGCGTGCCGCGAAATGCCCTGCGAGTGAAGGGAGCTGCCGCCGAAGCTCGACAAAATCGACTTCCAGGCCGGCGAAAAGAAAGAGCGCCGCGATGCCAAGCGTTGACAGAACGGAGACGACGCTGTCGTTAATAACAGGTTTGAAAAAGCCCGCGACGATGATACCGAAGGCAAAGCAGGTGAGCTGGGCGGGAAGACGGAAGCGCTGCAGTGCCCGCGGAATGACGAGCAGACCGAAGACCACGGCTAGGTAGATAAAAGTAGTGCGTGGTCCTTGCATGCCGCTCCTCCAGGTAATTCTCAGCCCGGGGTAAAGGGGAAAGGGGAGGATATAAATTTAGCGCGGTTGAGCCATTGAGGGAATGGAATTCGTATGCTTAACCGGAGGCGCGAAGCTAAAGAAAAGAAACCGCAGGTCCCTCCACTACGCTACCCCGAATTTCCTGTTGAGGCTTGTTGGATCAGCGAACTGCATGCGGCTTTCCTTATAGAAAGCCGCACCTGGAGTTTCTACATTTTTCCGGGCCGAGGGCGGCTCCGGACACAAAATCATGTTCGATCATTCCATCGGGTGTAGGATCTGGCTGGAAAAGACATTGGCTTTGTATCAGGGCATGGCCTTTAGCCATGCCGCACATTGCTGAGAGGAATTGGGGCTTTAGCCCCTGAGGCATGACGACCCCTAAGCGCGATG
>PLZN01000003.1 GCA_003152195.1 Acidobacteriaceae bacterium
GAGCTAGCCGCCGCTTCATCGATCCCTCGAGAGGCTGTACAAACTCTGTGCTACCCAATGGCCGGCCCGTGTGCGTGCACTGACGAATCGCCGCCAGCTTGGATTCCATCTCGCCAGCCGCAAGATACTGCCGCCAGGTGCTGGCAGTCCAATGATTCCGCCATACCTCCAAATCTAAGATTTCGTTCCCTGTCTCCGTTCCGCAATGGGCCGCTGCGCTGGACCACATCCACGCTTCCGCCTCGATCGCCAAGCCGGCCCGCACCGGGTTCAACTCCGCATAACGCAACGCTTCCCACAGATGCGCGCCGTCCAATGGACAGGAAAAGTAGCGTCCCTGCCACGCATGACCGCTCGACCGATGAACCGTGTTCCAGTAGACAGCGTAGCGCCCGTGTGTATCCTTCAGCGCCAACGCCAAACCGCAGCCATTGTGGGGTATCACAACCAGATGCACGTGGTTGGACATCAGGCAGTAACCGATCAATGCCACTCCGTGGAGCTCAATGTTCTGGCGTAGAAGATTGAGATACACCATGCGGTCAGCATCGCAATCGAGGATAAATCTTCGCGCATTTCCACGCTGTGTTACGTGGTGCGGAACACCAACGGCTACGACTCGCGCCAAACGCGCCACGATGAGAACCTTATCGGAACGGCCGCCCGCCCGGCCGTTTCCGGCAGCTCATAAGGCCTTGCCCAATGCCCGTTCCTAAGCTAGCTTGGCTTAAGCCAATTAAACTTGCTTTGAAATCTTCATTAACTAAATTTAATGTTGGGCGCTGCCTGGCGGCGTGAAAAAACGGGCATACAAATGATAGGGTTACGTCCCGTCTGTCACGGCTTTTCGTGGATTTCGGGAGCATTCTGTGATGCTGGTATGCACGCGACGCTCATTAGGGGAAAATCCGTCCTTCCCCGAAAAAAGCCCAATTCTGTGAAGCCGACCTTAAAACGCCCCTCCCCAGGACGTTCACCTTCGCCGACCCGGAGAAGATCCGGGAGCTGGCGAGACGGGGCGAAGCGTGGGGCACGTCTGAGCCGCTATTCGAGGCTTAGCACAAGAGGTACTAAATGCCAGGACGCAGTTTGCCGACTCGACTCTCGCGGACCTTTACGACGTAGATTCGATGCCGCCCGCATTACGCCGCGCTCACAGAAGTCTTGATGAGGCCGTAGATAGGCTCTATCGCCGCGCTGCATTTCCAGGGCACCGGGACAGGGTAGAGCATTTGTTCGGGCTGTATGAACGGTTGGTAACGCCCCTGATTGCCGGAACGGCCCCGTCTCGGCGGGCGGTGAGGCAGAGAAGGCGTTAATTCTTACGTTATGTCTTTGGCCGGAAGGCTGGCTGATTCCAGAGGTTCTCTATGAAAGTGCTGTACTGCCCAAAATGCCGCGACCTCTTTAAGCTCACACGGAAGGAGCTGAGGGAGTGCAAGTGCGGGAGGGTTAAGGGAAAGTACCGCACGAAAAGGGACAGAAACCGGGGGACAGACGAAACGTAACCCGTCAAGAAGGGCCATACCGCGATGCAGTGTGCGCCTTTCATCGGGGTACTTTTCGTCTGTCCCCCGGTTTTTAAAACCCCGTTCGAGACCGTTACCACAAACCGAGTTCCTGCCAACTTCAGCGGCAGGGCAAATCCCACTTTTCCTCGGGCGGGGATAACTCGATTGGGCTTAGGAACAAATCTTAAGAGCTACGAGGCTGTTTTGATGGTCTACTGGTCCGCTTAAGCATAGACTTTTCCAATGAATGTCTGGCGCATGGCTTTTAGACATCGCAGCGGTGGGCCATCGGAATGGAAGAATTTTCGCGACGCTGGGATAGCCGCAATTACCTACGAGCAGCTTCACGATACTGACTTAACACGGTATTCCCAAGAAGACGCAGAGGAGCTTTGGAGGGCAAGCGGCCTTGCTGCTGCCCAAAAGTATAGTCTGCGTCAATTTGTTTATAAAATGCAGAAGCGCGATGTTATCTATGTCAAAGAGGGCTCTGAGGTCGTGGGCAGAGGAACTATTGTTAGTAATTACGAGTTTTCTCCCGGCAGTCGCCTGCCATGGCCACACCAGCGCCGAGTGAATTGGCAAGAAGACTTCGCGCCGACTAAGACCCAGATCGGTGATAACCAACATTACGCAGTCAGACCGATACTGGTCAAGGATATACGAANNGAAAAATCAATGCCGCGCAGGAAAAGACCAAGCAAGACGCTGCTATAGAAGGAGAAATTCAGGCGCGGGAGGCTCAATTCCGTGTCAGGAACCGCGGTCTCATCGAGCAAAGAAAAGTGGGATCAGATTACTGCTGCGAGGTCTGTGGATTGAATTTTGAGCATTGGTATGGAAGACACGGACACAAATATATCATCGCCCATCACATTGAGCCCTTGAGCCATCGCAAGCGACCCTCACGTACCCACCTTGAGGACATCGCCCTTGTCTGCGCTAACTGTCACGCAATGTTGCATCGTGAAAGCCCTCCCATTCTCCTCAAAAGGCTGCGGAGTCAGCCGTCGGTCCGAAGATTTAGAGAATTGATTAGAGGCAGCCGTTAGAATCGAATGCATCGCATCCTCTCCATTTTGACTTCGACCTGTGCGTCAAGTATGTTATTGCTTTAATTTAATACTAGGGAATACTAGGGTACAGAAGAAACGTAACCCGTTTGAAAGATCTAAGCCGCACAAGTCACCTGGTAACCCGCTAGAG
>PLZN01000496.1 GCA_003152195.1 Acidobacteriaceae bacterium
AATCTGCGCCTAAGCGAAGCGCTGGGTGCCCCTCGCACCAGCGTACCCGGATTTCCTGTTACGCAGCACCAGACAGGACCGCCTGTGCGGCTTTCTTCAAGGAAAGCCGCATGAGCTTCGTTGACCCCACCAAGCCCGACGGGAGATCCCGGGCCGGGCCCACGCTCGATTTCGCTACAGTAGGAGATGCGATCCGGCCCGCTCCCGTCGACCCTGCGATCCGTCGCGCTCTGGGGCAGATTTCCAAAGCGGAAATACAGCAGTCGATAGCCACCCTGGTGAGCTTCAACAATCGCAGCACTCTCTCGTCCATGCGGCAAGATCTGCGGCCGGGTGAGGGCATCGGTGCAGCCGCGGACTGGATCGAAGCACAGTTTCAGAAGGACTCGGCGGCTTGCGGAGGGTGCCTGGAGGTCAGCCGGGACACCTTCACCGAACAGCCCCAGAGTCGCATTCCGCAGCCGACGCTCCTTACTAACGTATACGCAGTCCTGCGGGGAAAGGACCCAGCGCAGAACAAGCGGATGTATCTTGTCACCGGGCACTACGACTCGCGTAACTCCTCCAACGAGAACACCCGGGACCCGGCGCCGGGCGCCAATGACGATGCCAGCGGCGTGGCTGTGAGCCTGGCTTGCGCGCGCGTGCTCAGCCGGATGCAATTTCCCGCCACCCTGGTCTTCGTCGCCGTGGCGGGAGAAGAACAGGGCCTGAATGGAAGCCGCCACCTGGCCCGGCTGGCCCGCAGCCAGGGCTGGGAGCTGGAAGGCGTACTCAACAACGACATTGTCGGCGGGGACACAACTCCCGGGGACAAGTTTCAGGATAAGCAACGTGTTCGCGTCTTTTCCGAGGAGATTCCGGAGGCCGCCACACCCGATGAGGCGAAGCGGATCGAAGCCATCGGTGGCGAAAACGACTCTCCTTCCCGCCAACTGGCGCGTGCCATGGCCGCTGTGGCTGGTAGTTACTTCCAGACCGACCCCGCCTTCCGCCCCGTCCTCGAATTTCGTCATGACCGCTTCCTCCGCGGTGGCGATCATACTTCCTTCAACCAGGAAGGCTTCACCGCGGTCCGCTTGACCGAATGGCGGGAAAATTTCGACCACCAGCACCAGAACGTGCGCATAGAGAACGGGGTGCAGTACGGCGATCTGATCGGTTTCGTCGACTTCTCCTACACCGCCAACGTGGCCCGGCTCAATGCAGCCACTCTGGCCACCCTGGCCTTTCNNCCGCGAAATGTGCGTATGCTGACAGCGGCATTGGGCAACAACACCGCTCTGACCTGGTCCTCTCCTGCCGGCGCGCCCCCGGGCACGACGTATGATGTAGTTTGGCGCGAAACCTCTGCGCCCGACTGGCAGTTCACTGCCTCGAGCGCGAAATTTGGCGATGCTCCCAAAAAGGAACAAGATGGGAGCGAGCATCATGCCGTCACTGTGCCCATCTCCAAGGACAACGTCGTCTTCGGCGTGCGCTCTGTCGACCCGGCAGGGCATTGCAGCCTGGTTGTAACACCCGTAGTGGAGCGTTAGGCTTACAGAAGAGATCATGGCACGCTTTCCCCGGACCGGTTCCGTAACCATTTCTTTCCCGCGCTTCAGCGGCATCACCAGCCAACTGGTGTTGGCCAACGTGGCCGTCTTCTTTGTCCTGCTGCTCCTGGAATTCGCGGCGCCGCGAATGGCGCTGGTGATACTCAGCTATTTTTCGCTCACTCCGGCGCTGCTGCTCCGTGGATGGGTATGGCAGTTGGTCACTTACAGCTTCCTCAACACGGGCGTATTGCATGTCGCCTTCAACATGCTCACGCTATGGTTTATTGGGTCTTATCTGGAAACGGCGAAGGGGAGCCGCTGGCTGCTGGAAATTTACTTCCTCTGCGCGATTGGCGGCGGCCTGATCGGCAGTGCGCTCTGCTTTACGCACGTATTTCACTCGAGTCCGTTGTCCACGGCCAGCAGCGCAGACGGCGCTATCTTCGGTTTGCTGGCGGCCTTTGCTGTGCTCTTTGGGGATCTCGAGATGTACATGTTCCCTCTACCGGTGGCCATCAAGGCGAAATACCTGGTCATTGTTTACATGCTCATCGAGGTCGCGGTACTGCTCTCCGGCGGCCCTCCGCTCGCCTGCTTCATCGTCCTCAGCGGCGCGTTGCTCGGGTTCCTTTTTGCCCACCGCGCCCCGCGGCGGGGTATGAGCATGGCTTTCAGTGAAGGCTTCTTCAGCCTGCGCAACAACTACTATCGCTGGAAGCGCCGCCGTGCCGCGCGCAAGTTCGAGGTCTATATGCGCAAACAGAACCGCGACGTCCGCTTCGATAATGAAGGGCGCTACATCGACCCCGACGAGAAGCGTGATCCCAACGACCGCAAGTGGATGAACTGAGGTTGCCGCCTGGAGTTTTTTCGCGTCCTAAAGTGAGAACCGCAGGGACCTGTGGTTTCTTTTCTCCACCCGCTGCTCAGCTGGTTGTGCGGATGTGCAATTCCCTCAATTGCTGTGGGCTTACCGGTGTAGGCGCATCGACCATCAGGTCGATGGCCTTAGCGGTCTTGGGGAAGGCGATCACCTCACGCAGGCTTTGCGCCCCGGCCAGGATCATGGCAATGCGATCAAGGCCCAGAGCGATGCCCCCGTGTGGCGGCGTGCCGTAGGTTAGGGCTTCCAGGAAGAATCCGAAGCGCGACCGCGCCTCCTCTTCGCTCATGCCCAGGGCGCGAAATATCTCCTGCTGCACATCCTGCCGGTGGATGCGAATGGAGCCGGAGCCCAGCTCCAGGCCATTCATCGCCAAGTCGTAGTACCGCGCGCGTACCGATGCGGGATCGGAGACCAGCCTTTCCATGTCTTCTTCGTGCGGTGAAGTGAAAGGGTGGTGGGCGGGCAGCCAGCGCTGCGACTCCTTATCGAATTCGAACATGGGAAAATCCGTCACCCAGATGGGGCGAAAGGCCGCGTCCCCGGCCACTTGCCCGCCCTGGAAGCGCTCGGGTGACTTGACGACCTGATCGGTGATGGCGGACGCGCTGTGCCGGTCGGCGTAGCGCCGGGCCAGTTCTACGCGAAAATTGCCCGCCGCCGAATAGACGCCGATCTCGCGCTCGGAGAGGTGGCCTTGCGTCTTGGTGTCGCTGGCCTTTACATGGGAGGTTGCATCGCCGGCAACCAGCACCAGCAGGTCCTCAGCTTCGCCCTCTGCCCGCGCCGGCGCCAGTTCGCGTACCTTCCTGACCGCTTCGGGAAAACTCTTTTCCAGCCTCTTCCAATCATCGATCAGCTTCGCGCCCTTGCTGGCGTCAAAGAGTGGCCGGTTGTCGTCGCGTTCCTTGCGCGAAAGCTCCCCGACTCGAGGGATGCACACCACGACCACCGGCTGCGTTGGATCGATGGCCAGCGCCTGCAAATCCTCCTCGCGGAAAGCCGAGCGGACATCCGTCAACCCCGGCATCCGCAGGTCCGGTTTGTCGATGCCGTATTGGCGCATCGCTTCGTCGTAGGTGATCTGCGGAAAAGGAGTCTTCAGCACCACGCCCACCGCGCCGAAGGCCGCCTGCAAAAAAGTCTCCACAACGCGGAAGACATCTTCCTGGCGTACGAACGACATCTCGAGATCGATCTGAGTGAACTCCGGTTGCCGGTCGGCGCGCAGGTCTTCAT
>PLZN01000142.1 GCA_003152195.1 Acidobacteriaceae bacterium
ATCTGGGGGCCATAGTGTTTAGATACTGTTTGCCACGATCTGGCACAGAAAAAATAGTTAATTCGACCTTTCCGTTCGTTGCAGTGTGTCTCTAGTTTCCGTGTCTCAAGTTTGGGGTCCACTCCAACCTGTCGCCCCATTTCTCAGGGTTCCGGATTCGAGCCCGTTGAGAGCAGCTAAGTCCTTTGTTTCATGAAGGTGCTCAAATTTCGCGCATGCACCCCTTTGAGCATGTTGGCCGTTTGATTGGTTTGAGCTGGATTCAATGGCCGCAGACGCGCCAGAGGAAAAGAAGACCCGCAGCCTTTGGGGCCACGCTGTCATGCTTCCGCGCTCGTCATGACCATCTGGGTGCGCCGTGAGGCTACGCCTACTTCATTTAAGCAGGATGTTGCCGCCCAATGATTAGATACAGACGGAGTGCTTTTAGAGCATATTTACTTCTACTCTGCACTGGCAAGTTTATAGCATTTTCACAAATACGGTGATGTGGAGAGAGTAGCTATGTGCAGGCGTTCTTTCCACCCCAGCACGCAATCCCCTGGCAAACCTGAAACCGGAAATCACGTTCGCCCCCTGGGATTCTCACCAGATCTTGGTCAGGTTCGCCAAACTTTGACGATAATCTTCCTGGTCAATCCTGCTCCGAACCCCGAATTCGCCAAGAAGCGTCATCATCTGTCCCACGGGCAGACCCGCCACTGCGGCGGCCTTGCCCAGCGATGCTTCTCCCTTCCTGTATCTCTCCACGGCAAGCAGGATTCTGCCGCGCGTCACCAGGTCGCGCACCGCCTTCGACAGATCGCTCCGCTCCTCCCGGCTGACCGCACGGAGGAACTCGTAATTGTCCCGGTCCATTCGGATACTCATCGTTTTGGTCATGATTGTTGCTCCAATCTCCGCTTCGCATCTTCGAGAATCGAACTCTTGTAACGTGCGTGCCTGGCTAGTGTCGAAAGGCGAACCAGAGCATCGCCGCGGTCGATCAGACCCTTCTGCCGGCTGCGCAGCAGAATAGCCACCGCCGTGGTGAAGCCCATCCCTACCAGTTTGCAGGCATTGATTCCGTGTTTGCCGCCGATGCCCACCAGCCGCGCTTTCTCCTGCAACGCAAGAGCGATGACTTCGGATTCGCCGCGGGCCATGCTGAAATCTTCTTCCAGTTTCAGGACCAGCTTCCTGTTTCTTACGCTCCTGACCGTGATTCTCGACTCGTCTACAGCTTTGTGGATCATCAGCGCATCGAGAGTCTTTTTCCCGCCGCAACACTCCTCTTCGACAGCTCGTGGAATCGCAACTTCCATTCCGATTTCGCTCAGAAACAGATCCAGCAGCTCCATCTTGGCAGTCAGGATCAGCGTGGGTGGGTCAAAGACGAACATTATGACAAAATATTGCAAGTGCAATCATAGTTTCTTTCCCTCAAACTGCCGATCTGCCGATCCCTTAGACCGATTCGCTCGAAAGAGTGCATTTTGAGGAACAAACGGACACGAATGGAAACAGTGCCCAATGGGAGGGTTTACCATCGAACTCGTTCAGGATTGTGCTCGACGCAATATCCTAGAAGTGGGATAATCATGACACGGCCAGCTGTACCGGGCGAAAAGCCGCTTTATTGGATTGGCTCTTCGCTGAAGGACATTGTTCGATTCCCATCAGACGTTCAGCGGAGCGTCGGATTTGCGTTGAGCGCGGCGCAGTATGGCGGCAAGCACCCGGCGGCCAGACCCTGGAAGGGCGAGGGGCCAGGAATTCCGGAGGTTGTCAAAGACTATGACGGCGACACATATCGGGCGATCTACACCGTTCGCTTCGCGCAGGCCGTCTATGTTCTGCACGTCTTTCAGAAGAAGCCGCCGCGCGGGATCGAGACCAGGCAATCCGATGTCGCCCTGGTCCGCGAACGTCTGAAGGCGGCGCAACGTGATTATGAGGAGAGATATGGCTAAGAGAGTTCCAGAAAGAGTGATTCCGAGCAGCGGCAATGTCTTTGCGGATATGGGGCTGGCGGATGCTGTCGAGCTCGACACGAAAGCCCGCCTTGGAGCCGCCATCAAGCGTATCGTGGAGCGGGGTGGGCTTTCCCAAGCTGAAGTCGCGGCGGCGCTCGAAATCAATCAGCCCAAAGTCTCTGCCCTGCTGCACTACAAGCTGGAAGGCTTTTCCATCGAGCGGCTGATGCGCTTTTTAGTGGCGCTTGGGCAGGATGTCGAGATCGTGGTGAAGGCGAAGCCCCGGTCCCGTTCCGCCCGCATCGCGGTCTGCGCGGCCTGATCCTGTGAGCGTGAATTCGCCGCATTGACCTGAACTACTTTCTTGCTGCGCTCGTTCTGGAGGAAGCCGGCAGCCCTAAGCCGTCAGGCTTAGGACTGCCGGCTTAACAAGGCTGAATTCGTACAGAATCCGAACAGTCTCGGACCACGTCCGGAGGAGATCGAGACCTGTTCGATTGCATTCGAGCTTCGGATACCTCCCAACAGAAAGGCCCAGAAGGCGCCTGACTTCCAACGGGGGCGTTCTTCACGCTCCTAACCTTACAACTGTGGACGATGTGTGCCGAAGATCAGTCTCAAAACGGTCATCGACGGCTCAGATCATATTCTCGGCAAAACTCAAACGCCGACGTTTGCCGAAATATCTTTACTGAATCGATGCCTTGCAGGGTAGGGGCGAGATCGTTAGGCAGATTAGGATAGCGCTTTTGCTGTTCGGTGAGAAACTGAATCCATTCAGACTCTTGCGAAACGAATCCCGGGTTCTTCCGGTTGATCCAGCTTCCCGCGGGTGGAGGTTAAGGGGACAGAGGCTAAGGGAAGTCTGGCCCCTTAACCTGTCTAACAGGTGAGGTTGCTCTGACGCTTACCTACAAACACTAAAATATTGTCTGCTACGCACCGAATGATAAGGTGGCAAACTGGTATGGGCTAAATGTGAGGTGAACATCCCGTCT
>PLZN01000490.1 GCA_003152195.1 Acidobacteriaceae bacterium
TGGTCGTGGCCTCGCGTTGCTGCTTCGCGATGATGGTTTGCTGTTCGAGAAGCGACGCGAGGAGCTTGTTTGAGTCCTGAAGCGTGCGGAGGGTCAAGACCCCAGCCGCATTGATCTTGTTCAGGACGGAGACTTCGGTGTTCAGATTCGGGTCCGCAGACAACGAATCCTGTTCAAGGTTCGCAATCTGCGTTTGAACATTCTGGGCATTCCCACGGATTGATCCGATAGCGGCCATGGCGGTGGTGTTTGCGCCGTCAGCGAGTTCAACGGACGCATACTGGGATTTGACTCGTGCCTGTTCATCGTCGGTCATGCCGGAGATATGGTCGGGGCTGTATTGGAGTAGTTGGGTTGTGGCTTGCTGGTATCCGGTGGTTACGGTGGGAAANNGTACGTATTCCCCGCGAGAGTGTTCCTCCATTGCGAGAACTGGGCCTGATAACGAGCAGGCATGTTTTGGAGGTTGCGGGACATTTGCAAAGCCAGGTTGTACTGAGTAATGAGTTGGGTATAGCTGTTCTTCAATTGAACGAGTTGTTGTTGAAGTTCGGCATAGCGGAGCAACGCGTTCGCGTAATTTGTGGGGTCGTAAACAATCCCGAATCCGAATTGCGCCGAGGCAGTCCCAACGCACAACCCCATAATGAGCAAGAGTGCCAAAGCCTTTCTTTTCATTTCGTATTCTCCTTTCTGAATTTTAATGATTTTGCTGCTTGCACCTGGCCTTCACAGGTCGGGCGGCATTTTGTGATTGTTGTAGTCGGGCATCGCGAGATCGCCCGAGAGATAAACTTTTACGCGGTGCCCTTCCCGGATGGTGACGGTTGGCAGAATGTTGAGAAACTNNCTCGTAAACCGGCATCGCCGATCTGGTTGAGACCCTTGAACTGGTCCAGATTCAGGGAATATCCGTCCGGCATGATGAGACGGTGGAAGGCCACGGCAAGCCGCGTTTGGCCGAATGCCTCAACGCGCCTCGTCTCACCAAGAATTTTCGTTCCGGCGGGAATGAGGAGATGCTGGCGGTCATGGGAGTACACGTCGTTCGAGAGCAGGCATTCGACAGGTCCGACGAACTGTCCGTCGAGACGGTTGATGAGTACGGATTCGAGAACGGTTCCTTCGAATAGGATGTAAGTTTTCCCTGCCGCCGCATCCGACGACTTTTGGATTGCAGCGGCAGGGGTTGTCGCCTCCTTGCCTTCAGTTTTGACATCGGCTGGACTTGTTAGTACGGAAAGGCTTCCCGTCTGCGCGGATGTCGCAGAATTCTGCTGGCCTGCCATCGGACTTTGGGTTGCGATATTGGGTTGGGCGTCCTTTAAGATTTGAGCCACTTGGGCCAATTGAGTCAGGTCAGGCCCAGCGGGAACAGGCCTTGAAGGAACTGCATCCGCGTTTTGTGACGACGGTTCAGAGATTAGGGACTGTGTTCCCAGCAGGTTCTTCCGATAGCTCAGCGCGATATTGGAAGAGAAAAGTGAAACGTACTGCCGTCTCTTACGCTCCGCCTGAATTGGATCTTCAGTGCTGCCCGGTGTCGAATTCCCAGGCGCGTTGGTCGATTGCTGCGGGTCCGGAGCGGTCCCGAGCAGACGATTTTGCTGCACAAGAGCACTCTGGGCTGCGAGTTGCTCTCTCTGGAGTTCTTGAATTCGGTTTTGTAAGTCCGTAATCTTCGTTTCGTTTACTTCAAGCGGCATCGGCGTTTGGGCCATGGATGCACTTGTTTTCGGAAGGGTCGGCTGTTTCTTTCCACCAGTGAGCCACATGATGACAACCATGAGAACTGCGAGACCCAGGATGAGCCACGATTGAACGTGCTTTGGCAGAAGACCGGGGGGGGGCGCCGTCTTTTCTTGAATTGGTTCGTTCATGGTTCGCTCCTTCTCGCGGGCTTTCGGGATTCCCGCTATCCTCTCCGCGCAAATGTGATTTTCTTTTTGCCAATGGCCAGGTAGCCGCTATCAATCACCTTCGGGATGATGTAGACGCCGTTCTCAAGCTGAAAGTTGATGAGGTTCGGCTTGCCGTCCTTCATTTCGTAGAGGGCTGGTTGCTCGCGGGCCGCACACTTGATATAGGTGAAGGAGTCGTCGTGGTAAATCGCCGACACGAGGAAGGGTTCTTGCGAACCTTTCTTGTCCAATGAGTAATCGAACTGGAGCTTCGTTGAATAGTCGGTTTTGAACTTGTCGACTTGCTCTGTTGCGCGCGCTTCGGCTGCGTGAATCCGGTCGTCTGTCTGGGCGTGAAGGGCGTCTAATTCTTTCTTGTATGCTTCCGCCTCGCCCGCACGAACGTAGCCATGCAGGAGACTGTTGCTACCGACGCTCGACTCTTCTTTGGGCTCGACGAAGAGCTTGAGGTCCGGTTCGACGGTTGGCTCATTGCTTATTTCCGTCAGCAGGAACGAGTAGACGTGGCCTGACGCGGTAATTAGGTGGAGGTCACTCCGAATCCCAGCCTGCGCCGGGTGGATGTAGCACAGGTTGTGCGCCCCATTGATGATCCAGAAGTCCTTGTCGCCGGTCGCGAAGTCCAGAATGTCTTCGTCCTGCGGCAACACAATAAGCGTGGAATATCGGAGCTTTGCGCGAACTGCGATAACGTCTTGTTGCGAGTATTTCACCGTTCGAGCAACACCAGATTGCGCAAAGACAGGTAATGCAATGCTGACAACGAACCACAGAATCGCGAGTGACAATCTGCTTTTACGGAGCATCAGAGGAATCTTCATTTGCCTTCTCCTTTGACAAGCCTGGGTATGGGTAAGGTTTTCATTCGGTCATTCCCGCCAACACGTCGAGCCCCTTTTCGAAGCCGTAGGTCTCGAACGCTTCCTTCCGTTTGCGGTTGTCGAATGGGTCGTTTGTGTAGATCCAGTAGCTCTTCCGGTCAACCGTGAGGTTCGCGACCTTCGCAAGTTCCGGGGTCTTAATCAGAAACTGCTGCTTGGGGACCAGTGACGAAATTAAATCAACTTCGTTCTCATTCAAATGGAACTGCCTCCGATAGAGATCCCGATCCATATCGGGATTGGCCAGGAAGAGTTTGGTCGGACAGCTTTCGATAATTACATCCAAGACTTCCGACCGGCGCAGCTCGTCGAGGGATTGGGTAGAGAGAATCATCGCGGCGTTGGCTTTTCTCCACGTCTTGAGTGCCTCGACGATGTACCGCTGAATGCTCGGATTCTTCAAAAACACCCATGCCTCATCTATGAAAAACGCCTTGAATACGGTACTGATCTCCCGGTCGCTAATGACGGAGTTCGCGCGATGCAGGAT
>PLZN01000217.1:0-141 GCA_003152195.1 Acidobacteriaceae bacterium
CCACATCGGCCGGCATCTGCGGCCGTTCAACGCCTTCGATAGGTTTACGGAAAATCAGCATAAGAAAGAATCTGCCACCGATTTGCGCGGATCACCACGGATATGACGAAGTGATTGATCCGTGAAAATCCGTGCGAATCC
>PLZN01000217.1:147-9003 GCA_003152195.1 Acidobacteriaceae bacterium
CCAGGTGCTGGATGGCGCCCGAAATGCCGAGGGCGACGTAGAGCTTCGGCGCGACCGTCTGTCCCGAGGATCCGATCTGCCGGTCCATCGGCAACCAGCCCGAATCGCAGATGGGACGCGATGCGGCGAGGTCTCCGCCCAGCGCGTCGGCCAGCTGCTTCGCGATCTCGATGTTCTTCTGCTCTTTGATCCCGCGCCCCACGGCCACGATGATCTCCGCCTGCGTAAGGTCGACCGCCTGCTTGGCTTCCTTGAACACTTCTTGAGGCTTGTTCCGGATTACGCCATCGGCGATTTCTACGCTTACCGTTTCAACGGGAGCCGCACTCGCTCCAGCTTCGGCTTTGTCTCCGCGGAACGCGCCGTTCTGAAACGTCGCGAACCACGGAGCGTCGCTGGTAAAGCTCACGTCAGCGGCCAGCTTGCCCTGGAACATCTGCCGGGTGAAAACCAGCTTGCTACCTTCGTGCTTGAAGCCGATGCAGTCGCTGATCACGGTGCGTCCCATCGCCGTGGCGAGCTTGGGCACGAAGTCGCGCACCTGATATGTATGCGGCATCAGAACCAGCTTGGGCCCGTTCGCGGTGAGGAATTGCTTCAGCGCCGCAGAGAACGCGTCTGGCGTGTAGGGCTCCAGCTTTGGCGACTCGATGGCATAGACTTTCGCGACTTTCTTCGCCGCAATTTCAGCGGCAAGAGACGCAGCACTGCCGCCCACAACAGCGGCCTCCAGAGTCCAGCCGGTTGCCGCCGCGATTGCCTGTCCGGCAGTGATGGTTTCCCACGAGACGCGATTCAGTTTCCCTTCGCGCTGTTCGACGATTACGAGGATCGTATCTGGCATAAAGTCAGCTCTTCGCTGCTAGCTCCTAAGCTTCTAGTGAAACCTTGCCGAGCTTCGCTCAGCGGACAGCCGAGGGCGGCTGTCCCCACATAAATCTTTTCAACAGCAAATGCTTACAGCACGCGCAGTTCGTTCCGCAGCTTGTCCACCAGCTTCTTCGCAATCTCGCCCGCCGACCCTTCAATGTGCTCCGTCTTCTTCGTCTTCTGCGGCACATAGAGCCGCTCGATCTTCTGCAGATTGTCCCCAATCGCAGACTGCACTTCCGCCAGCGCCACTTTCCGCAGCGGCTTGTTCTTCGCCTGCTTGATGCCGATCAGCGTGGCATAGCGCAGCTTGTTGATGCCGCTCTGGATGGTGAGGACAGCGGGCAGGGGAACGTCCACGTGCTGATAACGCCCGGCTTCCAGTTCGCGCTTCAAGCGCAGGCCGGAGTCCGTCTTCTCTATGCCAATAATGATGGTGGCGTGGGGCCACCCCAGCACCTCGGCCAGCAGCACACCGGTCTGGGCATAACCAAAATCGTCGGACTGCAGCCCGGTCACGATCAGGTCGAACTCTTCTCCGGCGATCGAGGCGGCCAGGGCACGGGCGATATTGGCCGCATCCAGGGTGGCGAACTTGTCATCTTCGAGGTGAATGGCACGGTCGGCGCCCTTGGCCAGAGCCTCGCGCAATACCTGCTGCGACCGCGCAGGGCCGGCGGTCACAACCACCACTTCTCCGCCGTGCTTTTCTTTTTGCCGCAGCGCCTCTTCCAGGGCGTAGGCGTCCGGCTCGTTCACTTCGTAGGAGACGTCTTCGCGAATCCAGGTGCCGGCGTCGTTCAGCTTGAGCGGCGCATCTTTTTGCGGTACCTGCTTGATGCAGACGAGTATTTTCATGGTGACCCATTCACTGGTAGGGGCGGCGGCGTTGTGTTCTAAAGAAAGGCCACGGACTGCAGACTCGATACTTCGAACCGCTTGCGGCAGCGGATGTTTTTGCAGCCGACCGCGTCATCCTTGCGAACCATATAGGATTGGGCTTTGGCGAAGCGGGCGCGATCACGCTCGTCGGGCCTGCCATGCAGCTGCGCTTTTTTGCGGCGTACCAGCCATGCCACCTCATATTCTTCGGCCTTGCCGCAGTGTGGGCAGGTCAGCGTGTGTTTCCGCTGTTCTGATTTTTCGTCGAAGAAGTCGCGCTCTTCCATGGCCTGAGACCCCCTTTTCCGGTGCCGGAGAAACACTAGCACCGAAATCCTTGTGAAACACCTCTAGAAGTATTCCATACTTGGACAGGGATTCCATAACCGGGTGCCGTGAGGAGAAGGGTCGATGGCGAAAAGGAAGCGGCGGCCGGAAAAGTTTTCCATCGTCAAAGCCGTCAAGGCCAACGCGCGGGAGCGTGTGGGGCAGCCCCGGCCAGAGCGAGTGATCGCAGACCAGCCACGGGAGAACAGCCGCAAGGCAAAACACCGGCAGACGATGCCGCAACTGTTGAGCAGCGAGTAACCGACGAAATGGGGGAGCCGATGGCACGAGCAACGGGTGTAGGGGGAGTCTTCCTGCGTGCTGCCGATCCGGATAAGCTCTACGCGTGGTATGAGGAGCATCTGGGTATCAAACGCACTCCAGACGGAGCTTTTGCCTTCTTCAGCGAGGCGCCCCGGGAGATGACCGTACTAGGTTTCTTCTCGCGAGATACGGACTACTTCGGTCCTGGCAAACAGCAGTCCATGCTCAATCTGCGCGTAGATGACCTGGACGCGATGCTGGAAAGGCTCCGCACGCTAGGCGTAGTCATCGACCCCAAGCGGGAGGACTACGATTACGGGCGCTTCGCCTGGTTTAACGACCTGGAGGGCAACCGGGTGGAACTGTGGCAGCCTCCGGGAATTGCGGAATCCTGAATTCCGGGGCAAAAAAATGCCTCCCGCTGACCGGGAGGTCATTTCTAAACGGCAATTCCGGCTGGGAGCGACGGTTTTTTAAGCAGCCGAGACGACGAACGGATCGACGATTAGAGGCTCGATGGCGGCCTGGGGCAACAGTTCCGGCATGCACACATCGGTGTACCGGCCCGCGGCGACGTCGACAAACACCACATTCGCGGTATCTTCGGTCCTGGTGGTATTGATGTGCAGTTTACGAACCGCCTTAATTGCCACGGTCGCGAGCAGGAACCGGTTCGCTATCTTAATGCCGGCAGAATAGACCAGTTCAGAGCGCATAGAGCCTCACATTTTTCAGGTTGAATAGCCTCTAGGGGGCTCGGGCTCAGGGGATTAGGGTGCAAAGCCGAAGCGGTACAAGCACTCTTTCCAGTGTACAGCGGCGCGCCGTTAGTTCCTATCTAATTCGTTACCACCCGGCCAAAACGGCTGACTCGTTGGTAACCTGAAGTGTTAGCGCAGCGGATCGAAGCGCCGACCCACCCGTTGTCATCCCGCCTGTCCCGGCGTGCCGTGGGACCGCAGTTGAGGGATCTGCAGTTCTCTTGACCAGCATNNACCAGCATCCGCTTCGGATCGAAGCTCCGCTCAGCATCGTCCGGCCAGAACCTCCGCCAAATGCACCGCGTGGCGCGGCGTATTCTGCCGGATCTGCTCGCGGCAACTGAAGCCGTCCGTGACCAGAATCGTCTCCGGCGACGCAGAACGCACCGCAGGCAGAAGCACCCGCTCGCCCAGCGCTTGTGAGACTTCAAACTTATCCTTTTCAAAGCCGAAGGGACCTGCCATGCCGCAGCACCCGGAATCCAGCATGCTCACCTGTGCATTCGTTGCCTCCAGCAGGGAACACTCGTCCTGCATGCCCATGAGCGCCTTATGGTGGCAGTGGCCATGAAGGACGATCTGCCGCCCGGTCAATTGCGGAGGCCGGTAGCCGGGTACGTGACGGGTGAGAAATTCGCTCAGCAGAAAGGTTTGCTTCGCCAGCCGGAGGGCACGCTCATTGGAAGGGAAGAAATTGGTCAACTCGTCACGGAAGACGCTGGCGCAGCTCGGCTCCAGGACGACAAATGGCATGCCGGAGTCGATTTGCGGGCCAAGGCGTTGCAGAATCTCTTGCAGGTATTTCCGTGCCTGGTCAAGGAAGCCGAAATCGTAGAGCGGGCGGCCGCAGCAGATGTGTTGCGCCGGGAACTGCACCTGGAATCCAGCCGAGGCGAGCACCTCGTGGGCGGCGCCCAGCACCTGGGGATGAAAGTAATTGTTCCAGGTATCCGGCCAGAGCACCAGTGGGGTCGCAGCGGAGCCGGCTGCGGCACGGTTGCGGTACTGCGATTGGAAGCTGCGCCGTGCAAACTGCGGCAACTCGCGCTGCGGCGCCACGCCGGCGATGGCTTTCACCAGCGAGCGAACTCCCGGGGTCCGCATCGGCAAATTGGCCAGCCCCGGCGCGTTCGCAGCCAGGCGCGCCCAGCGGTCCATGAAGCCGAAGAGGTAGTGCTGCAGCGGGTGCACGCGGCCCTGGTAATGATGCCCCAGAAATTCCGCTTTCCACGTCGCCATGTCGACGTTGACCGGGCACTCTGTCTTGCACGCCTTGCAGGAGAGGCAGAGATCGAGGGCTTCCTTTACCTCTTCATTGCGCCATCCGCCGGTGATGACGTCGCCCTGCAACATCTCCCACAGCAAGTGCGCCCGCCCGCGGGTGGAGTGCTTTTCCTCGCGTGTGGCCATATAGCTGGGGCACATGGTGCCGTGGTCCTGCTTGCGGCAGGCTCCCACTCCGACGCAGCGCAGTGTGGATTCTCCAAACCCCCCCGGGTCCTGCTGGTATTGAAAAAAGGTCTCCACTTTCTTCGCCTGGTAGCCCGCCCCCAACCGAAGATTGTCCACGGCGTCGTAGACGGCCACGGGATCGATCAGCTTGCCCGGGTTCATCCGGTTCTGCGGGTCCCAGAGCGCTTTGAACTCCTGAAAAGCCTTCATCAGTTCCGGGCCGAACATTTTGGGCAGCAGAACCGCCCGGGCTTGGCCGTCCCCGTGTTCGCCGGACAAGGATCCGCCATGGGCCAGGACGATGTCTGCCGCCTGATCGATGAACTCGCGATACTTGCGAATGCCTTCGGCGCTCTCCAGATCGAAGGTGATGCGCAGGTGAACGCAGCCCTGGCCGAAGTGTCCATACATCGGCGTCGTATAGCCGTAACGGTTGAGCAGCCGGTAGATCTCGCGCAGGTAGCTGCCCAGCTGCTCCGGCGGCACGGCGGAATCCTCCCATCCCTCCCATCCATGCTTTTCCCCGGGAACGAAGACGGTTGCGCCGAGGGCGGATTCGCGCACCCGCCACACGCGCCGGGCATCCAGGTCGGAGTAGCGCCGTACGGTGCACGTCTTGCCAAAGGAAAGGCCGGCCTGGGTGAATGTCTCCGCCATCCGATCGGCCTCTTCCGCCGAGTCGGCGCCAAACTCGCACAGCAGAAACCCGCGGCCTTCAGGCAGCAGCAGCACGTCATCGACCGCCAGCTGCTTGCGGAGCATGTAGTCGACCATCAGGCCATCGAAGCCTTCGAGGCCGATCGGCTTGTACTGGAGGACTGCGGGCACGTGATCGGCGGCGATGAAAGGATCGCCAAAGCCAAGCACCACCAGGCGGCGATGTTGGGGGCTATGTTTCAGCGTGCAGCGCGATTGCAGCACGGTGACGCAGGAGCCCTCCGAGCCCACCAGGGCGCGGGCCACGTGAAAGCCGTTTTCGGGCAGCAGCTCGTCGAGGTTGTAGCCGGAAACGCGGCGCGGAATTTTAGGAAAGCGCTGCCGGATCAGGTCGCTGTAGGTGTCCCGGATGCGGGCCAGCCCGGCATAAATTTCGCCCTGGCGGCCGCCGCCGGCGATGATGGCTTGCAGTTCGGCCTCCGGGGTGGCGCCGACGGTGAGCCGGGTGCCGTCGTAAAGCAAAACGTCGAGCGACTCGATATTGTCGACCGTCTTGCCTCCCATGAGCGCGTGTACGCCACAGGAGTTGTTACCGATCATGCCTCCCAGCGTGCACCGGCTATGGGTGGCCGGATCGGGGGCAAAGGTGAGGTCGTGCTCCTCGGCCGCATCGCGCAGCCGGTCGAGCACGATGCCGGGCTGGACGCGGGCAAATTTTTGCCCCGGGTCCAGTTCGAGGATCCCGTGCATGTACTTGGAAAAATCCATGACCACGGCCACGTTGCAGCACTGGCCGGCCAGGCTGGTGCCGCCGCCGCGCGAGAGAACGGGCGCACCGAGCGCACGGCATGCCGCCATCGTGGCCACAACGTCGGCCTCATCGCGGGGTAGCACCAGTCCTATAGGCACCTGGCGGTAGTTGGAGGAGTCGGTGGCATAAAGCGCCCGGGAAGCCTGGTCGAAGCGTACCTCGCCGCGAACCGTTTGGCGCAGCCGGGCTTCGAGCTCGCGGGAAGCGGAAAACGCTTCGTGGGTGTGCGCCTCGCGCGGTGTCTGCTGCAAGATGGGGAACGCAGATGGGGCGGCCATGGTCAAAGAGATGTTACCAAGCCGGGGGTGATGAGTGGGGGGCAGGCAAGCATCGTCATTCCGCCTGCCCCGGCTTGCCGTGGGCCTGGAGCGAAGAAGTTGAGAAGAAACCGTTCCAGAGACCTCCGTATCAGGTCTGGTCTTTGAAGGGGACGGCCTTCACGGGCTGCGGAGAAACTCTGTTTTGTATCAGGGCACGACTGTGCCGTAAATGATTGAGAATACGTCGGGCCCCTGAGGTACGTCCTTCCTACCCGGTCCCGAGTTTTCCGCAGCGTGTTCAGGCCGTCCATAGACACCATGCTGGCCCTGTATCTCCCCAATCCCTGTATCTCCCCCGCGCAGCCAGAGTGCCGGCGCGGCGGCGCGGGGGGAGTGTGCGCGCTATGCACGGTATGCTCGTTAAGTCCCCCATCGGCGGCGGGGGGAAGTGTGCGCGGTATGCACGGTATGCTCGTTAAGTCCCGGCATCGGCCGCTTGGGTGTCTTCGACTGCGGCCCACAGAGTGGAGGGCCGTCCACGCCCGGTTGCGGTGTGGCGGTTAATCAGGCCCAGGCCGCATAACTGTTCCAGCGCAAGATCGATGCGCTCTTTGCTTAGATGGCGGTGAAAGAGTCCCCTGATTTGGGTTCTCGTCAATCCTTCCGGGGCAGCGTCGAGCGCCTTGCCGATGCGCTGGACGGTAGGATCGACGGGAGAGTCGTCGAAGAAGAGGCGGGCACTCGCCAGGCAGTAGTCCCAAACGGCCAAGGCGGCGTGGAGATGGCAGGCTTCGACGAGGGGGCTGCAATCGAGGGCGGCGTAGATGGCGCTGAGGCGCAGAACCTGCGCTTCCCCGCGGCTGGTGGCGGCACCGTATGCGCGGCCATGGCTCAAGGCAGGATAGCGATGATTCCACAGCTCTTGAGCGGCCGCGGTGCGGCGGAAGACGAGCCCGGATTGGCTGTGCACCCAGTCGAGAGCGCGACGCAACTCGCGGGCCACGGCTGCCCACTCCTCCGGCGAGAGGCTGCCGCCATCGGGCAGGAATTTGCTGCGGCGCACCCTGATCCAGAGACAGCGGTTGGCAAAGCCATTGCGCGATTCGGTGCGGCTGAGATGGCGGGCGAGGTCGCTCTGCGTGACATGGCCCACGATGCTGATATGCGCGTCCGTTGCCTGGAGAGGACGGTGGCCATCGTGGCCGCAAAGATCGCTGCCGTCCCAGGCGCAGCGGAGCAGAGGAGAGAGTTGGCCGTTCCGCTGGCCGAGCACATGGAGCAGGGAGGCGAACTCCTCCGAGAGCAGGAGGAGACGGCGATCGGTGGCCGGTTGTNNGTGAAGAGGCTGAAGAGCTGGCGCCAGCTTGTTCCTTTGCGGGCCGTGCTCGATTCGCCGACCAATACGACGAAGAGATTGAGGCCGTGACGGGTGGATCCCACGATGCAGTGAGGCGCGGGGCCGGCGAGGTTGCCGAAGGCAGCCAGGAACTGCAGGAGGATGGCCGCGGGATCGGCTTCGGTGTGAGGGGCGAGGCTACGGACGGCGAGGCCGGCAAGGCCGTAGAGAGCCGGATCGGCCAGTGTTGGCGGTCTAATAGCTTGCGATGGGGGAGCGGGTTCCTGGACAAGACAGGCGTCTTGTTCAAGGGAGGACTCTTGTCCATCGAAGGGGTCGCCGGGCGGCGCGAGGGCTGACGCCGTCCGCTGCCCGGACTGGTAGGCGAGCAGCTCCCGGCGGCGGCGAGGGTGGGCCGCGAGGGTGGGCAGCGGGCGGGAAGAGTCGAGGGTGCTGGTCGCGGGTGTCATAATACGACACTAGTACGGTTTCGAATTTAGCGTCAGGGGTGGACGTGCATTTTTCAAGATCAATAGTCACTTAGCGCGCGTGACTTAATTTCGTTGCAACTTTTTGCCGAGATGCGAAGTTTGTTAGTTGCGACGTTAAGGGAGGCGTAGGGCGTGCATTCGTGAAACGCCGGCCTATTCGAAAAGTAGAATTCGCCTTGCGCACGCAAGGCTTCAGTTGAGAGCCGGGTTTCGTTTCGTCCCCTAGTATTTATCTCATTACCGGGCCACGGGTCAATTCTAAGATGGTCCAGGCTGGAATGGCTCTGGTTATAAAACGAAAGTGAACGACCCCGAGAGGTAGGAGATGTTCCGTCTGGTCCCGCAAACTGTCCAATTGGCAGCCATTCGTCGTAGTACCTATAGCGGCCGCCCGCTGGGCTCACAGGAGTTCACCCGCAGGCTGGAAAAAGAAATCAAACGCCGCCTGGCGCCCCAAAAACGCGGACCCAAGAAGAAGACCGATAGGAGCGAGAACCGGAGTTTCGTGGGAGTTTCGTGGACAGGAGTTCGTGGACAGGAGTTTCGTGGACAAGGAGTTTCGTGGGAGTTTCGTGGACAGACGGAGCTGGCACTTTCACGAAACGGGATTCCCGGTGACTGGTTTGTTGCCCCCACTCTCTCCGACTGACCTCCGGTTAGCTCCACAAAAGCGAGGGCCTCGAGAAAAGATTGTTATCGATCGCAGTCAAGGCGAACTCACCTTTGAACCTTAGCGTGGTTCTGT
>PLZN01000230.1 GCA_003152195.1 Acidobacteriaceae bacterium
GTCGGTTGACGTAATTACCGGCCTGATCAAGGCCAATGTGCCGACCCGGATTTCGTTCCGGCTGGCCACCAAAGTGGATTCACGGACGATCCTGGATTCGAACGGGGCCGAAGCGCTGCTGGGACGCGGAGACATGCTGTTTCTGCCCCCCGGGACCTCGCGGCTGCAGCGGCTGCATGCTCCGTTTGTTACCGAGAAGGAGATCGCCGCCGTGGTTGGATTCTGGAAAGATCAGGGCCAAGCGGAGTACGTGCCAGGATTTCTCGAGTCCCCCCGGGACGAAAAGGGCCGGGATCTGGATATGGATCCGGAGGATGGCGACGGCAACGACGAGCTGTTTGAGGATGCGGTGCGGCTGGTGCTGGAGTTCGGCAAGGCCTCCACTTCCCTGCTGCAGCGGCGGTTGCGGATTGGCTACGGCCGCGCCGCGCATCTGATCGACATGATGGAGCGCGACGGAATTGTCGGGCCCGCCGACGGGTCGAAGCCGCGCGAGATCCTCAAGCCACCCGACTGGCTCAACCAGATTGAGCCCGCGCTTCGCTAACCCGGACGGGTACCCCACGTTCGCATTGGCGTACGTGGGACGAAAACGATTGGGGCGAAGCCCCCACCATCGCTTTTTGCCGTAGCGGACGCAGAGTGCCTTCGCCCTTGAGGCAGCGTCTCTCTTCTCCCCACGGTTTTTCGGCAGCCTGTAAAGTAGCTCTAAGCCGCCGCCCGACAGGCGCCCAAGCCGATACGTTACCAAGGTGTAGCTTTGTAACGCATAATGGTACCCTTTTCCACAGAATGGCTTAATCTTCGGTAGGCAATCTATTCAGGAGGCATCCTCCGCTTGATAACCAGGACGGCTGGAATCGAGACCCGGCACAAAGTTCTTCTGGTGGATGATGACGCCGTGAGCCTCGAACTCATGGCTCTGCTTCTCGCTCATGAGGGCCACCAGGTTCTTCGCGCCAACGACGCCGGGGCCGCGCTTGAGTTGCTCGCCGCCGATAAGGCGGCGCGCCCGGATGTGCTGCTGGTGGATCTCCAGATGCCCGGAGTCTCCGGCGGACAACTGGCGGAGAGAATCCGTGCCCTGGGAGGCCCCGAACCGCTGCTGTTGGCCATGAGCGCGACGGCCGTCCAGCGCCAGCAGCTACTTGCTTTCGATGGATTTTTACTCAAACCTCTTGCTTTGGACGACCTGCGCCGGGCGCTGAAACCGAAAAAGCGCGGCCGCATGCCGGGAATTCGCGTGGCCCATCCGGGAAGAGCTGCAGCGGTATCCGGCGATGGAGAAGCCCTCGACATGGCCGTGGTCGGCAAGCTGCTGACGATGATGCCTATGCCGGCGCTGCATGAGGTCATAACCGCTTGCATTGCGGATTCGCGGGCCAGTGTGGAGACTCTCAGAAACCAGCTGCGGGAGGGGGACGGAGCCGGCGTGCGCCAGTCCGCCCATCGCATCAAGGGAGCTGCATTGATGATCGGGGCCACCCACCTCGCCAAGCTCGCCGCCAGGCTGGAAATGGGGGGTGACAAGGAAGCGGCCACCCGTGGTGTTTTGGACGATTTACTGAGTGCTTGCAGTGAGTTAGAGCGTATGCTTTTGGCAGGTAAATTCAAGAATCCATAGGGCCCCCATGAACTCCACAATGACCGCAGTGCCAACTAAGAACAACGACCGCTTACACCAGATTCGTATCGTCATCGCCGACGACCACCCGGTAGTCCGTATCGGCGTACGCAACATGTTGCAGAGCGACGCAGGCCTCGAAGTAATAGGTGAGGCATCGGATGGCGACGAAGCCATTACCGGAACGCTGGAACTGCTGCCGGACATCCTCCTCCTTGACCTGCAGATGCCCCGTCTGCCCGGACTGGAGGCGATGCGAGCCATTATGAGTGGTTCGCCAACGGTAAAAATTCTGCTCTTGACCAGCACCATCACAACCCAGCAGATCATTGAAGCGCTGCAGATCGGCGCCCGTGGCATTGTGCTCAAAGATGCTTTAGCCGACCACCTTACAACCGCTATCCGGGCAGTCTCCTCGGGGGATTATTGGATTGGCGGCAAACGGGTGGTGAACCTGGTCGGCGCGCTGCATGAGTTGATGCAGGCGGCTGCCGTTCCCGAGCGCAAGACCTACGGGCTGACGCCGCGTGAACTGGAAGTGGTTGGTTGCATCGTTGAGGGTTGCAGCAATCGTGATATCGCCAAGCAGTTCAGCATCAGTGAAGAGACCGTGAAGCGGCACCTGTCGAACATCTTCGACAAGACCGGAGTTTCCACGCGTCTGGAACTGGCGCTGTTCTCTATAGCGCACCAGTTAGTTGCGCTGCAAACATAGATAAGCGTGCCATCGCCTATCTCCTGACCATCGCGTTGGGAGATAGGCATCAGACGCCGATCCATGCCCGTGCGCATTGGCCTTCTGATTCGGGAATTGACTGCGTATTCCTATTGCTGCATCCGAACGCAATCTTCCAAAGTTGCATCTGAATATCTGACGGGGCCCTCTTTTGAGCCGCGGGAAATGTACGCGCGGTCCTGGCTGTGTTGCGTTGGCCTTCGAAATTGAACGCGTTTGAAACTTGGAACCGGAGTGTAAGACAAGATGATCACGGAAAGACTGCTTCTCATAACCATGCTGTGCGTTGCCTCAGGTGCCGTTCGCGGGCAGGAGGCGAACCCGGCCGCGCAGCAACAGCAACAGCAGCCAATCATGCCGACACAGACCGGCAATAACGTTCCCCTCTACCGGATTGAGGTTGTAGGCCGGGACATTCCGGCCATTAATTACTGGCACCGTAGCGGGAGTACACGCATCGGTTTTGCCGGAACCAGCCTGTTGCCCCAGGGAAAAGGTGCGGCCAACGTTACCAGCAAGGGGCAGACCTTCATCAATGCCAAGTTTGAGGGCCTGGTGCCCGCCAATAGCTTCGGCGTGGAATACCTGACCTATGTATTGTGGGCCATCACGCCCCAGGGCCGGCCGGTAAACCTGGGTGAAGTAATGCCCAGTGGATCCAAGGCCGAGATGAACGTGACCACCAATCTGCAGCAGTTCGCGCTGATTGTAACCGCTGAGCCCTACTTCGCCGTGACCACGCCGAGCGACCTGGTCGTGCTGCAGAATACGGTTACCAAAAACAAGACCACGGGCATTATCGACGCGGTCAACGTGCACTTCAACCTGCTGCCGCGCGGAGCCTATGTGCAGACGGCCGGCCAGAATGCGGTCTTGAATCCGGTAAAGCCAAGCGATAAATCTCCCCTCCAGCTCTACGAAGCCATCAATGCGGTTCAGATCGCCGAGGCCATGGGAGCGGACAAATATACCCCGGATATTCTCGCCAAGGCAAAGCAGGAGCTGCAAAATGCGCAGGCCCTCGACGGCAAGAAAAGCCAGCGCAAGGTCATGATCACCTATGCTCGCGGCGCGGTGCAGGACGCGGAAGATGCTCGCGTGAGCACCCTGCGCAAGATGCAGGAAGAGAAGCAACGCCAGCAGCAGGCGGCGGTGCAACAGGCACAGATGGATGCGCAGCAGGCGCAAACGGTAGCTCAACAACAGGCTCTGCAGCGAGCTCAAGCCGATGCACAGGCAGCCCAGGCGGAAGCTGCGGCAGCCAATGCCAGGGCAGCGCAGGTAGCGGCGGAACATAGCGCGCAGCAGGCGACCAATCAGACCGAGGAGATGCGTGAACGCCTGCGCCAGCAGTTGAACAACGTTCTGCAGACCCAGGAAACAGCGCGCGGACTGATCGTGAACATGTCCGACGTGCTATTTGCGACCGCTCAGTTCAATCTCAAGCCGGAAGCCCGCGAAAAATTGGCCAAGGTCTCCGGCATTCTTCTCTCCTATCCTGGTTTGGCCGTGCAGGTAGAGGGCTACACCGACAATGTAGGGGGAGATCAATACAACCTGACGTTGTCGCAACAGAGAGGCGATGCGGTACGCGGCTATCTCATCTCGCAGGGCGTTGGCGCTGCCAACATCACCTCGACCGGATACGGCAAGAACGATCCTATCGCTGACAACGCGACCGCAGCCGGGAGGGCGCAGAATCGCCGCGTGAATCTCGTAGTCTCAGGCAATGCAATCGGCGTTCGGCAAAGCCAGCCGGCAGCAACGGCTCAGCCGCAGGGCGTACCTCCGGGAGGCATGGCTCCAGCCCAGGGCACAAGCAATCCCCCACAATAGGTTCGAAACCAGGAAGTGGAGACCTGAATGCGGGTGGCGTTGCTTGGACTGGGAAAAATGGGGACGCCGGTAGCCCGGTTACTGCAGAAGAATGGGCACCAGCTCACGCTGTGGAATCGGACGGCGGCGACCGCAAAAGCACTGGGCGAAGCCGGCGCGCAAATCGCGGCTACGCCGGCCGAGGCGGTCAAGGGCGTGCCGGTGGTCTTCACCATGCTGAGCGATGACGCGGCGACAACATCCGTCGTCTTCGGCATGGACGGCAAACCCGGCATTCTCCAAGCAATGGAAGCGGATGCGGTCCATGTCTCGCTCTCCACCATCAGCGTGAAGCTTTCGCGCTTATTGGAGCAATCGCACCATCAACGCAACCAGCACTTTGTGGCGGCGCCGGTCTTCGGCAGGCCTCCGATCGCTGAGCAGGGCAAGCTGTGGATTGCGGTTGCGGGAGCCAAGCTGGCGGTCGAGCGAGTGCGTCCCCTGCTCGAAGCGCTCAGTCGCGGCATCACCGTAATATCCCACGATCCGTGGCAGGCGCACGCCCTTAAGCTGGGCGGGAATTTCATGATCGCCGGGATGATTCAGGCGATGAGCGAAGCGTTCGTCTTCGCTTCATCGCAGGGCATTTCGCCCCAGCTCTTCCTGGAGACAGTAAACAGCGCGCTCTTTCAGAGCGCCTTCTACGCGCAGTACGGCCAGACCATGCTCAACCCGCCCCAGATTTCCGGGTTCACGGTGGCTCTGGGTAGCAAGGATACGGCTCTGCTGCGAGAGGCTGCCGCCTCCGCTCACCGGCATCTCCCCCTGGCCGACTATATTGCACAACAATTGCATCGTGCGGAAGAGGCGGGCATGAAAGATCAGGAGTGGGCAGTCGGTCAGTACCGCATCGCGCAAAGCATTGCCGCGCGAGAGAGCTGACATGCACCGCTGTTGAGCGATAGAGGCCGCAGTAACGGGGAAACTCGCCGGCAAACGTAGCCCAGCTCAGGTGAGAAGGGCCAAGCGGGCTTCGATATCGGCCAGTGCTGCCTCCAACGCAGCCCGGCGCACCGGACTCGACGTCCGCTCGGAGAGAACGCGTTCACGCTGCAGATCGAGTTCCTGCCTTTGGCGCTCGCGCGTTGCCCGTTTCACGTCGTCTCGCTTTGCCGCATCAATGACCTCGCCCGCACCGAAGACATCACCGGACGATTGCTGCTCTTCCACAGACTTGCTTTCCCAGCCGCGTGCCATGTCTGTATGTTACGTCAAGCAGAAGAGCATTCCCATGCGCGGATTCTGATAGGTCGCCGAGGCGGCGAAAGAGCGGAAGGGCATGACCGTCGTAATCCAAATTAGTGCGTGGACCAGTTTACGCCTATCGGCTGAATCGGGTATCTAATTGAATTTGTTGGGCGATTCCAAAGGTCAGTAACTTTCGGGTGATCGGGCGAGACGAAAGCTGTATTTTCCCTACGACAAACGCGACATTTTCGTGCAGAATGCTTCTTAACGGTACAACTTTTAGCGCTCGATGGGGGGCGTTTTTATGACATGGATTCATAGCCTGCTTGGTTTTATTTACGACATTCTCTTTGGCTGCCGTCACTGGAGTCAGACGAGGCCGTTCACCCTGGAAAAGCAAACCTACAAGGTTTGCCTGGACTGCGGGAAACAGATCTACTACTCACGGGAGCGTATGACACCGCTCAGCGCACGAGAGGTGCGGCGGCTGAAGACTGCAGCAGCCGGCCCGCTCAATGTGATCGCTGATATGCCTCAGGGCAGCTTCCTCACCCGGCGCGCGAATAAATCGAACGCAGCCGCTTAAGCTTCTAGCAAACTCGTCGGAACGACTCGAGTTCCGTCTTTAGGCGCACAGTGATGCCTAAGGCGGAGCTTCTCTATGTCTGGCGGAACGTCCTACGTGGGCCAGCCTAAGCGTGGGGAAAAGAAACTGCCTTGAAAATTACCTCCTCATCATCATCTTCGGCGGATTTTCAACTTACACCAACCCCCTAATGCTCTAATCAGCCAAGGGCAAACGACACGTGATTGTCGAAATCCGGGACTTGACGAAAGTCTGAGAAGCAATAAGTTCTCGATTAAGCCGCCGTTGGTGTTTGGCACGGCAGGAAGCACCACGAAAAGGCGGGTGGGCCCCATCCTTTGCGCTCTTTGCAAAGGGTGGGATACGCGGCCGTCGGTATCTATTTTCACTGCAGGTATTTTGGGCTTCCAGCGCCGCCAAGAGCCGGCCGCAAGAGCTACTGTCACAGTTTCATTTGCTGGAGCGGGGCGGGAGCTGCGCCAGATGGAGGGCGCGGCCGAGCTGGTCAAGACGCTGGAGCGGTTCCCTCAAGTGGCCTCGGTGGAAGCGGCCAGCGATGGCATTCGCGTGTTCTCCCAGGGGACGGACGGCTTATTACCGCAGGATTGTGCAGGCGGCCCATTCCTGGGAGTACCTGAACCACCTCCGGCGCTGCAGATGGCGGTGCTGATCAACCCTATCGTATACATGAGCGAGGGTTTACGGGCCGCGCTCACCCGGCATTCCCCCCATGCCGGCGCTGCTTATTATTTTCGCCCTCCTGGTTTCCCTGGCCGTTTTGGGCGGGATAGGTATCCGAGGTTTCCTCAAACGCGTAATTTCATGAAGTTCCGCGCCGCGGCTGGCATATCCTTTTACGGTTGGCCCTTCCGCAGCCGTAACGTCTGATATCCAGGTGGTGGACGATGCGGGAGAAACGGAAGCAGATGGAGCGGTAATGCGCAGCTATGGTGTAGTGGCCCGGGACAGTCAGCGGATCCTCTCTGTCGCCGCACCGTTTCTGCTGCTGCTCCTCGCCGGCTGCGGAGCCGTGAACGCCACTTCAGGCTCCGGCCAAGGCGCAATGCTCATCGCTACGGAAAAGGCCACTCTCGACACCACCACTACCGACCAGCTAAGCGCCAGGCTGGCTTCCGGCGTCCCCGCGAACGTGACCTGGTCCATCGTGGCGGGACAGAACGACGCTACCCTTGGTCAGGGCACAATCAGCGTCAACGGCAGGTATACGCCGCCACAGCTGCTTTCGCGGGACCAGGTGCAGATCCAGGTCAGGGCGACGTCCCTGGGAGACCCGGCGGCGACTGCAAGCTATCTGCTGACGGTTACGCCCGGATTCGTCCAGGTTCTTACGCCTGAGACCGCCAGCATGGCCCCCGGCGGAGCCGTTCAGGTGACAGGGGAGATCGCTGAAGTCAATTCCGGCTCTATCCGCTGGTCGCTGGCAACAACACCGGCGGGCAGTATCAATCCAGGCGATAGCTACGGCAGCATCGGCGAAACCACGTGCCATCACTCCAACCGCACCTATACCTACTGCACCGCAACGTATACAGCCCCG
>PLZN01000329.1:0-152 GCA_003152195.1 Acidobacteriaceae bacterium
AGGTGAGGTTGCTCTGACGCTTACCGTTGAACAGGCCAGAGCTCGAGAAGAAGCCCTTCGGCAGGAGCAATACGCTGGAAATCAGGCACGTGAAGCATTGGCAAATTCAGGTCGTTCGACGTTCGATGACCTTAACAGCCCGTGGTTAAAGT
>PLZN01000329.1:180-17170 GCA_003152195.1 Acidobacteriaceae bacterium
TGGTGCTGCGTAACAGGAAATCCGGATAGGCTGGGGCGAACGTGGGGCACCCGTCCGTTATCCTTCCGTTCTGCACTGTGGGGCGGTTACTTCATTCCGAAGTGGGCAGCCTGGTAGACAAATTGGAATCCGATGACCAGTAGCCATAGCGAGAGCGCGAAACGCAGCTGCCGATTGGGAATGCGCGGAGCGATTCCGCTGCCGGCAATGGCGCCAAAAACGCCGCCGATCCCCAACTTCCACAGCAACGCCGCGTCGTAGGTGCCGCCGATCATGTGGACGCCGGTACCCACGACGGAAAGGGCGAGACCAAAAGTAAGGTCGGTCCCCACTACCTGCGCGGTCGTTAGCGACGTAAGCCCCAGCAGCGCAACGGTGCCCAGAGCTCCTGCGCCAGAGGAAGAAAAACCCACCTCCGCTGCGATGGGAAAGGTGATCAATCCGATCCACTTGGGGCGGTCGGCCATGGGCCGAATGATGGCGTCGGGACGAAAGTGGCGAAATAGCTGCCAGCCGGACGAGAAGATGATGATCGCTCCGAGCACGACGTAAAGCAGCGCCTTGGGACCGTGTAAGGCGACATGGCGGAAGAAGAGCGACCCCAGGATCACTCCCGGTATGCCGCCGAGCAGCATCCATAACAGGATCCGGTAGGAGACTTGTTTACGCCACATTTGAACCGGGACCACGATCAGCTTGACGACCGCCGCGTACGCCAGCGCGGTGCTCACCGCAATCTCCACCGGCACATGAAGAAAGAGGATCAATAACGGTGCCGTAACCACGCCTGCCCCCACACCTGTGAGCGCGATCACTACCGCTATGGAAAACCCTATCAACAACTGCAACATGGGGACCTTTTTCTACTCCGGTTGCACGTGGATACCACATTCCTGCTTGCGCCCACCCCAGCGGCCTGAGCGGGGGTCAGCGGGATCGAAGGGCAAGCTGGTACATGGCTCGCATCCAATGCTGGTGTAGCCCTTTTCGTAGAGCGGCAGCAGCGGGATGGCATGCTGTTCGGCATAAAGCCATACGTCCCTGGTCGACCAATCCGCCAGCGGGCTCACCTTTTGCAATTGCTTGCCCGAAGGCAAAGTGAACGTGTCTACCGCCTGCAGGTTGGCCCGGGTCTTTGCCTGCTCCCGCCGCAGGCCGGTGAACCACAGGCGGTAAGGCTCGAGCGACGCGAACAGCGGCCCTACCTTACGCAATCCGCAGCAGCGGTCAGGTGCGGTCTGGTTGAGGATGCCGAACTGCGATTCCTGTTCCGCCACGGTAAGGCTGGGCAATACATTCACCAGGTTCAGATTCCATTCCCGCGCCAGGCGGTCACGATATACATAGGTCTCCGCGAAGTGGTAGCCGGTATCGAGAAAGATGACGGGTACATTGCCGATCACTTCGCGTACCATCTGGACCACGACCATATCCTCGGCCTGGAAGCTGCTGGTCACGCAGATTTCGCTCTTATAGGCCGCAATCTGGCCGTTCACCAGGCTCCGCGCCGCGGCGGTTTTCTCTTCAAGCGCCGTGCTCATTGGTTGCTCCCGTGGACGATGTTGCGTTCGGCGAGCGCGCGCAGAACGACGGAGATCGCGGGCTCCAGCGGCTGGAAGGCTAGTGAACCATCCGTACCCGGGATCGCTATGGAGGCCTCGTCCGAAAACTCCGCCTCGGCCTCGATGAGGACGACGACTCCGGCTCGGAACAGGCGCTGCAGCAGCTCTCGATTCCCTACCCTCGTCCGCACGACCTGGACGCCGGCCTCCAGCAATGCGGTCTCGAGCAGGCGAAGCAGCTCAAGATTACGGATTGCGATGGCCGCGACCGCGTGGCCCTCGTTTGCAGCGTGCGCGCCCTCGGCTGGCAAAATTTCGCGCACCATGCCAGCCGCTACCGTGGCGTGCGATTCAGCGTCGATCAGGATGAAGCTGCCGGTCGTGCGTTGGGCAGTGTAAGTATCCAGAAATAGCGGACGGGTCGTCTCCACTTCCACAACACCGATGCTGTTGAGTTCGAGCGTCGCAGCCGGCTCTGGCTCGAGCGTCTGCATGTTGACGCGATGCTGGATCGTCTTGACCGTGGCCTTGACCGTCTGCGAAGTATGTTTCAGCAAGTAGGTCTTGTTTGGATCGAGCGGCTCGGCATTCATCCAAACCAACGCGGCGAGAAAGTTCGCCGCGACCGCCGGCGCCTCATGCGCAGCCGCAAGCATCTCTCCGCGGCTGATATCCAGCTCATCCTCAAGAGTGAGCGCGATCGACATGGGCGCTACGGCCCGCGCCAGATCGCCGTCAAAAGTCGTGATGCTCTTGACCCGGCTTGTCTTGCCCGAAGGGAGGGCGACCACGCGGTCGCCAGGCCACACGCTCCCGGAGGCAATCTGACCCGCAAAACCGCGATAGTGCTGGTCGGGGCGGATGACCCGTTGAATCGGCAGACGGAAGGGCGCGCCGGCCGCATCATGTCCCGTGGGCACGGTCTCCAGGTATTCCAGCAGCGTTGGCCCCTCGTACCACGGCATCCTCATCCCGCGCTCGACCACGTTGTCGCCGTGCAGCGCGCTGATGGGGATGGAGAGAAGACCGGAAATACCCAGCTTGCCCGCTAGCTGCTGCAGATCACGCTGCAGCGCCTCGAAGACCTCGCGCGAATACTCCACCAAATCCATCTTGTTGACGGCGGCTACGATGTGACGCGTCCCCAGCAGCGAGGCGATGTAGGCGTGACGCCGCGATTGCGTCAGGATGCCTTTACGCGCATCGACCAGGATGATGGCCACGTCGGCGGTCGACGCGCCGGTAGCCATGTTGCGCGTGTACTNNTGGTGATGCCCTGCTCCCGCTCCGCGCGCAGACCGTCGGTAAGCTGGGCGAAGTCGATCGCTGCCGCGACATTCGCGCTGGCCGCTTTGGTCACGGCGCGCACATGATCTTCATAGACGTTCTGCGAATCGTACAGCAGCCGGCCGATCAGCGTTGACTTGCCATCATCCACGCTGCCCGCGGTGCTGAAGCGCACCAGGTCCTTGGCCTGCTCCGCGGCGAGAAACTCCTCTATCGAAAACGTATCTTCCATCTCCACAGCGCCGGGATCATGGTCGAGCGAGAGTGGCATTAGAAATAGCCCTCCCGCTTCTTCAATTCCATCGATCCGTCCTGATCGTGATCGATCACACGGTTGGCCCTTTCAGAAGAACGAAAGGCAACCAGCTCGGCAATGATCTTGGGAATCGTATCGGCGCCGGAGCGAATGGCTCCGGTGCAGGGACTGCAGCCCAGGGAACGCAGGCGGCACTTGACCCATTGCTCTTCTCCCGGCAGGCCCTGCACGAAAGACTGCTCCAGGGGAATCAGGCTGTCGCCCCGCACCAGCATCCGCCGTTCTTTGGCGAAATAGAGCGGCACCACGGGAATATTTTCCTGGTGGATGTAGTGCCAGACATCCAACTCCGTCCAGTTGGACAGGGGGAAAACGCGTATGCTCTCGCCCGGATTTACGCGCGCGTTATAAAGGTTCCACAATTCAGGCCGCTGGTTCTTCGGGTCCCATTGGCCAGCGCCGTCGCGGAAGGAAAAGATGCGCTCCTTGGCGCGGGATTTTTCTTCATCCCGCCGGGCTCCCCCGAAGGCGGCGTCAAAGCCGTGCGCGCGCAGACCATCGAGCAGCGCCGTGGTCTTCAGCAATCCGCAGCAGCGGCGCGTTCCCAGCGCGATCGGATTAGCTCCCGCGGCGAGGGCGGCTTCATTTCGCCAGACCAGCAGCTCTACGCCGAGCTGTCGGGTGTACTCATCGCGAAAGGCAATCATCTCCTGGAACTTGTAGCCGGTATCGACATGCAACAAGGGAAAGGGAATGGGCCCGGGAAAGAAGGCCTTCTGCGCCAAGCGCAGCATGACGGAAGAATCCTTGCCGATGGAGTAGAGCATGACCGGCTTCTCGAACTCCGCCGCCACCTCGCGGAAGATGTGGATGCTCTCCGCCTCCAGCGTCTGGAGATGGCTCAGCCTCGGCGCGGCGGCCGCCTGCATCGTTTGGACTTCCAAGCTTGCCAACCCGGCTCCTTAAGTTTGCACCGCGGCTGCGGTACGGATATTGCTTCGTTCGTCCAAATAAAAAACCGCTCGCCAGAGGCTGGCAGCGGTTGTGGTCACTCGTCTGAGTTATGCGAAAGTCTGGTAGGAAAACCTACCTCTCTCTGCTAAGAAAACTCACACCCGCTTATGCACAATGACAATGAACAACACTTGTCAAAGCGACAACAGCCAGCGGGATAATGAACGTTCTGCATCACCTTTAATAGTCTTGCCTGGCCGACCGTTTGTCAAGGGTAGGACACCCCTGGGGGAGTCCGATGGTACCGGCAGGAGACGTCAGGCGGTTGTGTATCCCACCCTTCGCAAACTACGCGAAGGACCCGGATTTCCTATTCGCGGCACCACCGACGACCACGTGTGCGGCTTTCATTAAGGAAAGCCGCGTGAAGTTCGTTGGCCCCACAAGCCCAATAGAAAATCCGGGGGATGGGGCACCCGTAATGCCGCTGGCGGGAGGCAATACAGCTGGCTCCGGTTTCCACCGAACCCGCCATGGCGTCGCGTATAAAGAGTCATAGGAGCCTGCGGCATTCATGAAACCTATACGAGTCGGCCTAGTTGGCTTTGGATTTTCCGGACGCATCTTCCAGGCGAACGTCGTCGAAGCGGTCGAGGGATTGGAGCTGGCCGCCATTGTGCAAAGAAGCGGCACCGAGGCTGCGGCGGCGTTTCCTCACGTGAAGATCGTGCGCTCTGTCGACGCTTTGCTTGAGGACGCCAGCATCCGCCTGATCGTGGTGGCGACGCCGAACGCCAGCCACCTCCCGATCGCCCGGCGATGTCTCCTGGACGACCGCGATGTGGTCATCGACAAGCCCTTTGCCTTGAGCTCGGCCGAGGCTGCGGAGTTAATCCAGCTCGCCCGCGCGCGCCGGCGGCTGCTCAGCATCTACCAGAACCGCCGCTGGGATGGGGACTTCCTCACCGTGCGCAAGTTGCTCGACGGCGATCAGTTGGGCCGGCTGGTCAAGTTTGAATCCCACTATGATCGCTTTCGCCAGGAACCCAGGTTGCAGGCCTGGCGGGAAGATGGCTCGCCGGGCGGCGGCGTTCTTTTCGATCTGGGCGCGCACCTGGTGGACCAGGCACTGGTGCTCTTTGGGGTTCCCCAATCTGTCTGGGCGAGTGTGCGGGTGGAGCGGGAGGGCGGCCGGATTGACGATGCCTTTGACGTCTACCTGCACTATCCCGCGTCTCTCGCGCAGGTGACGTCTGCTGCCTCCGGCCCTGCGCCCGCAGGTCTCGGCGTATGGCTGCGGGCCACCTGCGTGGCACGCGCCCCCGGAGCCCGCTTCACGCTGAATGGGACGCTAGGCACCTTTCGCAAATTCGGCAATGATCCCCAGGAAGCCCGGCTGCTGGACGGCGACTTTTTTGCCTCCAGGCCCTGGGGCCTCGAAAGTGAGGAGCGCTGGGGAACACTGACCACGGATGAGGGTGGCAATCCGGTGAGCAAGCGCATTCCCACCGAGCCGGGGGACTACCGCGGCTACTACACCAACATTCGCGACGCGCTGCATGGCAATGCGCCTCTTGAGGTCACCCCGCTGCAGGGGTGGAGAACGATGCGCACGCTGGAGATGGCGCTCGAGAGCAGCCACACCGGCTGCACTGTGACTTGTGATTGGAGTCATGAACCTTAACTAACGTGCGAAGCTCCACCATTGCTTTTGCCATAGCCCGCAGAAGCAAGTGCGGTTGCACCCCTCTGGGAGAGCATTGGAAACAAATCATCATCATCCCAGGTACCCCGGATTTCCTGCCGAGGTTGGTGGCGTTGTCGAACTGCATGCGGCTTTCCTTAAAGAAAACCGCACACGCGGTCCTGTCTGGTGCTGCGTAACAGGAAATCCGGGTACGCTGGGGCGAGGGGCACCCAGCGCTTTGAGCAATGGCACCGGCTGTACCGAATAAGGACATGACTTTTTTATGAGCGTTTGTTTGGCGCGGGATGCTTGCCGAACCAAGCCTCCCAGGCGTAAGTTGTTGAAGGTCTTAGAGAGTAACCTTCCCTCGCATATGCTCTCCGAGCAAGTCCAGGAGGAACGTTCTTGATGCGTTTTCGACCCCTGCAGATCCTATGTATCGTCGCTGCTGCCGCCTCGGCTTCAGCTGCCTTCGCGCAAAGCCCCTTTATCGGCGACTGGAAAATGAATAACGATAAGAGCCACTTCACGGGCGACGTTATTCGGTTCTCGCCTGCGCCTGATGGCGCCATCAAATTTACCGCGGAAACCCGCTCCTATACGTTCAAGACAGATGGCAAGGAATACGCCGGACCAACGGGCGCCCAGAATGTTTGGAAAATGGTCGACGACAACAACTACGAAAGGTCTACCAGCCGGAACGGCGTTCCGCTGGGAACTACCACTTATAAAATCTCTTCCGACGGAAAAACCCTAGTCACCGAAGATACCGGCACCCTGCCGAGTGGCAAGAGCTTCGATGACACCACAACCTACACCCGCGTCTCCGGCACCAAAGGCCTGATGGGTAGTTGGAAAGACACAGAGGTCAAGATCAAGGAAGATACCGTAATGAGCTGGAAGGCCGGCTCCTCGGCGGACACGATACGCTGGGAACTACCCGATATCAAAGCCTATCTGGATCTCTCGCTGGACGGGAAGGACTGCACGCCGGTTGGTCCCACTGTTCCCAAAGGGCTAACCCTGTCCGCCACGAAGACTGGCCCGCGAAGCTTAACCGTCCTGGAGAAGCTCGATGGCAAGCTGCTCAGCAAAAACACCTACAAAGTATCGTCCGACGGTAAGACACTTACGGCAGTCGAAGCTCCGCCAGACGGCAAAGCTCCGGAGACCGTCATCTACGAAAAGCAATCGATGTAGCGCACGCTTCTACCAGTTGTGTCCGAGGGTCATGGCCATACCGTGGCCCTCGTTGACGTATGGGCCCTTATCGCGGAGGATTGTTAGCCGGCGTGTCCGGCTTGCCCTCGACCTTGTGGACCCCACTCTTGGTATCCTGCGTCGTCTTGTGGTAGCCCTTCTCGGTTCCTGATTTGGTCTTGTCGTAACCCTTCTCGGTACCGGCTTTCGTCTTGTCATAACCGGTCGCGGTTCCTGATTTGGTCTTGTCGTAACCCTTCTCNNCTTTCGTCTTGTCATAACCGGTCGCAGTTCCCGATTTCGTCGTGTTGTAAACCTTTTTGCTTCCCTGGCTAACGCCGTGACCTGCGTTTGTCGTCGCATTTTTGGTATCTGCTCCAGCGTTCTTCATATCCTGCTTTGCGCCAAAATCGGAAGTCTGCGCAAGTGCGGCTGGTACGGGAAAGGCTAAAGCGAGTGTAGCGATCAAAGTCACGGATTTGAGGCGGCCAAAGTTCATGTGGATCTCCTTGCAAAAACTCATTCTCTAGTTGGATGCAGTCCGCGAGCTCGATCACGGCTCCCAAGCCCGATTTCTCACGAGGAGCGGGAAATCACGGCCATTGCCCTAATCCGAACCACGCTTTCGGCCGGGCCGAAGGCAGGCCCAAGACCTTATTATTGATTGGAGACCNNCGATATCGGTTCCTGTTCAGCCTTCTGCTTCTTCCGTTGTTCTGCAGGGCGCAAATGCCCGTTCGTATCGACGTGGATCTGGCAAAATCCGAAGGTAAATTCACCCCCATCTACAGCTGGTTTGGCTACGACGAGTCAGGCTATACGGCCACGCAAAACGGTGAGGCGCTGCTTGCCCAACTGCACGATTTGAGCCCGGTTCCGGTCTATATTCGCGCGCATTTCCTGCTTGCCACCGGTGACGGAAAACCTGATCTCAAATGGAGTTCGTCGAACGTCTACACCGAGGATGCGAACGGGAACCCGGTCTATAGCTGGACCATTCTCGATCAGATGTTCGATGCGTATGCGGCCGCCCATGTGCGCCCGATGGTGGAGCTCGGGTTTATGCCCAAGGCGCTTTCCAGCCATCCCGATCCTTACCACATAGGGTGGCCGCTCAAGCCCGGGGAGGTGGAGGGCTGGTCGTTTCCTCCGAGAGACTATAAGCGGTGGGAGGAGTTAGCCCGCCAGGTGGCCGCGCATATGGTCAGCCGGTATGGCATGGAGACGGTTTCCACCTGGTATTGGGAGGTTTGGAATGAGCCGGACGGCAAGTACTACTGGAAGGGAACGGAGGACGAGTACAACCAGCTGTACGACTACGCGGTCGCAGGCGTACGCCAGGCGATTCCCAATGCACGCGTAGGTGGACCTGCGACCACAGGCCCGGGGCCACAGGGCAATGCCTCGGAGTATCTGCAGGCTTTTCTCGCGCACTGCGCCACCCACCAGAGCGCGGCGACAGGCGGCCCCATCCCGCTGGACTTTATCTCCTTCCACGTGAAGGGACGCCCGAATGTGGTCGATGGTCACGTGCAGATGGGCCTCGACCACGAACTGAACAATGCTGCCGATGGCTTTACCATCGTGCGCAAGTTCCCGCAGTTCCAAGGGCTTCCCATCATCTTGAGCGAAGCGGATCCGGAGGGCTGTGCGGCTTGCTCGGCGCGTCTCTATCCGCCGAATGCGTATCGCAATGGGCCGCTTTATCCCAGCTATACCGCGGCGGCGATGAAGGGTCTTTTCGAGCTTGCAGATCGCGCTCAGGTGAACCTGCTGGCGATGCTGACCTGGGCTTTTGAATTTGAGGGGAAACCGTATTTCGACGGGTATCGCACGCTGGCCACCAACGGAGTCGATAAGCCGGCGCTGAACTTCTTCCGCATGGCTGGATTGATGAGGGGCAATCGCGTGACGGCGGTGAGCAGCGGGGCCGCCCCGCTGGATAGCATCTTAACCCACAGCGTGCGGCAGGCGCCGGATATCGACGCGCTGGCCACCAGCGCGACCGGCGAAGCTTCTGTGTTGCTGTGGAATTATCACGATGATGACGTCGCCGCGCCCGGCGCTGCGATCGCGGTATCGATGAAGTCCATTCCACCCTCCGTTCGTCGCGTTCTGTTACAGCACTACCGCATCGATGATCATCACAGCAATGCCTACACGGTGTGGAAGGAGATGGGGTCGCCGCAGAATCCAACCCCCGAGCAATATGCAAAGCTGCAAGCTGCCGGGCAGCTGCAGCTTCTCGAGTCTCCGAGGTGGATCACTCCTGAGAATGGAGAGATAAAACTGGATGTGCAACTGCCCCGGATGGGTCTTTCGCTGTTGCGGGTGACGTGGCCGGCCAACTGAAGTATTTTCACTCAGGCGTTCTGCAGAACGGGGGAAACTGGTTTCATCATGAAGATCCGCGAAGTCCGCACAAGAGTTGCGCAGTGGTCGGGAGAGACGAGACCATTGCCGGCACATTTTTGCACCAACCCAATGGACTTGCTCTCGCTGCCGCAGTCGTCCACCATGTCTACCTTTACCTTTCATAGCTGGCTGGTGGTGGAGGTGATGAGCGACGACGGGCTGGTGGGGATCGGCAACGCTGCCTTGAGCCCACTGGCCACCAAGCAGGTGATCGATCATCACCTCAAGCCGCTGCTTTTGGGAGCGGACCCCTGGGATATCGAATTTCTGTGGCAGCATATGTATCGCAAGACCATGGCGTTCGGGCGCAAGGGCATCGGCATGACGGCGATCAGCGCGGTTGACATTGCGCTTTGGGACCTGCTGGGCAAATCGGCCAAGCAGCCGGTGTTTCGCCTGCTTGGAGGCAGAACCAAGCCGCGCATTCCGGTGTATGCCAGCCGGCTCTATTCCTGCCCGCTGGAACAGTTGGCGTTCGAAGCGAAACGCTATAAGACGGAAGGCTATAAGGCGATGAAGCTGCGCTTCGGCTGGGGTCCGGTCGATGGAGCCGCAGGCATGCAGCGCAACCTGGACCTGGTTCGCACCGTGCGCGCGACCGTGGGAGACGAAATTGATGTGATGGCGGATGCCTACATGGGATGGACCCTGGACTACGCCAAACGCATGCTCCCCCTGCTCGAGCCTTTCAACCTGCGCTGGCTGGAAGAGCCGGTGATTCCCGACGATATACGCGGATATGCGGAGTTGAAGTCTTATGGACGAGTGCCTATCGCCGGTGGGGAGCACGAGTTCACTTCCTATGGAGTACGCGACATGCTCGAAGCGCGCGCCGTCGACATCCTCCAGGTGGATACCAACCGCGTGGGTGGGATCAGCCAGGCGAGGAAGATCTCGGCCATGGCAGAGGCGTTTTCCGTTCCCGTGATCCCCCATGCCGGACAAATGCACAACTACCACGTGGTGATGGCGAGCTTCAACTCACCGATGGCCGAATACTTCCCGCCGGTCGATGTTGAGGTGGGCAATGAGCTGTTCTGGTACATCTTCGATGGCGAGCCACGAGCGAAGGATGGCTTTATCGATCTGGATGATCAATTGCCCGGCTTCGGATTGACTATCAACGAAGAGCGGCTCAAGCAGTTCCAAATCATTGAGTAGGGGCGGGGATACGATGCGATTTGTACAATTGAAAGCAGGCGATGTACGCCGCGTAGCCCTGGTGGAAGAACCGAAGTTACGTTTGCTGCACACCTTCGATTCACTGTATGCCCTGGCTCAGGCAGCGATCGCGAGCGGCGGGAGACTGACGAGCGTGGCGGGCAATCATCTTACGGATGAGTCTCTGGACTATGACCAGATCTATGGTGGGAGCGGCAAGTGGAAGCTGCTTGCTCCGATCGATCACCCGCAGGAGGCCGGCTGCTGCCTGGTGGCGGGTACGGGGCTAACGCACCTGGGCAGCGCGCGCGATCGGCAGTCCATGCACGTGGCCAAGGAGCAGGAGCTGACCGACAGCATGAAGATGTTTCAGTGGGGCGTGGAAGCAGGCCGGCCTGCAGCGGGGGAAATTGGGATCGCGCCGGAGTGGTTCTACAAGGGCAATGGCTCGATCCTGCATGCGCACGGCGAACCGCTGCTCGTCCCGCCGTACGCGGAAGACGGTGGCGAAGAGGCGGAGATCGCCGTTGCCTATGTGATTGGGCCGGATGGTACGCCCTATCGAGTGGGTATGGCACAGGGCAACGAGTTCTCTGACCATCGCTTCGAGAAGAAGAACTATCTCAACCTGGCGGGATCGAAGTTGCGCACTTGTTCCATTGGGCCGGAGCTTGTGGTGGATCCTGATTTCCGAATGGTTCCAGGCACGGTCCGCATCTCGCGCGGCGGCAAGGAGTTCTGGTCGCAGCCGATCGCGAGCGGCGAAGAGGAAATGTCGCACAGCCTGCGCAACCTGGAGCATCACCATTTCAAGTTTGAACTCCATCGCCGCCCGGGAGATGTGCACATCCATTTTCTGGGCGCGCATTCGCTGAGCTTCGGGCAAGGGATCGAGCTGAAGAACGGAGACCTGATGGAGATTCATTTCGATGGATTCGGCCGCGCCTTGCGCAACCCGGTAGAGGTGATAAGCAAGAAGGATGTGCCGGTTGAGGTCATGCCTCTTGTTTAACTGGATGAGACGCCGATTTCCCCACACCCGCGTTGTTGTTTCAGGAGCGCTTGCTCTCGCGTTTCTGGCTCATGCACAACCGGCCGGATCGCCGGCAACCCGTGGGATTGCCATTGCCAATATGGACCCTGCGGTCAAGCCAGGCGACAATTTCTATCGCTACACCAACGGCGGATGGATGAAGCGCACCGTGATCCCTCCCGACCGCAGCGGCATCGGCGTATTCGATGTATTGGAAGATTTGAGCGACAAACGCACCCTCGCCTTGATCGAAGATGCGGGCAAAGCGCACGCACCTGCCGGCTCAGATACGCGGAAAATTGCAGATCTATATCACTCCTACATGGACCAGGCCGGCATTGAATCCCGAGGCCTGAAACCAATCGAGCCGTACCTCACAGCAATCGCCGCAATTAGTAACAAGACCCAACTCGCGCGGGCGTTGGGCGAGAGCCTGCGGGCGGATGTCGATCCGCTCAACAACACCAATTTTAATACCGAGCATCTGTTCGGCATCTGGGTGGCGCCGGGCTTCAGCGATAGCGAACATTACACGCCCTATCTGCTCCAAGGCGGATTGGGCATTCCCAGCCGCGATTATTATCTGGGCACCGACGCCAAGATGAAGGCGGTGCAGGTCGCCTACAAGAAATACATCGCCACCGCTTTGAAGCTGGCGGGGTTGCCCGACAGCGACAAGAAAGCCGACGCGATTTTCGATCTGGAAACCCAGATCGCCAAGGCGCAGGAAAGCATCGTCGAAAGCCAGGATGTGGTGAAAGCCAACAATGTCTGGGCCAAAGGGGATTTCGCCAAAAAGGCGCCGGGCCTGGATTGGGGCCAGTTCTTCCAGGGCGCCGCGCTCAACAACGTGAACAGCTTCATCGTCTGGCAGCCTTCCGCCTTCACTGCCCTTTCCAAGCTGGTGGCCAGCGCGCCGCTCGACACCTGGAAGGCCTGGATGGCCTTCCACTATGTCAACCAGTCCGCGCCGGAGATGCCCAAGGCCTTTGTTGACGCGCGGTTCGATTTCTATGGCAAGACGCTGTCAGGCACGCCTCAGCAGCAGGATCGCTGGAAGCGCGGCGTCAATGCCACCAATGCCGCCTTGGGTGACGCGGTGGGCAAACTCTATGCCGCCAAATATTTCCCGCCCGAAGCCAAGACCAAGGCGCAGGACATGGTGAAAAACATCATCGCCGCCTGGGGCCGGCGCATCGACGCCCTCACCTGGGTGACGCCGGCGACCAAGGCCAAGGCGAAGGAAAAGCTGTTCGCCCTCTATGTCGGCATCGGCTACACCGACAAGTGGCGCGATTATTCCGGTCTGCAAGTGGTCAAGGGCGACGCCGTGGGCAACCAGGCGCGCTCGGACATGTTCGAGTATCACTATAGCATCGACCGCATCGGCAAGCCGGTGGATCGTCACGAATGGTCGATGACGCCGCAGACCGTCAACGCCGTGAACCTGCCGCTGCAGAACGCGCTGAATTTCCCGGCGGCGATCCTGGAGCGGCCTTTCTTCGACGCCAAGGCCAATGACGCCTTCAATTACGGCGCCATCGGTTCGGTGATCGGCCATGAGATCAGCCATACCTTCGACGACCAGGGCGCGGCCTTTGACGACAAGGGCCGGTTGCACAATTGGTGGACCAAGGCGGATTTCGCCCACTTCCAGCAATCGGGAAAGGCGCTGGCGGCCCAATACAGCCAGTATAAGCCGTTCCCCGATCTGGCGGTGAATGGCGAGCAGACCTTGGGCGAGAATATCGCCGACAATGCGGGCGTGGCGGCGTCCCATGATGCCTGGATCACGTCACTGGGCGGGAAAGCCGCGCCAATGGATCAAGGCCTGACCGGCGAGCAGCAATTCTTCCTCGCCTTCGGCCAGGAATGGGCCACCAAGACGCGCGAGCAGGCCGAACGTCAGCAGATCCTGGTGGATGTGCATGCACCGGGTGAATTCCGCGCCGCGGAAGTGCGCAACATCGGCGCCTGGTACCAGGCCTTCAATGTGCAGCCGGGACAGAAACTCTATCTCGCTCCCGACGCACGCGTGCAGGTCTGGTAGGCGTTACCGTCCAATCGCCCAGGGCCCCACTTCGGGTTTGCCCTGGGTGTTGGCGAGATTGCCCAGCTCGTCCTTGGCGCCCCGCGCGATGGCGGCCAGCTCCGTGCCGCCCTGGAAACAGGTGAAATCCGGACGATCACGCCAGGCCAGCGGGCCGCACAGGCGCACGCCCGCCCTGAGCGCGGCGTCATGGACGATGTTGATCTCCCGCTCATAATCCGGATCGCCCTGCTTGTAGCCGGCGAAATTGCCCAGATCGCTGCTGGCGGCGAAGATCGCGGTGACGCCGGGAATCTTGGCGATGCGGTCGGCGTCCTTCAACCCGTCCAAGGTCTCGATCATCAGGATCAGGACCAGATTGTCATTGATGGTCTGGCGATAGCCGCCCGGCACATTGGCATAAAGATTGAACGCCTGGCCGCCACCCACGCTGCGCTTGCCCAACGGCGGGAAAAAGGCCCAGTCGCGCGCTTTGATGGCTTCCTCGTAGGAGCGCACCGTCGGCACCACCAGGACCAGCGCGCCTGCATCCATCGCATGCTGTTCCTCGCGCTCGTCGGTATAGGCCACGCGCACGCCCGGCACCGCCTTGGCGAAAGGACAGGCGGCCCACATGCGCTGCAGCTCTTTCCAATCGCGCGCGTCGTGCTGCTGTTCGGTCCACGTGAAATCGTAGCCGCCATTTGCCATGGCGCAGTAGGTGTCGGGGTCGGTGGCGGCGAACACGGTACCGCCCACCACTTTCTGGCCCCGCATCATCTTGAGCTTGACGGGATTCCAGATCTTCACGCCAGGCGGCGCGTCCCAGGCATGGCCATACTTCCACTTGTCCATATCGAACTTGCCTTGATTGGTGGCGCCCGGCGGTGCTTGGTCGAAGGCATGGCTGTCCTGGCCGGCCTTTGCGGCAAGCGGGAATTGTCCGCCTTTGGCGACTTCGTCCTCGGTGGCCTGTCCGAATGCCACCGCACTCAAGCCCACCACCAGTGCAGCCGATAGAAGCGCGCCCGTCACCCGTTTCATAACAGCCTCCCCCGCGAGATCGCGCCCATCAGGCCAAGCGCCTGACGGCTTGTCAAACCCCTGTGCAAGCTTGGGCCGATGGCTTTGGTACCGGTCCCATGCTAGGGAGAGCCGCTTTATCCGCTATCCCCTTATGACAACAGAAAAAGGCAGAAAGCCCCGGGTCGCCGTGATCGGCGAGTGCCTGGTCGAGCTGAACGGAAAATTGTTCGGCGAGATGCGCCAGACCTTCGGCGGCGACACCTTGAATACCGCGCTTTATCTGGCGCGCGTGGCGGGCGGCGGAATAGGCGTCAGTTACGTCACCGTGATGGGCAAAGATGTCCTCAGCGACGCGATGGTGAGGCGCTGGGAGGACGAGGGCATCGAGACGCGCCATGTGCTGCGGGACGAAGCACGGCTGCCCGGACTTTACCTGATCGAACTGGACGACGCGGGCGAGCGCAGCTTCGTCTATTGGCGGGGCGAGTCCGCGGCCCGTTTCCTGCTGCAGCACAAGGAATTCGCGGGCGTCGAAGCCGCCTTGTCCGGGTTCGACATGATCTATCTCAGCGGCATCAGTCTTGCGATCCTGCCGGAGCCGGACCGCAAGCGGTTGATCGCCATCCTGCAACGGCGCGCCGCCGAAGGCGCGGCGATCGCGTTCGACGCCAATTTCCGCGCCCGCTTGTGGCCCAGCCCGGCCATAGCGGCCGCGCAATTCGCGGCGTTGATGCCCAGCCTCACTTTGATGCTGACCAGCTTCGCCGATGAGGAAATCCTGTGGGGCGACGCCTCGCCCGAAGCGGCATTAACGCGCCTGGTCCAGGCAGGCGTGAAAATTCCCGTGGTGAAACTGGGCGCATCGGGCGCGCTATTCCGGGAAGGCGACAGGGTGAAGACTATCGCGCCGCCACCCGTGTCCCGCGTGGTGGACACCACAGCGGCGGGGGACGCGTTCAATGCCGGGTTCATCGCCGCCTGGCTCTCTGGCCAGGACGTGGCGGAAAGCTGCCGCTTCGGCAACCGGGTCGCGGGCGNNCCCGTGAGCTTCGCCGACAATGAGCGGTTCTTTTCCAAAAGCCGCGTGATCCCCGTGCTCACACCGCAAACGGTGGAAGGGGGCGTTGCCGTGAGCCGCGCCTTGTTTGAAGGCGGCCTTCGCCTGCATGAAATCACTTTGCGGACCGCGGCGGGCATTGAAACCATCACAGCATTGAGAAAGGAAATCCCGGATCTGATTATAGGCGCAGGCTCGGTCCTCACCGCGGAATTGGGACAGGCGGCCATCGGGGCTGGCGCAAGCTTCCTGGTCAGTCCGGGCGCCACGGATACGCTTCTGGATTTTGCGGCGGCCTGTCCCATTCCTTTCCTGCCCGGCGCCGGCAGCGTCAGCGAAGCGATGCGGCTTCTGGCCATGGGCTGCACCATGGCCAAATTGTTTCCCGCCGAATCTTTGGGCGGTGTCCGGTTTCTTCAGGCGATCTCAGGACCGCTTCCGTCCATGAAATTCTGCCCCACCGGCGGGGTCAATGCCGCCAATGCGCCGGACTATCTCAAGCTCGGCAATGTGACAGCGGTTGGCGGGTCATGGATGGCGCCGAACGACCTAGTGAAGGCGAAGGATTTCTCAGGGATTCGTCGTCTCGCGGAACAGGCCGCGCTGCTCTGAGGCGTTACAGCCAGCGCCGGACGCGCGCCTTGTAGTCCAGATAACGCGCGCCGAACTTGCTCTCCAGGTAGATTTCCTCCCGCGCAATCACGCCAAAGCGGATCACGAAAACCATCGCGACCAGGACGGCGAGAAACCACAGCGTGTTGAAGGCAATGGCAAACCCGCTCAGGCCCAGAAACATTCCCACATAGATGGGATTGCGGCTGAAACCGTAAGGGCCAGTGGTGACGATGGCGCTGGCGGGCTGGCTGGTGAGAATGTTTGTGTGCGCCTTGCGGAAGGTTCGCACCGACCATGCTGCCAGGAAAATGCCCGCCAGAAACAGAACAAGTCCAATCCATGCGCGGGGCAGGGAGGACGGGACGAACGGCAACGGAAAAAGCCAGTTCAGGCCGAAGCCTGCGATCGTGCCAATGGCAAGCGCCACAGGTGGGTGAATCATCACCTGTGGCGCATCGCTTTTGGCCGTAGAAATTATGCCTGCTCCTCTATGCCGCGCGGCTCATTTGATGGTGAGCTTTTGCACGTCGTACATGGAGGCTGAACCGATATAGACGGTGTTGGGCGACCGGCAATCCAGCGCATGGATCAAGTCGCCGGTGTCTTCCGAGCCATGGTCCTGACCCGTGACGGTCATGCCCAGCACTTTTCCGGTCATGTCCATCTTGTAGAGCTTGCCGTTGCCGTCGCCGCTGAACATGTATTGCG
>PLZN01000116.1 GCA_003152195.1 Acidobacteriaceae bacterium
GGACACTGGAGGACGTGATGCTCGGGGAAACGGACAATCGTCGCAGAAACTTACTCAAACTAGCGGCAATCAGCCTTGTCGGCCTGACCGCCCCTTCAGCCCAAGGCATGTATCAGGCGCAGCGCGAGGCCATACAGAGGCCGGAGACACCGGAGCAGGCGCTGGACCTACTCGTCAAAGGCAACCAGCGTTTCGTCGCGCACAACCTCATCTCCTTCGAGGAAGATCTGAACATTCTCAAGGCGGCTACGGAAGAGCATCAGGAACCGTTCGCTGCCGTCCTTTCCTGCGCCGACTCCCGCGTGCCGGTCGAGTTGGTCTTCGACCAGAGCATTGGCCATCTCTTCGTGGTTCGCGTGGCTGGCAATGTTGCCACCCCGGATACCATCGCCAGCCTCGAATACGGCGCGGCCGTGCTGGGAACAAAAGCGATTCTGGTGCTCGGACACACCAATTGCGGAGCAGTCAAGGCCACCATGGCAGGCAAGGCCGTGCCAGGACAGATCAGCACGCTGTACCAGTACATCCATCCCGCGATTACCGGGGCCAACGGCGACCTGACAACCGCCAGCCGGCAAAATGCCAATCTACAAGCCTCCGTGTTGCGCGAAACCTCACCTGTTCTGGCCGAGCTTGTAAAACAGAAGAAGCTGGCTATTAAGGCGGCAATTTACGATATNNCACCGTCAGGCTCGCCCGACCGGTGCTACTTGCAAAGCTGTCGTTAACCCCGCCATAGTGCGCTGTAATCGTTTGCGCGCCGGCAACGCGCGGGATCACGTTCAGCCTCGCCTTTCCATCCGTGAGAGGCACCGCCGCGCCCCCATTCAGGGAGACAGTTGTGCCTCCCACGCTGTCGGTAAATGTAACGCCGCCGTTGGGAACGGTTGCCGAGTTGGCCGTGACTATCACGGTCGCGGTAATCGTCACCCCGAGTCCCACCGTGACCGGGTTCGGGGAGACGCGCATCGTGGTCCGGGTCGCATCCGAGGTCATTCCTGTCCCGCTCAGCGCGATGCTCCGGATGGCGTAGCCTGGGCTCGCTGCGTTCAGGTTGGTATCCGTCAGCACTAAGGAACCGCTGATGGATCCGCGAGCCGCCGGGATGAAGTCGATTGCGTAAATGCAGGAGCTGCCCGCATCGACACTCCCTGCTGTGCCCGAAGAGCCGACCTCGGGGCAGGTGGTTTCGCCACCCAACGCAAAGCTGGCTGCGATGTTGGGGTCGGCGCCCGAGCCAGGAACCGGAAAGACAAGCGGGGCGTTGCCGATGTTCGAAACCGTTACCGTCTGCGGACTGTCCGGGCTGGTGGATCCCACCTTGGTCTTCGCGAAGCTCAGCGCTGGCGGATCCGCAACAGCGATCATAGCCAGGTCGCCCCTGGAGGTGTCATGGGAAAGATAGAGGTTCCCCCTCCCATCCACCGCGATCCACCAAGGCGCATTCAGGCCGCCGGCAACTATGGCCTGAACGTAGCTGCCGTTCGTTTGCAGCAGCTCCTTATACACCTCGCCGCTTTTGGAAGCGGTGATATAGAGGTTCCCGCCTCCATCGACCGCCACGCTCTCAGGACCGGCGAGCCCGCTGGCAAGCGTGGTCTGGGCGTAGCTGCCATTCGCCTGCAGCGCCTCCTTATACACATCACCGCTTTCGGCATCGGTGATATAGACATTCCCGCTCCCGTCCACGGCCACACCCGTGGGGCCGGCGATACCGCTGCCGATCGCCGTCTCGGTATAGCTGCCGGTCGCTTGCGGCGTCTCCTTGTGCACATCCCCCGTCGCCGCAGCAGAGATATAGAGGTTCCCGCTCGCATCGACCGCTATACCAACCAGATCGTTGAGATCGCTGACAATCTTGCGCTGGGAGTAGCTACCGTTAGACAGGGTTTCCCTATATACACCGTCGGAAGCGGCAATATAGACGTTCCCGCTCCCATCCACCGCCACGCCGGTGGGATCGCTAAGCCCGCTGGCGATTGCGGTCCTCAAGTAGCTGCCCCCAGAAAGCGTCTCCTTATACACGGAGCCGCTTCCGGATTCGGCGAAGAAGACGTTCCCGCTGGCATCGACCGCCACGCCGAAGGGGTGGGCCAGGACACTGTCGATGGGGACCTGCGTTCCCGGCAGGAAGGTTGCCTGCGGTCCCAATCCGGTTCCGGTAAGAGATGCCGTAGCCAGGATGTTGCCGCTGGCATCGAGAAGCTGCGCTGCACCCACCCTTGCACCCGGAAACCGCGGGTTAAGTGTCACATTGATGAAGCAGGTATCCCCAGCGTTATATGTGTCTGCCGGGCAGAATCCGAAGGGGGCATCAGCAAAGTCCAGCCCGGCCGTTCCCTGCGTCACCACCGCCGTGCTGCCCAGCGTGACCCCGGTATCAAAGGTGAAGATCAGGGAAAGGGTGGCACTCGCGCTCCCCACATCGACCGACCCGAAGTCTGCGGTGACTCCCTGCAACTTCAATATCCGGTTATTGCGAGTATCTGCCACGTAGATGTCGGTGCCGCTGGCATTCACCGCGACCCCAGAGGGGTTTAGCAGGCCTTCGGTCGCTACCGTGGTCTGGGTATAGCTGCCTCCTGACAGCGTCTCCTTCAATACCAGGTTATTGTGGCCGTAATCGGCGATATAGACGTTGCCACGCCGATCCACCGCGACACCGCTGGCAATATCCAGGCCGTTGGATGGAATCGTGCTCTGCGTATAGGTTGTCCCCGACAGTGTCTCCTTCACTATCCGGGCATTAAAGGAATCGGCGATGTAGACGTTGCCGCCGGCATCCACCGCAACCCCAATGGGAGTATTCAGACCGCTGGATGCGACCGCGCTCTGGGTATAGCCGCCCCCTGACGGCGTCTCCTTCAATACCCGGTTATTACCGGTATCGGCGATGTACACGTTGCCGCAAACATCCACCGCGACCCCAATGGGGTTATTCAGACCGCTCGATGCGACCGTGCTCGCGGTATAGCCACCTCCTGACAAGGTCTCCTTCACAACCTGGTTATTCCCGGTTACATAGACGTTGCCGCCGGCATCCACCGCCACCCCTTCAGGGGAACGCAGTTGACTGCTTGGCACATTGCTTTGGCCCTCGCTGAAATGGGCGCCTGGCGGTATGCCCGCATGCGCCATGGAACCTAAGACGATGGTGATTGGCACCAACAAAATCGGGCGAAAAAAGCAAGCAGCGTATCGGCGGCCGGAGACGAGATACGCGCCCACAGCACGGGCCATTCGGCGGAAGAAGGAGAGCGGGCGAACCACAGGGATAGGCAGCAAGCTAGCCTTATTTCTCAACAGAGACTCAAAAACGAAAAAGCAAAGGGGTATGGGGGCCGGAGATACTGATTTACCTGCTTACACAATCAAGCATTTTCACTCTCTACGCGGTGTGGTAGGCGGTGATTATGTGCAGCCGTTCACGCACGGTTAGACCGGAAAGCGATGATTACCGATCAAGTACGTAAGTAGTTATTCGGCTTCATCTCGGGACACTTTAGTTAGGCAGGCGTAGATGTGCATTTTTCGGACACGAGCCCTCCAGTGCATGCGACAACCGGAATTGTTGCAAGGATCAAGTCGCGGCCGCACACCGGAGCAAACCTGGTTGCGGTAAATGCCGCCCATTATCCGAGAGTCTAGGGAATTGTCGCGGCGACCTCGTTGGATGGGGCGCTTTCCGCCCCGGAGGAGTCGACACTGGTTAGGTAGTAGTCGTAGATCAAACCAGTCTGGACGGTGCTATCCACATACGTCGTCTGAGTGTCGGCCGACGAGTCCAGCCGTTGATACGCCGAGCTGCCGCCTGCGGATCGATAGATGTTATAGCCTACGATCGGATCAGCAGAACTGCTGGGCGCCTCCCAACTCAGGTCGGCCTGATGGGACACGTTCTCCCCCGTGCCGCTCAGGCTGATCACCACCGTACCGTTGGTCGACGAGCTGCTGTGGATGGTCAGCCGGCTCGACGCTGCTCCTGTTGCGGCCGGATCGAACTGCACATCCAGCGTCACCGCCAAATTAGGATTCAAGGTGACCGGGAACGTGGCTCCCGACATCGCGAAGCCTGTTCCACTCAGTGTTCCCGAGTTGATGATTACCGGCGCTGTCCCCGTGGACGTCAACGTCACAGGCAGCGTCGTTGCCGTGTTAACCGTCACATTGCCGAACGCCACACTGGCCGGTCTGATCGTTAACGTTGGTATCACTGCATTCAGCTGCAAGGCAAAGCTCTTGGAAACGCTGCCCGCGCTCGCCGTCAGAGTCACCGCTTGCGCGGACGTGACTGACGACACCCTCGCCATGAACCCTGCACTGCTGGTATTCGCCGGAACCATCAACGTGGCCGGCACACTGACCGCTGCATTGTTGGTGGCCAGGCTCACGCCCTGGCCACCGCTCCCTGCGGACGCGGTTAGCGTCACCGTGCAATTATCGCTCCCCGATCCCGTCAAGGACGCGCTGCTGCAGAAGAGTGCGCTCAGCGCTGCCGAAGAGGCTGCCGCTTGAACCGGCAGCCGCCGGCTAACGGGAGTCTTCTGCTCTGCGTCGGGATTAAAGACTCCTACGTTGACGCTGGCCATTCCCGGGAGAAGGCTGATAGCGCTCTGCAGCTCCGTGGAAGAGATAAAGACCGCGGCGACGTTGGCGCCTGAGACTTGCAACCGCGAGGCGGAGACGAAGCCAGAGCCCCGTGTATCCAGCAAAAAGCTGCTGCCCGGCGCTGTCTGCGTGACAGAGCCAGCGGCGAATTTTGGGAGCGGATTGAGGACCTTGACGCTTAGTGAGGCCGAAGACGCAGGTTTTGACTCTGTCGCTGCGCTGATCGTGACCGACTGACCGGCCCCGATTGTGGACGCGGGTGAGTACATGCCTGAGGTGGATATTGGGCCGGTGGAGCTAGTGCCGCCGGCAAAGCCGTTGACCGACCACACAACGGCAGAGCCGGCAGCGCCGACGACCAGAGCACTGTACTGCGCGTGGCCGCCGAGCCTCACCTGGGATGGCCCGATAATGGTGACCTGTCTAAAAGACACAGAAACATTACGTCCAAGCCAATGTGTCTTTTTGTGTGATTGCTCCGTGGGTTGCGCGCCGACGTATCGGCTCAGCATGTTAGCCATCACGCTGTATAGAAACATTGGAGGTAGCCCGCTCTGCAGAAAGTCATCATCCTCGGGAAATCATAGCTTTCATCCCTTATTCCATGACGACGGTGTGGAGGCTCAGTTGGGGTGATGCCGTGGGTTGTAAAGGGGCATCCGTCAGAGCATCTACATGAATCAGCCGTTCTGAATCACTGAAATACAGATTCAGACGCCGCTCGCGCAACAAGAGAGCCAGCGTAGGACTCGTAATACCGAATTTTTCCCGAATGGCTGCTTTGTATACCGCCTGCGCGCGCCGCCTCTGGGTTTTCCTTGCATATCGTATGTTGTTGTAATTGGACCAAGAGGCCACGGCGATGATAGCCGACAGCATGATCCAAAGGATGACCCATAGACTGACACCGCGGGTTCCTTGGAATACCTGAATGTAGGCCCAGTGGATGCCAACCATCCACAGGATGGCCGTGATCAGTGGCAACCAGAGATAAATCCACAGCACCCAGATAGTCAAAGTAAGTGCGCCAAAGATCGCATGCTGCGGGCCGGATTGCCGCTCAGGACGAGAAATAATGAGAGGGGATTGGGCGCGCATTATTGGATACCCCGGTCCGGACTTTCCCAGACAGCCCGGGTTCTCGTCCCCTTGGCCAATACTTTTGGCAAAGCAACGACAGTGGTCACCATTCCAATCATCCAAAACACGAGCGGGTACCAGATGATCCAGAAGAATTGACGCCCGATTTGTTCTTCATAACGGCGATCGATAACCAGGCTGACCACAAATTGCACGATACAGAGGGCGCTCAGTATGACGCCGTACCACCCGGGCATTGGCCCCGGCATGTGCAATGCTGGAGGCAACGCTATCACCAGGCCACAAAGGCTCAATAACAATACAGCCAGCATTACGTAAGACCAGAGAACGCTAAGCGAGAATTCGATCAGCACCAGCCACATGCGGCGCCGGTGCCACTTCCACATAAGCCCCATATAACGCCCGGCGACCTCAACTCCCCCCTGTGCCCAACGAAGACGCTGCTTCCACAAGCCCCGGAGAGTTTCCGGCATCAGAATCCAGCACAGTGCATTGGGTTCGTAGCGAATGTCCCAAAAGTCCATCTGCAAGCGCCAGCTGACATCGATATCTTCCGTGACCATATCGGTATTCCAGTAACCGACGTGGTGCAAGGCTGAAATACGAAAGCCCGCAATGACCCCGGATACGGTGAAAATGCGGCCATAGATGCGCTGCGCGCGTTTGATCAGGCCAATGATCGAAGAGAACTCGCCCACTTGCAGACGGCCCAATAGGGTCGAACGGTTACGGATGCGCGGATTGCCGGTCACCGCACCTACCCGCGGTCCTGTAACCAGGTGCCACATCAACCAGCGCGTGGCGTGAGGATCGAGTAGGGCATCGCCATCGATGCAGATAAGAAAATCGCTGTTTGCCGCCAGGGCCGCCATGCGCAGNNCAGATGAGAAAGTCGCTGTTGGCGGCCAGCGCGGCCATGCGCAGTCCCATGGCCTTGCCCTGGTTCTTGGGAAAATGCAGCACGCGAAGCTGTGGGTACAAACCCGTAAGCTCATCGAGAATCCGGCCGGTATCATCCGAGCTGCCGTCGTCAATGGCGATGATCTCGAAGTCGGGATAATCCTGGCCGGCAGCGTATTCGAGGGTCTCGCGTACTTGAGATCCTTCGTTATGGCAGGGCACCACAAGGGTCGCCTTGGGCCAGCGGTTGAGTTTTGGAGGATCAGTATGCTTTGATGTTTTGCGCTCCCACCGTAGGAAATAAGCTATGCCGCCAACGATCCAAAATAGCGACATGGTGAGCGGATAGTAGAAGGAGTAGGCGAGCATCAGGCTACGGATCATAGGCGATTCACACTCCTTCAGGGTTGCGCTGCGGGATGGTCCGATGCGGAGAAGGCCGGGATCAATTTCCCGATATCCGGGTTATTCTTCTTGAGGTCGTCCGGATAATAAGCCAGGTGGAGAACGCCCTTGCTTTGCAGCAACTGCATCTGCCTGGTAAGCTTGCTGGTCGCAATCGGCTTCCGGGTTCGCCAATCTACCGTTTGCAGTTCAAATACCGTTCGGTTGAGTCCGCCCGGAACCGACCCGACTTCCTGTGCCAGCTTGCGCAACCAGGAGTCCGGCGCCTTGCTGTTCTCCAGTGCCGGCATCGCCATGAGTGCAACTTCGTTATAAGCAGATAGGAAGGCGGGGAGCGACTGGGCATACCAGGATTCGCTCTGCGGGTGCAATACCGGCTCCGCGTATAGGTTCCGCGCGGTTGCCACCTGGGGACGCCAGCGCTGAACACGAGCCTGCAAATCGTTGGTGAATGCAATCAAGGCGCGTGTGCGTTCAGGTCCCGCGGACGGAACGTGCGCACCCAAATCATCTGTGTCGCGCAACACCGCGTCGTCGTTAAACAGCAGGCCGGCAATAGGCGCAGTGCGCGCGAGATCTTCATAGAGATCCCCGGCCAGAGTACGAGTTTCAGGCAGGAAGGGATTGAGCCGTACTGGGGCCTCGGCTTGCATGCCGGACCGGGGCTGGATCTGTAGCCTGGCCTGCATCGCCGCATCCGGCAACTGCCACGCGAGCACGGGCAACCATGCATAGACCTCTACGCCACAACGCGTCCGCAATTGCCAGGCAACGCGCGAAAACAGGTCTGCGCGCATCGGTAAATGACGATTAGGGAAATAAACCGCGGCGGCGGCGTTACTTCCGCCAGGATCGGCAAAGGCCTGTAGCCATACCTGGGTGACGCCGAGAGTCTTGATGCGCTCCAATAGCACGCTAAGGTTGCGTTCCTGCTGGATGGGATCGGCGTCATAGATATAGTCGAGGTCTACCTGGACGGCCCGAATGTCACTTTTCAGAACAGGATGTTGAATGGACCATGCAAAATTTTGCGCGGTCGGATTGGACATGAGAACCATGCGCGGGATGGCCTGCAGGCTCGTGTTCCCAAAGGGTCTATCGGGAAAGGTGACCGGTAAACCGAGCGTAAAAGAGACGGACATACCGAGCGAAGCGGCGATGGCATCGCTCATCCCGGTGTATCCGCCGTAGGGCCACATTACGGCACGCGGCCTGCGTCCGAGTTTCGCGCGAATTTCTTCGGCACTATGAACAAGGTCGGCGCGGATGCGCAGAGTATATTCATCGGTTGTCTCATAGCGCTGTGTCTGCGCATCGTAGGCGGGAATGAGGACTGCAGGAATCTGATTGCCTTGTGGGTTAGCGAAGATGCCACGGTGCAGGTCATAGGTATGCGAAGCAACCTCGACCAGGCCGCTATCCTGCATCTCACGCAACTGTTCCCAGGTCACAAAGTCATCGCGCGTATATAGCCGCGGCCCGAAGTCGACTTTGCCATTGGCGGCAAGGTCGGCCCAGGCGCCCACCACCGCCATCACGGCTGGATAGTGATAGGCCTTGAGCAGTGGAAACACCTTGGTGTAAGAGCTGCGCAGGCCATCATCGAAGGTCAACAACACAGCTTTATCGGGTAAGGCGGCATGTCCGTTGCGCGCGTCCATCAGCTGTTGCAGACTAATGACGTGGTAGCCATGGGCACTCAACCAGTCAAAGTTTGCTGCCAGATTGCGCGTGCTGGTGGCGTATTGGTCCGCATCGAGATGCGCAGCGATGCCGGGGGTGACCTGGGGAAACCGGCCAACATCAGGAAGTACCTGAACCGGGTTGCCTTCCACCTCATCGCGCACATCGTGATAGCAGAGCACCAGCACGTCGGCGGCGCGTGCGCCGGCGGCGGCGAACAGGGCAAGAATCAATGGCAACAGCAGACGTTTCATTGGTGTCCCCACGTCAGCCCGAAATTGAGGGCGGTGTAGGGTTCATTGCTGCCGTCGTATGGTTGACTGTTCCAGGTAATTCCCCACAGGAATCCCAGGCCTTCGCCAAGTTTCCAATGTTGGGCGTAGCTCACGGCAATGGCACCGCCCGTGCCATGGTTCTGCTGCCAGTACGGCGCCGCGTATGCGCTAAGCTCCTGGCGAAAGCCGCGATCATAGCGGCGCCAGGTCAACCAATGAAACGTAGCGCGAGGGCCCAGCGAAAAATCATGCTTGGGATTAAAGTAGAGCCGGTTCTCGTCCAAAGAATTGCTGGATGCCCACTCTTCGGGGCTGACATTGACCTGCAGACGCGGTGAAGTCCATACCCGTTGATCCCAGGCTGCAGAGATAGCGGCGCGTTGGTTGCCGTCGCTGAAGAGCACTCGTTGCAGGCCGATGTTGGCTGCGCCCAATTCGCTGGCACGCCAACCCAGTTTTAGATCAACGCTCCGGGCGTGAATTTTTGCCAGAACGGATATGAGTTGTACATCGGCGATGCTGTCGCTATCGCCTTCGGCGCGGAAGGTCCAGCGGTCGCCGAAGCTCAGCTTGGCGCCTATGTTGCCGGCGGCATGGGTGCCATACGTGCCTGTGTCAGCGGCGATTTCACCCCATACCAGCTGCCGGTCATAGTTGTAGGTTGCGCCTAATCCGGCTCGTGTGCGGGCAGCATCCCCTGCGGTAAAAGACCCGCTGTCGCGCAACTCATGAGCAAAGACACTCCAGCGATTGTCGATGAGAGGCGTATACAGATGCGCCTCGGTATGCTGGTCGTTGGACCCGAGGAAGGTCCCACTCGACCACTCAAAAGTACTCTCCAGGTCGAGCTGCCAGCCGCGCTCGATCGCTCGATCGCGCAGGAAATGATTCACCCCTGGGCTATTTCCTTCATGCAGGAGCAATCCAGGCAGCATGGCGTCCGCATCATCCCGGCGGCCTGCTGTTTCGTGAATCTCAACACTCTGCAGAGAAGGGGTTTCGTCGCGGTCCGCGTAGCTATCGGAGATGCGTGTTTCCTTGATCGCCAGCAAGGGCCAGCCCCGGGCGAGATAGGTCATTGCCAGCTGACGCCGTAGCTCTACGTTGGCAGGCGCCAATCTTATGAGGACGTTAACTCGTTCCTGCTCCTCCGCCAGCAGATCGACATACCCTCGTATCTCGGCCGTTTGCAATCCCAATTCGGTGTGAAGGAGGTTGTATTGAGGTATCTTCAGGCCGGAAGCCTGCAACCATGCGGGAGAATCCGCGTAGGCGTGATCGATGGACCGAAAGGCTTTTTTGACGTGCTCGCTTTCCAATTGCGCGTAGGCCAGACCGCTCCATGCGCTGCCATCGCCGGGCGAGTGCTCGATGATTTGGCGGTAGAGATCTTCCGCCTTTTCGGGCTGATGCAAAGCCAGGTAGGCGTCGGCCACTCTTTGCCTGGCGTAGAACGGCACAGTGAACCTTTGCTGGCGCAACCGCTCGTAGGATTGGGTGGTATCGCGCATCCGGCGCAGGTCGAACAGGGCCATGAGCCGGTCATATTGTGCCTGTTGCCATATTGGGTCCGCCGGAGTGGAGGCGGCAATAACGCTGTCCAATCGCGCCAATGCCTGCTCACTCTCCGCTTGCTGCTGTCCGCGAGTGGGCGCGTATCCTTCACCCCAACGCACCTCTTCCGCTCCAGCTGCGGCGGTCAGGATGTGTTCTTCGGTTGCATCCGGGTGACTGCATAGCCGCAAGGCATACGTTGCACCGCCCATCCTGGAGAGTGTCTGCGCCAGACGACACCGGGTTTCAACCTCATCGGGTGCCTGGTCCAGCCGGCGTTCATACATAGCGAGCGCACACGCAAAGTCGCCTTGGCGGCCGCACAGATAGGCTTGGCCGAGGACCACGTCTTTTTCATCGCTGTGATCGCGCAGCAAAGGTTGCATCAGGGCGGAGGCCGGGTTGTAGCCGCCCTGGTCGGTCAGGACCATGGCCTCGCCCAAGCGAGGTTGCCACCGCTCTGGGGCCAGAGCTTCGCTGTGGCGATAGAGTTGGATCGAAAGGTCATATCGCCTCAGGTTGCGGGCCGCATGCGCGGCGGCCTCCGTCACCCCGTTATCGTCCTTCTTTGCACGAGCGTAAAGCTGCAATACCAGGGAGTCCTCTCCTGCCCAACCGGCGACGATTGTGGTGTCCGCGAGCACGCGGGAATCATCGGGGTATCGCTGCAGTAAAGATTGCAGAAGAGTCAGACCGCCCTTGGCATCGCCGGCCCGCGCCTGCGTGACCGCGGCTTCGCGTTCGCCAGGTGGCGCAACCGATGTACCAGCTCGAACGATACCCTCCGATAGCAGACCCAGTGCCACGAGAACGGCGCACCGCCAGGAAAATCGAAAGGTCGCAAAGTCATTTATCCCGGTGTGGAGAAGTGGAGAAAGACGAGCCATGTAATCAACATCTTTTCTGACCGATCCGACCCGCTTGAACGGCCCGTTTGGACGGTAGGCTCACTGCTCGTCGTCGTGCCCTTATCGGGCACTCTCTCATACTTATCGACTGGTTCTTCTGCGGCATCAACCAGAAGTGGCCGGCCGGACTGCGGGCGGTTCGGAAGGCTCGACTTGGGGTTTTCAACGGTAGCCGAAACCTGGCGAGCCCAGCGCAGTGGTTTCTTGACAAGGGGATTGCCGAGAAAGCTTTCCACAGCGGGCGAAACGTAGGGCGCCCCTACGGCATTTTTGCCTGGAAAGCACTCCCTGGGCGGACTTACATCGTGGCTCTGTGTTGCAGCTAGAAGTTGAAGACAGCCTGGAGAAAGACGCTGCGGTTCCCAGCGGTAGAGGGGCCGAAGAATCCCCCGCCAGCCAGCGACTGTGATTCGCCGAAGAATGGCGACAGAAGCGTGCCATTCGGTGTTCCCAGGTTCTCATGGTTGAACAGGTTCGTTGCGTAGGCGGTAAGGGTCAGGCTGTACCTGCGCGAGGTGGTCTGGTCCAGGCGTCCGGGGCCGCCACGGCTGCCGCTCAGGCCACCGGCGCCGAGTCCGCCACCGCCGCCGCCGCGGCCACCGCCGCCACCACCCCCACCACCGCCTCCTCTTGGAGCACGGCCTCCCTCGACCTTGGGACCAATCCCTATCACTTTGCTCACGCGCATGTTCAAGCTGACATTCGAAGGACCGATGCCGAGACCAAAGGGAATGATCTTTTCGTTGGTGCCGAAGGGGTTGGTGTCGAGACATCCAAACTTGGTATCCACGACGTTTGGTTGGCTGCAACTGGCTGCGAAGGTTGGCCGTGCATTGAACTGGTTGTTTCTTGTCAGGTCGCTGCCCACGGTCACGTTATACGGCGTGCCGGAGTTGTACGCGAAAAATGGAGTCAGCGAGATCGCATAGGGCGCAGTGAAGTTTCCCAGGAGCACGAAGCGGTTGTGAACATCGAAGCTCGATCGTCCATAGTCGAGCCCTGGGTTTTGGGCAACGGAAGGGGTATAGGTGACGCCATTCGTATCCGCTTTTGCGGCATTATAAGTATAGAAGGTGAAGAAACTGAATCGCGGGTAACTGGCTCTGCCGGAAACGATGATCTGATTTTGCCGGTAAACGCCCCCGGATTGGTACTGCAGATTGTTCTCTTCGGCGCTTGGAAGCGGTGTATCGGGATAGATTCCGGAATCCGCAGTGGCAAACTCCGGGGCCCCAATGTTGTTGGTGAGGTATTGGTGCACACCCCGTCCGTAAAGATAGGTCACATTCGCGGTGATCCGCTTGGCCACCTGACGGTCTATGCCCACCGCAGCCTGCATGTCCGTGGCGGCACGGAAATGCGGGTCGATGGTGTAGAGGGTCTGTGCTGTATTCGAAGTGACGGCCGCAGTCTGATTGACAGGAAACGTGGGATCGGTGACGGTGGAAACCTTCTGGTTGATTCCATTCTGGTGAATGGCCTGGATCACGTATGGCGTGCCCGCGTTGGAGCCGAAACTATTCGGCACAGTGAACCGCTGGTAGAACCAGCCGTAGCCCGCGCGCAGTACAGTCTTGGGCGGCCGCTTCGGATCGCTGCCGCCAAGCGCATAGGCAAAGGAAAGCCGCGGCGCCCAGTCGCTTTTATCGCGGACACGGTTTTGCGTCTCCCAGCGCAGTCCGTAGCTGAAGGTAAAGCGTTTGTTTACCTTCCAGTCGTCCTGGTAGAAGAGCGCGGCGTCGAACAGGATCGCGCGCGCGGTGTATTGATTCACCTCGGTCACCTGATACGTCTGAGGAGTCTTGTTCAGATAATCGGTCAAGGACTGAAACGTATATTGGCCGTTCGTTCCTCCCGTGGTAAAGTCTGCGTCCCGATAGGCACGCAGGCGGGCGCCAAAATTCAACGAGTGATTGCCCTCGGCCGCCGCGAAGTAGTTCTGCAGCTCGTAAATATCCTGGTTGTCGCGCACGGTTCCATTGTTGTTGCCGCCATCGGTAAATGATCCTTGCACCGCAATCGTGGGCGTATCGTTCTGGGCGATGTTCTGGTAGCGAAACCTGCGGTATTGGAAACGGATGTCATCCACAATGTTCTTGCTCAGCACCAGGCTGTCACTGGCTTGCAGCGTGTTCTCCATGCTTTGCGTATTGGTAGCCTGGGTGGGAAGGGCCAAAGGACCGACGCCCCCGTTGGTCACCACGGCGCGAAAGAACTCATAGCGAAGCGTCAGGGTATTGGCTTGGCCAAGCTGCAGATCCAGCCGCGGGCTGACGTCGATGCGTGAACTCGGGTTGNNGTTGGCGTAGGCCTCGTTCAGCCGAACCCCGAGCGGGTTTTCCGGCGTGACGCTGGCCGGGTCGACCGCATCGACCACGCTCACATTCTGTGTGCTGCGCCCGAAGGCACTGACAAAATACGAGGCAGTTTTTGAGATGGGACCGCCTACGCTGCCTTGCAGGTTATAGGAGTAGTAGCTCGGTTCTGCTGTCTGGAGTATCGGGTTTCGAGAGTTAAAGCTTGAATCGTTGCCGCGTGCCTCGACCTGGCCGTGCAGCTTATCCGTGCCCGGCTTGGTGAGAATTTCTATCCGTCCATAACCGAGGCGATCAAACTCGGCGGAAAATGGGTTTTGATTGACACGGATCTCACGGATGGAGGATTTCGGCGGAATCTGTCCCCCGGTAAACCCGTCGATATAGATCTCTCCCCCGTTCGGACCGGCTGCCGGCCCGGCCAGAGCCTGCAGTTGGCTCTCCAATTCATCGGGATCGTCGGAAAGTGCATCGAGATCTTTACCTTTGAGCACGACCGCATTTGCATTCTGATCAGGACTCGTATCCACAGTCGGGGTGTCGGCCTCGACCTGCACCTGCTGCTGCTCAACCTGGATTTGCATCGCGATATTCAGCGCCTTAGTCTGCCCGGCCGTGAGGGCGACCGTCGACGTGAAGGGAGCAAATCCCGGCGTGGTGGCATTGACGATGTAGGTGCCCGCGGCCAAGCCCCGCACCTGGTAAGAACCTGAGCCATCCGCTACCGCGCTGGCGCTCTCTCCGGAGGCCGAAGTGACGGTAACGTGCGCCTGGGGAATGACCGCGCCGGTAGGATCCACCACCCGCCCCTGGAGTGTGCCGGTTGGCCCTTGAGCGAGAAGGATCGCCGGCGAGGTGAGCACGCCCAGCAAGACGTTGATCAAGATAAACAAGTACTTAGGGCGTTTCATCATTGCGCAGCTGATGCCGGGCAGATTCCTTGTAGCGAGAAGAACTGAGGCAAGCCCCAACGGGAAATCCGTGCCGGGATGAACCAAAATACGTGCAGCCTACGAAATTGACGCACCAACTCCGCCGTAAGTTTCCCGGTCTACGACCCAAGTCTCTCAAAGGGTGAACTATTCACATACCCCGGCCTTGGATTCATCCCGAGGGTAGGATGGCCAAACAAAGGATCCAGGATGCCCAGCACGGATTCGGGGGCCATCACCGCCTCCATGTGGCAGCGGCCGTAAGGCGACCCTGTCGCGCTCGAACACTCCTACCGGAGCAATTAGATAGCTACCGGCTGATTGCTTTAAACGGTGGGGAAGGGCAACAGGGGCTTTTGCTTTGCTGATTGCAGGTTCGATCCATGGACCTCTGTGACCGTCGCAACCGCGGTCCCCTTAACCTTTTCAGCGTGCTTCAGAATGGCTTCGACCTGTTCCAGGATTCTCTCAGCCTCCAGCATCGGCATTCCGGCCTGCATTGCGTTGTATGAAATCCGGAGAAGTTCCAGTGCGCTCACCAAATTGTCCTTGGTTTCCAGAAGTCGGTGAATCCAGTTCTCAACCGGTGATTCGATGTTCTGTTTGAGCATAGGAAATGATAAAAGCTTCCCCGATGCTGTGTTTGGGTTGGCCATGTACTGCTCCTTATCGCTTCCGTCTGCGGGAAGACGGCGGGCATTGGCAAAAGCAGCGGTTCTATACAGCAATTGCTGGAGGAGTAATTGCTATATCGCTCGAACCCACGTAATGCTTATCGGCGGCGACTGGAACTTTGATACTGGGGGAGCTTTCTCGGTAAACAGAGGACAGACATGACGGGAGCCCCTTCAGGCTATTGGGAGGCGCTGCTGCTTACTACGTTGCGAACCGATATTTACAATGGCAATAACTCCAATAACACCCTGACATCTAAGTTGGAGCGGCTCACAAGCTAGTGTAGTGCGTCACACAGATAGACGT
>PLZN01000196.1 GCA_003152195.1 Acidobacteriaceae bacterium
AGGTTGATGTCTGTACCAGCGTGCCGTCTGCGAACCGCGTCACCCGAACCCGATACCATCGCTTTTCCGCAGGCGAGTGGCGGGGATATTCCAAGGTGAAGTTTTCTTGAGTTTTTAGAATGACAGCCCGGATCCCGATTGCAACGGCGGGAGCTTCCTCACAGCAGCATCCAGATGCAGCATCGCAGACGGCCAGGTAGTTGACGCCGACGCCGACTTCACTCTTCACCGAGTTGGAGAACCCAAATTCTCGCCAAGCCGCATTAACGGCGAGGATCAGCCCACTCTGATCCAGGATCGCGACATGGGCGCTCAGCGCATCCAGGGTGGAACGCGCGAGACGCTCCGATTCGGCTAACGCTTCCTCAGTCCGCTTCTNNGTTCGTGCCGTCTTTTCGCACCCGCAGAGTTTCGAAATGGTCAACGCGCTCGCCGGACCTGATGCGGGCAAGGATGTCAGACTCCTCGTTGATGCGCTCCGGCGGCAACAGCACGAGCATCGGTTTGCCCACAATCTCCGCTGCCGAGTAACCGAATAGCTTTTCCGCGCCACGATTCCAGGCGGAGATCGTCCCATCCAGTGTCTTGCTGATAATGGCGTCATCGGAGGAGTCCACGATCGCGGCCAGCCGTTCCCGCAGTTCATCCTCCGCCAGATGTTCCACGAATTCGAAGACCTCGCGCAAATGGTGTAGGCTTCTCAATCCTTCATCGGCGGCATGTACGTCGTCCGTGACATTACCAACGTGCTTTGCCAGACGCGCAGAACGCGTGTGACGGCTTCTCTTTCCAGTTGAGGCGTCATTTGGCTCGACATGAGTACAGAGCGACCGTGAATGTGTGCGTGGACCGAAGGTCAGGTCCGACTCCAACCCACCAAGAGACCCTGGACCATTTGATTCGAAACCGTCAGATTTTCCCCCTCATGACCACCAGCCCCCGAGAACAAGGTAGCTGTACCAGAAAAGGGGTCTCCTCGCCGACTCGTTTGGCGTGGGGTTCGGCCCCGGTTTGCACCGTGACAGTTAACGTTCGTTTTCCGCTACAGGGGATGGCAATCATGCGAATCGCTTAACATATGCAAGAGTCTCCACCAGAGACGGGCGGCAAGACACGGAAAACCAGCTCCGCCAGCTTCGGCAGTTCGCGGCCACTCAGGGCTGGGCCGTGGTTCATGAGTATGTGGACCGTGCTACCGGCAAGCACGGAGATCGTGACCAGTTTCAGAAGATGTTCGCGGCGGCCTCCCGGCGTGAGTTCGATTGCCTGCTCTTCTGGAGCCTTGACCGGCTGAGCCGTGAGGGCACCGTGGAAACGCTAGGAGATCACCAACACGATCCGCATCCCGTCGCCCACCTGCATCGTCCCCTGCCAGGTGCCAACCACATCCTGCGCCGTCTGCGCCGCCACCGGGTTAGTGAGCCGGTGGCGCCTGATCTCTTACCAGTCGCGCGACCGTAGTGGGGCTCAAACCCAGTTCATCCGCAATCCGCCGGATCGAAGCGCCGCTCTGTCGCAGCGCAGCGAGATTCGCCATCTTCCGGGGATCATGCTCTGTGCGTGGTCGACCCCCAACTCGTCCCTGGGCCTTGGCACGCTGTAGCCCGGCAATCGTTCTTTCGCTCAAGCGGACGCGTTCCTGCTTCGCCACCGCCGCAAGAATTCCAATCATGGCTTCCTTAAACATGCCGGTGCTATCGAGATATTGCTCCGTAATACGATCTGTAGTTGGCCCCGTAGCCGGTGAGCCTTTGGAGGTGGTTCTAGGGAAGGTCACGGCGACAACGGGGGTGGCTGTAAGGGTGTCTTCTACAGCATCGACCAGGAAGTGCAAGGGCGGCTCGTCCCTTCAATTACGGCAAAATAAGCCCGCGCCTTTCGGGAGGGTATGCCCGATCAATAGCCCGCGCAATCATTAATACTTGGTCCGAAGCGGCATACCGAACGCCGAGCGGAACGCATTCTCGCTCATCGGATTACTCGCGTACTTATCAATCCCCGTCGTCCACAACTCTTCGTCGCTTTTCGCTCGCGTTCCCTCAAGACAATGCAGGGAGTGAATCAGTTCATGAGCCAGAACGATATAAGGGTCTGTCTTCTCGCCCTTGCTGGTCACTGATCTCGACATTCGTGAAGAACATCAGACAGACGGTTCCGATCCCATTATCGGCCGTCGTTTGATCCACTGCTTCGTTCGCGCTGCCCCCGCCTGCCTTCCAAAACGGACAGCCTACCGGAGAGTGGGCCGGATTGGGAGACATCTTCATCCCGTCCATCGTGACCTTGCCGTCAGCCTGGTGCGTCTTGATCACATTCATGCCGCGTTCGGTAAACATCATGGCCGTCGGCTTGCAGATCACGTTGATGCCTAGAGGGAAGTCCTTGCGAGACGCTGGTTTCGCGTTCTGGATCGCCGAAAGCAGCGACTTGCCGACCGCCACCGACTGCAGTCTCTTCAGATTCTCCACCATAATGAGCCGAAAGTAGGGGTTCTTCGCGGGATCGTAGAGGACACCGAATCCGGGAAACGCATCTAGAGGTTGAAAAAGTTCAGCCATTTCGAGCTCCCAACGCAAGGCTTTGGAATGCAAATATCAATTCGTCTTTGCAACCCACCAAGCGTTTTGCTTGAACATTTTGGAACGGAACGAATTGTACACGCGATGTCCCGGTCTGGAAACTGGAACATAAGAACGGCACCGTCGAATACCTCAAGGCCGTCAATGATTCAGAGGAATCGCAGGTCAAAAAGCTGGTGAAGAAGCGCGTGCGCGAGGGGTTGACCGCTGACCCGGAAGCCAGCAGGAAAGACCTGACCGCAGCGGTGAAGGATCACTTAAAAAAATTTTGTGTTTACAGTGGTGTCCATTCCGAGCCCAAGGTTGCCGAGGGAGTTTCTCACCGGACAGACGTAAGGCAGGGATTGGTGCGCGTCGTGCAGGTCTATACTGAGCACGCGCCATGCGTGAGCTGCCAGGAAGTGATGAACAATCAACTTCCCGCACTCCGCCCAGCGTCTTTCTTTTACTTCATCCCTTGGTCCCGGTCGCTCCGTCGCGCAACCCTTCAGCCATACGGCGGCGATATTCACCTGCTGATGTTGAACCGGTACGGAGTCTAACTCACAAGAAGCAGCAGGTGATTCTCAGTTTCCTGAGTTTCTTTTTCGCCCTTTTCGATCCTTCTTGTTCGGAGTCCAGTCGCTCGACCCACTCACCGTCGGGGCGACGGCGTTCATTCTCCTACTCGTCTGCGCGGGTGCTGCGGCAGTTCCTGCATGGCGGTCGCCGATCCCGCGAGTGATAAAGGCTTAGCTTCAACTGAGCCAAAGGCACAAAGGGCCTCTTCAATGTCACAGGAGTCAGTGATGATCGACCTCTTTAACCGATGGGAGCAGGTCTAGCACGAAGGCAAGTTCGACCTGATGCCAAGCTGCGTCGCGGAAAACTACGTCCGACATGACCAAAAAGGCGATCGTACGGTGACACGCGACGCCTATTGCGGCGGCGCTTCGATCCGGCGGATTGCGGATGAACTGGACCTGAGCCCTACGACGGTTGCGCGACTGGTCAAGGCGTTGAACGCCGATGGTGGGGACAGCGCTTCCGCTTAGTCTGTGACGCGGTACTCTCGCGCCGATCACGTGTAGCCATAAACCGCTGTCCGGATCGCGTACCACCCGCCCGTGCCGGAATCAACCTGGCATTCTGCACCTGGTCGAGTCTCGATTATGACCCGCGCTTCGGGCAATACTGATCCGCGCACCTTGCGCACGAAACGCTTGATACAAGCAGGAGCCAGACAAGTAGCACGTGCCCAGCGAAATGCCACGCTGCCATGGTCACCGGCCTACGCACCGTGATTTCCCGCCAGCAAAGGGTGTTTCACCGGATTGATCACGGTATGTCCGCCTATATGGTGTGAAGGCCAGACCTGCGTCATGGGCAGCTCCGCCATAGAGAATGCATGAGTCGTACGGGGACTATGCGGCTCGCCTCCAGTGGGACCAGACTGAATCACCGCACCAAGGTGACCTTTAACCGCATAGACTTCGATCAGGATGACCGCTTCCTCCCCCCAACCTCGGGTCCCATCAGAAGAGATCGCCGGACTTGTGGAGCGGGTCAC
>PLZN01000466.1 GCA_003152195.1 Acidobacteriaceae bacterium
TGGTCTCTTCCGAGACGCCGCGCCAGTGCTTGGCGACCTCGTGCCAGTGGTTGGGATCCTCCGCATGCACCTTCTTCAGAAGGTCCTTGATCACTTGCTCTTCGTGATTCGAAGACGGTGTCTTGACCCAACCGTCGCCCTCTTCCAGTTCATACCCCTTGTGGATCAGCAGGGTCACATCTCCGCCATCGTCCACCACCAACTGCGGCCCCTTGCCCTCTCCGTGCTCCAGGGCCTGGTAGGTGCACCACCAGTAATCTTCGAGCGATTCGCCCTTCCAGGCAAAGACCGGAACCCCGGTTGCCGCGATCGCTGCCGCCGCATGGTCCTGGGTGGAAAAGATGTTGCAGCTTGCCCAACGCACTTCAGCGCCCAGATCCACCAGCGTCTCGATCAGCACCGCGGTCTGAATGGTCATGTGAAGTGAGCCGGTGATGCGCACGCCGGCCAGCGGCTTTTCCGCGGCATATTTGCGGCGGATGGACATAAGTCCAGGCATCTCGTGTTCAGCAATCGAAATCTCTTTGCGGCCCCAGTCGGCCAGGGAAAGGTCAGCCACCTTGTAAGCGGGGGCGGCGGCGGTGCGGTCGATCGTAGCAGGTGACATGTTTTATCCTCACATCGATACATCGGAATATGTTGATACAATAAGCTCCGATAGCCATGACGTCAATCGTAAAATCTCTGCGCGTTCTGGGCGATGCAAATCGCCTGCGAATGTTCTTGCTTCTGGCACGGGAGGAGCTTTCCGTGGCGGAACTGCAGGAGATCCTGGGCATGGGACAGAGCACGATTTCCACTCATCTGGCGCAATTGAAGCATGCGGGCCTGGTGGAGGATCGGCGCACGGGCAAGAACATTTGGTACCGGTCCAAGTCTGACGGCGAGGTACTGCCCCAGCTGCTCGCTTGGTTGCAGCAGGCGCCAGAGGAGCTTCCAGAGGCCCAACACGACCAGGCGGCCCTGGAGCTCGCGCTGCGCAAGAGGCAGGACAAGACGCGAGCATTTTTTGACGACATGGCCGGGCGGCTGGGGCGGGAGTATGTGCCGGGGCGTTCCTGGAAGAGTATCGCTGAGGCCTTGTTGCAGTTGCTGCCGCCGATGGTAATCGCCGATCTTGGGGCGGGCGAGGGAGCCTTTTCGCTCTTGCTGGCCCAGCGCGCGCAGCAGGTGATCGCGGTCGACAACTCGGACAAGATGGTCGAGCTGGGGAGCGCATTGGCGCAGAGGCAAGGAGTCAGGGTACTGGAGTATCGCAAGGGCGATCTGGAAGCGGTGCCGATTGAGGATGGCTCGGTTGATTTGGCGCTGTTCAGCCAGTCCCTGCACCACGCACTCCATCCCGAGCGCGCGCTCGCGGAGGCATGGCGCATTCTGAAGCCAGGCGGACGCATTGCGGTCCTGGACCTGGTGCAACACCGCTTTGCCGAGGCGCGGGAGTTATATGCCGACGTGTGGCTGGGCTTTAGCGAGGTGGAGTTGGAGCTGATGCTCGGCAAGGCCGGCTTCCGGGGGGTGCACACTGCCATCGTGCACAAGGAAACGGAAGCGCCTTTTTTCCAAACCGTGCTGGCGACGGGAGACAAAGCGCTTAACTAGCGCCTGTGGGATCCACGGCCGTCTTAGTGCGAGTTCTTTTTTTCCAGTTCTAACAGGGTTTTCTTGCGCTCGATGCCCCAGCGGTAGCCGGTAAGCCCACCGTCACTGCCGATAACCCGATGGCAGGGAACCGCGATGGCCACGGGATTGGATGCGCAGGCCCGCGCTACGGCCCGCACGGCCTTTGGTTGACCGACGGCCCTTGCGAGGTCCGCATAGCTGCGCGTTTCGCCGCGCGGAATCTGCCGCAACGCCTGCCATACACGAGCCTGAAACGCAGTTGCGCGCAGATCGAGCGGCAGATCGGCGGCTGCAGGATGATCGGTCATGGCGGCGAGAATGCCCGACACCTGCTCCGCCATGCCAGTGGCATCCGGGAAGATTTCGGCGGATGGGAACTGCCGGCGCAGCAGCAACTCAAGCGCGCCTGGTTCGTCGCCCAACATGATAGTGCAAACACCGCGTTCGGTTGCCGCCACCAGCAGCAGTCCCAAAGCGCACGGCGCGGTAGCGAACCGGATGGTCTCGTTTGCGCCTCCGTCGCGGAAGCGTGTGGGACTCATTCCCAAATCGGCCGCCGCCTGCTCGTAAAAGCGGCTGGAAGAAGAATACCCGGCCTGGTAAATGGCCTCGGTGACGCTTGCTCCGGGCGCCGAGAGGCTGCGCCGCATATCGGCCGCGCGCAGTTGTGCCTGATATGCACGCGGGCTTATGCCCAGCACGCGGGTGAACTTTCGCTGGATGGTGAACGGACTGCTCTTTGCCACCCGGGCAAGATCGGCCAGGGTCACGGCATGATCGCGGTGGCCGGCAAGATAGCGGCAAAGCCTGGTCACCATCGCCGACTCGCGAAGCACGCCCAGGGGAGCGCATCGCTTACAGGCGCGGTAACCCGCGGCCAGCGCTCCCGCGGGATCGGGAAAAAAAGAGACATTGGCTGCAGCGGGACGCCGGCTGGGGCAGGAGGGCCGGCAAAATATCCCGGTGCTGGCGACGGCGTAGACGAAGCTGGCACTTGCGTCCCGTGCCAGCACCTGTCGCCACGCCTGGGTTGGATTGAGATTGGGCTGCTCGATGCTTGTCATGTCAAAATCATGAACCGACGCCGAGCACGACGCTATCCGTATCTTGCCGGGAAATTATTTTGCGCTACTTAGCCGCGCCCGCCAATTGTGCTTCTCCCTTGAGTCCAGCCGCCTCGCGCAGCGCCTGGGCTTTGTCGGTGGCCTCCCAGGTGAAGTCCGCGTCGGCACGTCCGAAGTGGCCGTAAGCTGCTGTCTTGCGGTAGATCGGCCGGCGCAGGTTAAGACTCTCGATAATGCCCTTGGGGGTCAGCTTGAAGTTGGCGCGAACCAGCTTCTGCAAGGTTGCGGAATCGACGGCCCCTGTGCCGAAGGTCTCCACCAGGACGCTAACCGGGTCAGCGACGCCGATGGCGTACGCCAACTGCACTTCGCAACGCTTCGCCAGCCCTGCCGCCACGATGTTCTTGGCAATGTAGCGAGCCATATAGGCTGCCGACCGGTCGACCTTTGTCGGATCCTTGCCGCTGAATGCGCCGCC
>PLZN01000023.1 GCA_003152195.1 Acidobacteriaceae bacterium
TTCGAACAGGCTCTCAAGGTCACTCATGGCGGTGCTGAGTGTGGGACCACGAACGGAGCTACGCTGGACCATACCGGCTCGTATGTGTACGTATCGCTCAATGGCGCGCTAGAGAGCGGCGATCAGTTTTGCGCTACCATCCAAACGTTTCAAATCTCATCTTCAGGCGTGCTGACGTTCAAGGGTGACACAGTGCTCAACACCTTCAAGGAAATTGACACCCCACCCGTAGTGTCGGGGAACGATACCTTTGCCTACAATCTGCAGCAAGTTTCAGAATCTTGCGAATTGATGATCAACGGATTCACCCGCGAGAGCAGTGGCACGCTGGAGTTATCGTCAATTAGTGAGACCGATCCGCCAACACAGCCAAACGTATGGGCGGCGTACATCCCAGCCTTGATGACAGCGGATCCAACCAACCACCTGGCCGTCGCCATGTATCCGACAAACGGACCATGCGGCCCAACCGGCCCTTTTCAGCTTGCGAGTTTTACCGAGGAGAGCCAGGGGGATATCAAGTCCACTAACACTTGGCGGAACATGCCGGCATTGGCAGGTGGGGTCAACGCTATGCGCATGTCGCCGGCAGGCAACCTGCTAGCCGTTGCGACTGGAGCTGGGGTACAAATCTTCCATTTCAACGGGGCCAACCCGATCACGAAGTATACAGGGGTGCTGGGGACTGGAGGGATCAGCTACCTCTATTGGGACAATAGCAACCACCTCTTTGCGGCCGGTGGCACCAAACTGCACGTTTTTACAGTCACCACTACCAGCGCGGTCGAAGCGCCTGGGTCACCATACACGATACCCTCTGGCGTGAGTGCTCTTGTCGTTCGCCCACTGTAACCAGCGTTAGGCGTCTCCATAAAAGGTCAACTCAAGAGTTGGCCTTTTGTTTGGTGCCAAGTAATGACTGGTTGTCAGAAAATGGCGATAAGATTTGGAGCTTCCCAGCCGGCTCCCCGGTGAACGCGGGCACGTCAGAGGCACAATTTCCCGCTGCTGAGTGCATACAGGTGATTGTCAGCGTCCCAGCCAAGCTATTCGAACCGGGAACCATGTTGAAGCACTCCGCTGTAGTGCGTGATCGGACTGCTTCCCTTGAAATGGAAGACCTGGAATCCCTGCCCGCCAACAGCTAGAAGCTAGATGGCGAAGAAAGTTGGGATTCGGACCAACTCCGCCCATTGAAAACAAAACTATCAACGTCCCCCAACCAGTTCACCCATTACCTACGTCTACGTGTCGGGGCCCACCGGTATCAACGCTTTCGCCGCAGCCTCGGACTGCGTCTTGTCGAGACGTCGCGGTTAGCTATCAGGCGATACGAACACCATCTGGGGTTTTGAACGATCCTGGCGCTCACGGGTTCCGTTCTTGTGGAAGGGAACTGGCGGAGAGAGTGGGATTCTTTTGGGGCCTTTTCCCTATCTCGAAGCTAAGCAATGACATAGGACCTAACAGCCAATAAATACACGGGTTTACGCGCTTTTGGCGCCTTTGCTATTGTAGGGGATTGGTGGGGATTGGTGGGGATTGTAAAGGGAAACGCCACAAAGCTGGATCGCCGGGAGCTGGCGGCCTGGATCGAGGATAGGAAGATCTCCTAAGTGCAAGGCCGATGTGGCCATCTGCTTCGAGACGTGCCCGGCGATATCCATAATGGTCTGGTCGCCCGCACCGCTTTCCGCCAGCTCCGTGATGAGCGTGTGCCGGTTGTCGTGCCAGCGACCGGTCACGTTGGCATTGTCGCGGACATTGCTCCAGGCCGTCTTCAGCGTCGTGACGGGACGTGTGGGATCGCTGGGCCGCGGTTTTCCGAACTTGGAAGACGTACCACTCCGGTCGAATCTCCCCAAATCTGTCCGCGTACCATGCAACGTACTCCGTCAACGCCGGGAGCAAAGCAGAGTTCAGCGGGATGGTGCGGCCTCGCCACCCTCCGTCTTGCTGCGGCCCACAGCAAGGAATTTCTTTGCAAAGTTGATTTGCGCCCAAGTCAACGTTTTGATCTCGGCATCGCGCATACCGGCGTTCAGCGCCAGCGTTAATGCGAAGTAGATGTGCGGGGAACGGGCCATACGGGCCTCTTGCAGCATCCGCCCCTTTTCCTCGTCGCTGTATGCTTTGCCGATGGTCTTGCGAACCTTCAGCTTGAGCATCTTCCTTTTGCGCAACCGCGCGCGAATGATGTCGCCGGGTTCTACCAGGATGCGCAGCAGAAAGCCGACTTCCTCGTTGATTGTCTTTGGCGCCGTCCCTTCATCCAGGCGGTCATTCTGGTACTTGATGACAGCCGCCTCATTGAAATCAACCAGCATTTTGCTTCCGACCAGCCGTTTCAGATGGTCAATCGCATAATCGGCGAACACAGCGGGGTCGGGAAGACGCAGCTTATAGCCGTTGAAGAACTCGTCTGCAACCTCGCTGAAGGTGGGTGTCGTTAGCACATGATATGTCCGGGTGAATTAGAGCACATGAAGTGTCCGCATAGCGGGCGGCGAGGATGGGTCCATGCGAGGAAGCATGGAGAGCTATCCGAAGGCCGCGGTGGAGCGGGCAATGAAGGTGCAGGAAGTGATATTACGTGCGATGGCAAAGAAGATCACCTGGGGGCAAGCGGCGGAGATTATCGGCATCAGCGGCCGGCAGATGCGGCGGTGGCGCGAGCGCTACGAGGAGCACGGTTATGACGGGTTGATGGAACGTCGGCGAGGTAAACCGAGCAGCAAGCGGGTGCCATTGGCCCAGGTGGAGCAGGTGTTGGGGCTATACCGTGAGAAGTATTTTGATTTGAACGTACGGCATTTCCACGAGAAGCTGAGCGAGGAGCATAGGATCGGGTTGAGCTACACCTGGGTAAAAAAAGCTTTGCAAGGAGCCGGATTGGTGGCGCGTGAGCCAAAGCGGGGCGTACACCGCAAGCGGCGCGAGCGGCGACCTCTACCCGGGATGCTGTTGCACATCGACGGCAGCCACCACCATTGGTTTCAGGATGAGCGATGGTATGACCTAATCGTCATTTTGGACGACGCTACCAGTGAAATCTATTACGCCCAACTGGTGGAGGAAGAATCCACCCTGACTGTCATGGCGGGGTTACGGGAAGTGGTGCAACGCAAGGGAGTGTTCTGCGCGCTGTATTCGGACCGGGGCAGCCACTTCTGGCTCACGCCCAAGGCGGCCGGCAAGGTCGATGCTCACCGCCTGACACAAGTAGGCCGCGCCCTGCGCGAGTTGGGCATACAGATGATCCCAGCCTATTCCCCCCAAGCGCGGGGGCGCAGCGAGCGTAGCTTCTCCACTTGGCAGGGACGGCTGCCGCAGGAGCTCAGGCTGCGCGGGGAGCACAACCCAGCAGGCGACCAATGACTTTTTGCGGGAACACTACATCGCCCAGTTCAACCGCCGCTTTCAAGTACCGGCAACCGAGCGGGGTAGCGCCTTCCTGCCCCGGACGAGCAAGGATCTGAACCTTATTTTCTCCTTGCAGTTCGAGCGCACGGTGAATCGCGATAACACGGTCAGTTTCCAGAACCTTAGCCTGCAGATTGAGCCAGTCCGCTGGCGAGCGACGCTGGCCGGCTGCATGGTAACGGTGCATCAGCATCTCGACGGGACCCTCAGCATGACCCACGGGCCGCACCGGCTGGGACACTACACAGCCCACGGCGCGGCCCTCACGCAAACCAATTTGCCAGTGCCCAAAACTGTGG
>PLZN01000359.1 GCA_003152195.1 Acidobacteriaceae bacterium
ACACCTACACCTACACCTACACCTACACCTACACCTGCACCTGCACCTACAACTTCAACTTCAACGTACAGTGTTCATTGCCGAGCAACATGGTGCTAACCATCGGATACGCCGGATCGCTGGGGCATAACCTGGCGCGAAACTATGAAGCTGACCCCATTACGGCCGCCGGCCATGCCGCTTGCCTGGCAGATCCCGTTTGCACGGCTGACCGGGCAAGGATCCATCTCGATTACCCGCAGTATGTTGCCCAACCTGCGACCATACCCGGTTCGGGTGGCGTGCCGTATTACACATCGAGGACCTCAGCTGCTTCCTCTTCGGTTAATCCCAGAAACACGCGGAGCCTGACGATTTCGGCTTGGCGTCGCGCCCGTTTGGCCCTTTCCTTCTTCAACGTTGTCGTTCTCAAGACGGTCCATGAGTTCTTTGACAAACACCGCCTGTTCGACATTCTCCTGGGAAAGGTTCCTCCAGTTGGGCGCATCGGCCAGCGTATCTGCTGGTTGGAAGCCGTCCTCGGCTAGTGCATCGAGCGAGTCCGTCCGGCCCCGGCCGCGGCTCTTGAACTGGCGGAGGTGGTCGATCAGCAATTGCTCCATCGCCAGCGCCATGGTGTTGAAGAAGTGCCTTGCCGACTCCCACACAAACTCGGGAGATTCTTTTCCGAATAGACGCAAATACAGACCGCTGAGCAGTCGCGTCGCATGCATGCTGGCGCCAGGCGGCTGCCGGACGACTTTTCTCCGCGCCAGTTGTTTGAGGTCGCCGTAAAGAGTAACAAAAATGTCTTCACTCGATTTGCCGGAAGCGCGCAATTCGTCGAAGATCTCGGAAACCTGTTTGACCCGTTCGCGGTCCGATGGATCAGTCATGCTCGTGACCAGCCCGGGGCAAGCCTTGCTACCGCTTCTCCTGCTTTCATGCCGGGTCTCGCTGCGGTCGTCCGAATGCAGACAGGCATTTTCGGCTGGATCAACGGCTGCCTGCTACCTGGGAATCCCTGGACCGTGGCGTGACCGCGAGGGCTCGCCCGACGAGCGCCTCAAATACTTCCACATAGTACGCTGCGCGGCATTGCAATTGAAGACCGGCGTTTACAGTTTTTAGCTCGCCGCGAGGAGGCCATGCTGGATGTTTTCCTCCTCCGCAATTTTCTCGATCGTCATCCTGGCCGGCGCCTTTGTTTGCGGCTGCGTTTTAGAGTGCGTCACCCGCTCGTCCATATACACTCAGACCATCCCTTCACCCCGGAGGCCGCCGCCCCATGCGTGTAACTCGCACCGTGCTGCTTCTGTCCACCCTCGCTGCGCCCATCTTCGCGCAAGACAACTCCGCCTTGCTCAATCAGCAGATGCCCAACCTCCTGGACACCTACAAAGACATCCACGCGCATCCCGAACTCTCGCACTTTGAAGAACGCACCTCCGCGCTGCTGGCCGGCGAACTGCGCAAGGCCGGCTACACCGTCACCGACCACGTTGGCGTCTACCCGGACGGAAGCAGGGCCTTCGGCGTCGTCGGAATCCTGAAGAACGGCGCCGGCCCGATGCTCCTGATCCGCGCCGATATGGACGCCCTACCCATCGTCGAGGAGACCGGCGTCCCCTACGCCAGCCACGTCCTGGCAAAGACCAGGTCCGGCCAGGAGGTAGGCGTCATGCACGCCTGTGGACACGATGTGCATACCACCGTCCTCATCGGCACCGCCCGCGCCCTCGCGGCGGCAAAGTCCCAGTGGCATGGAACGCTGATGCTCGTCGGTCAACCCTCCGAGGAGACCATCGACGGCGCGAAAGCCATGCTCTCAGACCACTCTACGAACGCTTCGGCACGCCCGACATGGTCATCGGCTTGCACGACACTAACCAGCGTTCCGCAGGCACCGTCGGCCTGACCGCCGGTCCCGCCATGGCCAGCTCTACCTCAGTCGACGTCACAATTCGCGGCATCGGAGGCCATGGAGCACAGCCCTTCACCGGTCGCGATCCCATCGTCCTCGCAGCCATGTACATCGTACAAATCCAGACCATCGTCAGCCGCGAGGAAGACCCGCGCAACCCCGCCGTCGTCACCGTTGGCGACATTCATGGCGGCACCAAGCGCAACATCATCCCCGACGAGGTCAAGCTCGAACTCACCGCCCGCGCCTTTTCGGACAAGTCGCGCCAGACGATCCTCGACGGGCTTCGCCAGATGGCGACCGGCGTCGCAACCTCGGCTGGGCTGCCCCCCGACAAGATGCCAACCGTCACCGTGCTCGACGCGGAGTCGACGCCGGCCCTCTATAACGATCCGGCGATGTCGGCTCGCGTGAAGGCTACCCTCCAGAAGACCCTCGGCGCAGCCAACGTATTCGACGACCAGCGCCAGATGGGCAGCGAAGATGTTGGCATCTTCGGCCTCGAAGGCAACAAGATTCCAGTCGTCTATTTCTGGCTGGGCGCGATGTATCCGGATCGCTTGGCCGCAGCCGTCGCTGCCGGCAAGGAACTCCCTGGCATGCACACCAGCAGGTTCGAGCCCGACCCCGAACCAACGATTGAAACCGGTGTGAAGTCCATGACCGCTGTCGCCATCTCGCTCCTCCAGAAGAAGGCCGAAGGAGTAGCAACCCATGCTGGTTTGTCATTCTGACACTGAGCGAAGCCGAAGGGGAAGAATCCCCGCATTTTTCCGGGTGCCCGCATCTCGCCTCTGGGAAAACCGGGGACAGGAAGGTGTGAAAGAATTTCCCTCCTCTCCCTATCCAAGCTACAAGGTTCCTGGCTTTTCCTCGGTGGGTTTACCTCCCACTGA
>PLZN01000521.1 GCA_003152195.1 Acidobacteriaceae bacterium
ACAATCCCGCCAATGTCGACGATGTGGTCGGAGAGTTTCAGGCCTCGGGCGAGGCGGACGTGGATCGAGCGGTGCAGGCGGCGCGGACAGCGTATCGCACGTGGCGGCTGGTTCCGGCTCCCAAGCGGGGAGAGATTCTCTACCGGACGGGCGAGCTGCTGCTGCGGCATAAAGAAAGTCTGGCCCGGCAGATGACGCGGGAAATGGGCAAGGTACTCAGCGAGACGCGGGGCGATGTGCAAGAGGCGGCCGACACGGCCTTCTACATGGCGGGCGAAGGGCGAAGGCTGTTCGGCCAGACGACCCCATCGGAGTTACCTGACAAATTCGCTATGTCCGTACGTATGCCCGTAGGGGTCTGCGGCATGATTACGCCGTGGAACTTTCCCNNATCCCGTCGTGGAAGCTGTTCCCCGGCCTGGTTTGCGGTAACACTTGCGTGATCAAACCGGCGGAAGATGCGCCGCTGTCGGCCATCAACCTGGTGGAACTGCTGCTCCAAGCCGGGCTGCCGGACGGCGTAGTCAACATCGTAACCGGCTTTGGCCCGGATGCAGGAGCGCCTCTGGTTGCCCATCCGGAGATAAACGCTATTTCTTTCACCGGATCGAGCGAGGTTGGGCGGATCGTGGGACAGACGGCGGCCGGTTACTTCAAGCCGTGCTCGCTCGAGATGGGGGGCAAGAACGCCATGATCGTACTTGATGACGCCAACCTCGATCTGGCCCTCGATGGAGCCGTCTGGGGAGCCTTCGGCACCACCGGGCAGCGCTGCACGGCGACCAGCCGCATCATTGTGCATAAGAACATTGCCGGCGAATTTACCCGCAGGCTGGTGGAGCGAGCGCAGGCGCTGCGGGTGGGAGATGGCCTGGATGACCAGATTGATATGGGGCCGCAGATCAACCAGCAGCAGGTGGAGACTTCTGAGCGATACACCGCGATCGCGAAGAAAGAAGGCGCTGGGCTGCTGACCGGCGGGCGGCGCTTGGGTGGGGATGGGTTGGGTAAAGGATTTTTCTTCGCACCGACGGTCTTCGCGGGAGTGGCGCCTGGCATGCGCATCGCCCGGGAAGAGGTCTTTGGACCGGTAGTGAGCGTAATCGAGTGCGATAGCTTCGATCGTGCAATTGCCATTGCCAATGGAATTCAATATGGGCTTTCCACCGCTCTCTATTCCCGCGACGTCAACCGAGCGTTTAAAGCGGTGCGCGACCTGGAGGCCGGCATCACCTACATCAACGCACCGACGATTGGCGCGGAGGTTCATTTGCCGTTCGGCGGAGTCAAGCAAACCGGCAACGGGCATCGCGAGGGTGGCACGGGTGCGCTTGATTTCTACACTTCGTGGAAGGCGGTCTACGTGGATTACTCTGACCGGCTGCAAAAGGCTCAGATCGATACAGGCGAATGACAGATGGGTCCAAGAGAGAGCATTCACATGACGGTCCGAGCTACAGGGGTGGATTGTCGGACTTAAATGCGTGTTAGCCAATGACCACATTTGATTTGTCATTCCCGGCCGAGGGCCAACTCTGAACCAACACATGATTTGTCATCCCGACCGAAGCAAAGCGAAGTGGAGGGACCTGCGGTTCACACTCAAACCGCGGAGAAGCCGGCGATGAGCAAGCAAAATCATCGCTATTACGTCTATATCGTCGCCAGCCGAAGCCACGTTTTGTACCGCGGAATGACCGATAGCATTCAACATCGAGCGGAGGAACATCGAGGAGGCGGTGTCCCTGGCTTCACAACAACCTACCAATACAATCGCCTCGTGTGGTTCGAACACTATCAATATGTGAATAACGCCATTGATCGGGAAAAGCAAATCAAGCGTTGGAGACGAGCTAAGAAGATATGGCTCATCGAACGGACAAACCCTACTTGGGCCGGCTTAAGTGAAGCGTGGAGCGAAGAAACTGCAGATCCCTGCGCTTTCGCTCCGGTCGGGATGACAAGGTTAGTGCAAGTGAGGAAGTTAAAGTGAGCAAGTTTGAGGCAAGTGAGCAAGTTTGAAGCAAGTGGCATGAGCAAGGCCACCCGCATATGGCGTGAGCAAGGTCGGGGCAATTAAGCATGAGCAAAGGTCAGGGCAAGCGACATGAGCGGACAAGAGTCACAGGCAGACTGCCAGGCGTCGTAATCATCGGCAATCACAAACGACAGGCTCCTTAACCACTACGCAATTGATCCTCTCAACCGGAACGAAGCGGAGTGAAGAGATCTGCAGCCAGCGCCCCGCTTTGTTAGCATTCCCTTGCGAGGCATTTTCCAAAATGATCATCGGCATCCCCAAGGAAGTCAAAGACCACGAAACCCGAGTAGGCATCACCCCTGCTGGCGTGAAATCCCTCGTCGACGCGGGCCACACCACCCTCGTGGAAACCCGCGCCGGGGACCTCTCCGCCTTTTCCGACGACGAGTACCAGTCTGCTGGAGCCGAGATTGTCGGCTCGGCGCACAACGTCTGGGGTCTCGCCGATATGGTCGTCAAAGTGAAGGAGCCGGTGGAGAAGGAATATGGCTTCTTTCGCGAAGGCCTGGTGCTGTTTACTTACCTGCACCTGGCGCCGCTGCCCGTGCTTACGGACAAACTGCTGGCCGGCAAAGTAACGGGCATCGCCTACGAAACGATCCGTGACCACGCGGGCACTCTCCCGCTGCTGACGCCCATGTCTGAAGTAGCGGGAAGAATGTCGGTGCAAGTGGGCGCGACCTATCTGGAAAAGGAGAAGGGGGGCCGCGGAGTGCTGCTGGGCGGGGTGCCCGGCGTGCCGCCGGCCGCCGTCTGTATTCTGGGAGGCGGCATCGTGGGCACGAACGCCGCCAAAATTGCGCTGGGCATGGGCGCAAACGTCACTATCGTTGACTTGAACCTCAACCGCCTGCGCGAACTCGACGACATCTTCAACGGCCGTGTCTACACTCTGGCCTCGAACTCCTATAACGTCGCGCGGGCGGTGCAGGGCGCCGACCTGGTCATTGGCGGGGTGCTGATTCCCGGGGCCGCGGCTCCTAGAATTGTGACCAGGGAGATGGTCTCCAGAATGAAGAAGGGGGCCGTCATCGTCGACGTTGCCATCGATCAGGGGGGGTGCGTCGAAACCGCCAAGCCGACCACCCACAGCGATCCTTCCTTCCTGGTCGATGGGGTGGTGCACTACTGTGTCACCAACATGCCGGCGGCCGTTCCTAACACGTCCACCCTGGCTCTCACCAATGCCACCTTCCCTTACGTGCTCCGGCTGGCGCAGCATGGACCCGCAGCCGCGATCCGGGCCGACGAAGGCATGAGCGAGGGCGTCAATACGTATGCCGGCCAACTCACCTATAAGGGTGTGGCGCAATCGCAGAGTAGGGAGTGGAAGCCGGTGCTCGATCTGCTTGGATAGGCGCTTTCGACTTACCTTTATATTTCCCTTTATCTCAGTATCCGGCTTCGCGTCCTTGCGGACCGCTGGTATTACGATCTGTTTGCCGTCATAGTGATATAGGGCAATATAAGCTCCGTGACCGAATTCAATCGAGTTTCAAGCTGGTTGAGGAAAGCTTCGCCATCCCACGTACTCCAAGGTATTACCTGGTAATACTTTACCCTTGGGTGTATTGAGGCGCCCCCAAGGTGTACCGGAGCGGTACGTGGGAACTGACACCGGCAAGTCCTGAACGGACCCGCCGGTCCAGACAGCCGTTGTTGTTACTGGGCTGGGGGGGCGCCGGCCGGAGGCCCGTTGCGCTCCTGCATGCGTTCCTGCATCCGCTGTTGATCCTCGGCATACTGCTTTTTCTGCGTGTCGTTCAAGATCGCCTGGATCTTGGTGCTCGAATCCTCGCGAATGCCCTTCATCTTGGCCATTCTGTCTTCCCGGGACATAGAGCTATCCCCACGCAGGGCCTGCATCTGCTGCTGCTGGTTGACAAGAATGGGCTTGATTTGGGTCTGCTGGTCCGCAGACAGGTTGTAGTGTTTGGTCATGCGCTCTAGTTGTTGATCTGGATCCATCTGCTGGCGGCCAAATCGACCGCCACCGTTACCCGGTTGCTGAGCTGAATTGGCGGGGGGTGGGGTGGAGCTATCCTGCTGCGCAAACGCGGCAGCCGTGGAAAGGGTGAGTCCCGTGGCCAAAAGGCCACTGAGCGCTATACGGCAAAGCTGGTTCTTCATGGGTATATCTCCTGCATATCTACCACAGTTATAAGAACACACAGTCCGCTGCATGGTTGCTGAAGCCTTATAGCGTTTTCACAAATGGTGTAAGCGAAGAAGCGGCACCCTACGCAGGCGTTCCGCCGAAAGCCGGGGTCCCCGGCAACGCGGTCTTTGCGTGTTGGGGTGGAAGAACGCCTGCACATAGCCGCTCTCGCCACGTGGCGGTATTTGTGAAAATGCATAGGACGTGTCCCTCACAATTTTGGTGGCATCGGCACCGGAGCCGACCGCAGACCGCAGGAAAGCACGCCCGCCGGCTGGCCGGCGCCGGCAAGATAAGCATAAGCAAAGACCACCTGGTAGTCACGCTCTCCCGGATAGGAGCAGATCTTGCAACCGGGTTTGTACTCGAGAACGGGGTTCCCTTGCTGGCTTTCGATCCACTCTACGGTCTGGTGCGGCGATAGCGTCAAGAACTCTCTCTCGCCCTTGCCCAACGCCGGCTCATAAACAACCAGGCGGCCATGTTCGTTGCCTGCGTCCAGGAGGCTTCCGCCGGCTCCATTCGACGCCCTCCACAGCCAGCGGCCATGGGAGCGCGCATACCAATGGGCGCTGGAGGGGACGGGCTCGGCAAGCCTGATCTCCCGGCCGGTCCGGTTGACCAGCACAAAACGAAAGCCCGGCCCCTGATCGCGATCGACCGCGGAGAGATAATTCGCCGACAAGGTTACGCCGGGGCAGATGGGTACGGATGTCTGGGGCCTGCGTCCCGCGGCCTGACCACAAGGATGGGCGAATAGCCACAGCGAGATAAGCACGGCCGAAGCGACAAAAATACGGGCCGGATTATGCTTTGCCGAGCTCAGGGCGGGTTGCATAGAGTGCAATCATAAGTGTTTTTCCATACGAACGATGGGAAGAGACAGTCCTGAGCCCAGCGGAACTTCGCGCCCTTCGGTCTCGACGTAGCCCCGCGCGCGGTAGAGAGGCACCCCGGTCAACGTGGAGCCCATCTCGAAACAACGGAAACCTGCAGCCGCGGCCGCGGCTTCGCAGACCTCGAGAAGCCGGCTGCCAACTCCGCGGCGCGCCCAGGCAGGGTGCACGAAAAAGGCGCGTATCTTTGCCGCGTCGTGTTGAGGATCGAGAAGAGAGTCTTCGCGGCCGCTGCAGTGATCACTTCCATAGAGCGTCTTGCGCTTGCTCCAACCCCCGCAGCCGGCGATTACCAGACCATGCGGCCGGGCAACCTCGGACTCAACCACAAAATAAGTACCGTCCTCTATCAGCTGGGTATCTACTCCGAAGACCACTTCCAGGGCGCGTTCCCTCTGCTCCGGCGTATAGTCCGCGGTCTGCAGCCCCCGGACAGAGGCACGTATCACCTCCTGGAGCGCGGGAACATCGTCGTGGACGGCTTGCCGGACGTTGAGGAGCATGACTTGAATACTCGGCCAGAATACTCAGCGGATCGGAGCCGAGGAGCCCCGAGCTTCTGTCGTTGAACAGTAACACTTCTCATAAGTGGCGGGCTCAAGGGCCGCAATCGCACAGTCAAGGGTTCCCACCGCGGTCAAGGGCACCTGGTCGTCGGAGCTCGAGACATTGAGTAATCTCAGCCATTGGGCACGGGCCATCGGGTCGTTTTTGATCCGCTCGTAGATATTGCTTAAGCTGCTTGCGTCTAACTGCCGGCTCTGCCATTCCGCGGCGAAGTTATACTCCTGCATCCACTTGCCTGGAGCCTCGCTCCGGGCCGCCTTGAGGTTTGTCAGATAGTAGGTGGATTGATCTGCCAGCCCACCGTCCGTCCCCAAGGTGACGACGCGAAAAGCGGGATTTTGACCGTAGATTGGCGAGATGGGCGGATCGATCAGAACAAATTCTCCGCCGGTTTCCCCGCCATGGATGACGCGAAAATCATCGGTGTGGTTGTGGCCGGCAAAACTGGCGGTAATCGTATTTTGGAAGTCTTGCATGATGCTGTCGAAGCGAGTGGTCCAGACAGGATTCCACATGGGGACGATCGCCTTCCTACACAGCTCCTCCGAAGGGGAGCCTGCGCCTTGTGACATTTGGCGATATTGCATCATGGTTGCGTAGCCGTCGATTCCTGGAGGAATGTGGAGCATGAGCCAGACCTTCTCGTGGGCTTGTCTGGCCAGGACAAGATTTGTCTCTAACCAGGTAAAGGTGCGGCTGGCTGCGGTGGAGTCCACTTGAGAACACGCGTTTGCGAAGCTTGCGGCATGATATTTGTTGGAGAAAAAGACGGAGTTCAGGGATATGATGCGAACCCCGCGGATCGCCGGAGGTTGAACAGCGTAGCTACCTAATGCCTTCCAGTTAGCAGTAAACGGATCGCCGGCTCGCGCCAGGTTTCGGGCCAAATCTGCTGTATCACTCAGAAATGGTCCATCGGCCTGGATGTCGTAGTCACCGCACTCATCGTCATTATTGCCGGGGGTTATCAGGATCTGCGACTTGTTGAATCTCTTCCGCAGCTCCCAGCCAAGAAATTCAACCGTCTTGAGCACAAAGGCGCGGTAGTATTTTCCGTCGCTATCATGCGTAGCATTTTTGTATGCCTGGGGAAATCCGTGGGCTAATAAGTCGCCCGTGACCATAACCAGGCCGGGATGCGGCAGAGTCGTACGCATGGCATCCAGGGCAGACTGCAAGAGCCACCAGTTGGTGTCCTTACCATATTGACTATAGGCCGTCAGCTTGGACCGGTTGAGAATCGCCTCCCACTGACGGGGATTGGCGGCGGCTAGATCGGCAACTAACGTGGGGTCGGCAAACGGATTGAAATGGAGATCCGAAGCAATCAGAAATTTCCTGGTGGGCTCACGGGAAAAGGATTGCGCGCTGCAAGTCAGAAAGACGAGGAGCACTAAAGAAGCCCAAAACGCTCGTCTCTTGCCCGGCGCTGAATGCCGTCTGCGCAACATGAATTTCCTCTTGCACGTGTCTACCTAGTACCGTGACCGCGTGATTCTATGAGGCGCCCTATGACGGATGGGTGCCCCAGGTCNNTAGAGCCGGGTGCCCCATATCTACCTGCGTTCTTTGCGGGGGAGATGTGGGTGGGTTCGTCCAATATTCATGTCGCACGCCCCGCTCACCGCTCACTCCACCTTGCTCGGGCTGCCAACCAGAGTAAAGACCGCGTCACCGGGCAGATCGATTTCTGCAATGCCGCCCCGCACCGACACCTCCTTTATTTTCTGACAATCGAGTTCCCGCGTGGTTTCAAACAGCTCCCAGGTAGTGGGCCCCGTGGCGTTCGGAGGCAACTCAATCTTGAAATGGTTAGGACCGCCTTCCTTCACTCCCACGATCACGAGAGAACCCGCCGAAGTGCCCTTGAATGCGGACACCGTCAGACCCGCGGCGTCGGTTGTGGCCCCAATCCGCCGCCAGCCCGGCCGCACGAAGTGGTACAGCTGCCGGGTGGCGAAATAGCTCTTCTTGGCCGAATAGACGTGACTTCCGCTGCGAAACAGTCCGTAATAACAAAGCCGCTTCGCGCACTCCTCGTAATCGTCAAAGGCGTCGAAATAAAATATGGCGCTGGCGCCTTGATTGAGAGCCGTCANNCTTTGACGCGCTCCACCTGCGGCCCCACAGAGTCCTCACCGTAAGTATGAAAGGTGAAGACTCCCACCTGTTTCATCAACTCATCGTCTTTCAGGATGGGATCAGTGTAGTCGTTGGTGATGACGGCATTGTCAGCGACGGTTAACCGGATGTCACCCAGTCCCTCTTTCTTCAACCGCCGCGCCACAGCATCCAGAGCTTTCGGAGCCTCGTCGGGATCGATCCGCGGACCCTCTGGCGGATAGCAGTCGGTTTCGTTGAAGGGGCTGAAGTAGTCGAAGTCGACATGAGCTTGGTTGCGCGCGTACTCGACCATCGAGACCACTTCTTCAGCGAACTCATCGTACATGGTGGGGCTCAAGTGCCCCTGCCGGTCAGCGGGAACGTTCTCCTGGCACACCCGGTGCCGGGGTGGGGGCGCTTTGTCGTCGGTCATCCAACCGGGTACCGGCCCCATCAGCGCGATCACAGGACGGATCCCCTTGGAGTTCAGATAACGTAGCCCTTTCCATGTCGCCTCGAAAATCGGGGTCGAGTAACGATCGTTGTAGTACTCCCAGTTCATAACGTTGGGGTCGTCATTGTCATTCGTCTCCTCCCAGTTGCTATCAACAAGGTACGGAACGACACGGAACATCGTGACCCCAAGATCGTCAATCAGCTGATCGAACATTGCTTTCTGATCGTTGCGAAAATAGGGACCGGTGTAATTGATGCCGAAGCCCTGAATTTGCTGATATTCCTGGCTGGGAGTAATGCTGATTCGCGCGTTTCCTTCACGGTCCTGGGCGCTGGCTGACGCTACCATCCATGACACTGTCAAGACGGTGCATAAAACTCTTCGAGTATTTCTCATGGTGGTCTCCAGGCCTGTGCCGGCTACCGGCCGCCGAATCCTCAACTGAATGAACTCACTGTATGACAACCTGACCGCCCTCCATCCTTCTGATATTCACCGCATAGTCGCCATTCCCCAGGCTTCTCAGGGTATAACCCTTGACTCCGAGATCGGGAAGCAAGGACAATCTGACGCCTGCAAGAGTAATGTGAGTTGGCCGGAATGCGAGCCGCAGATAGTCCGTTCCTGCCCTCTGGGTCGCCGTGTATTGGACCTTCTTCGCGCCATAGGAGACATCTTTGAGCACCGCGTCGGAATAGAGAACATGGTTTTCGCCTGTGGGGGCCCATTCAGGAACCCCCGCGAACGCGGAGTAGAACATCCTGGGGCACTCGCCGTACAGGTCCGACCACCAATTGGAGATATTTTTGCTCAGCGGGCTTTCATTGCCCTGCCCGTCCGGCTTGTTGCAATAGGTCACCCAGTTCAAAGACCGATAAGCTTTTTCTTTGTAGGCATCATCGTGCGAAACCGCATACCACCGGGCGCACTCCGCCGCATATCGTGCAGTTTGGTAATCCATCTTGAAGAGGAACGAATCCTGCTCCCCTACGATATTGGCTCCCCATTGGGTTCCGGGTTCTCCAGGGGCGCCACGAAAAACGAAGTAGTCTTCAGTCCACTTGATCAACTTGGGGACGTTCGTCCGCCAATCAGGATCAAGCTCAGGATAATCAAAGAGAGCCAAGGTAAAGTTGCTGGCGGCCGTATTGCTCTTGTAGGTGTTACTGTTGACGTCGGCATCCGTATGACCGTCGGCCCAATAGCCCGTTTTCACGGGATATTGCAACAGGAAATCCCGGACTTTTGTATGTGCCGCCCTATAAGCATCCGCGTCACCAAGCTTCGCCTTCATCAATTGGTCGAGTAGCATGTAACATCCGGCCCAATGTGCTCCATATTCCGCCGTAACCTTCCCCGTATCCATGACAACGCGGTCGGGCCAAACCGATTGGGTAGATGTGCCGGTACGTACTTTGGCAGCCAGAGTATTGGCCACATTGAGGGCGGCAGTCAGGTGCTTTTTGTCACCGCTATAGAGATACATCCGGTAATACGTTAGCCCCATATCTCCGGCGTAACCGGCCTGGGTCTCATGGAGGGCAAACCTCTTGCTGCTGGTGAACCCGCGGAACTCCATGTCTCCGGCGTTTGTCGTTGTATAGGGAAAATTCGGCCACGCGAATGTTGATGGGCTCGTACCGTGATCAATCGTGTAATCCACGAGCTTTTTCACGATGGTCATGACCGTGGTGTCGCCGGTGTAAGCATAGTACAAACGAGCCGATTCAAACCAATTCGGTACCTTCTCCGCCACATCGTTCATCCATGTGTCCGGTTCCAGTTTTCCGTTCCTATCCCAGAATGCACAATAGAAGTAATACTGCGGATACGACGATCGGGGCGCCGGTCCGGGACAATTTGGCACTTTGGTCTTGATGAAGTCCCAGCGCAAGCGGAGAAAGTAGTCGTAAGCATTCCGGTTGGGCACAGACCACGGGAGGATCTTACCCTGACCATCCAAAATGACTTCGTGGCCGTTAAACATGGGTGCAGCTTCCCCTCCCGCCGGGATGGCGGAAAGACTGGCAGCCAATGTAGTTTTGCCGATGAGCTCCAATAGCTCACGGCGCGTCATGTCGATCTTCATTGGTTTTTTCCTTTGCGGGGCGTCGAATGCCGGTGAGCTGGAACTTATGGGTTGGATTGGGCTTGGCTCTGCGCTTCGCGCGCTCGATCCGCAAAGATCGCCCTCGCTTTTCGATAGCGATCTTGTGCGGCCTCGCGGTCATCGGCGAGGAATGTGCTCCACGCTCCGCCAGGCGATGTCTGTTGGATCAGGTCGTCGATCCATTGGACGAAGAATTCTGCATCGCTGGCACTGGCGCGGATGGGTTGTCCATGCACAATGACAAAAACCGCGCCCGTATGCGTCTGGTGTCCATTCTGCCAGTCCATACGCCGTGCAGCGATCCATCCACTCCGCCGAAAATCGGCCGTGGTCTCGAAAACTGCCGGAGAGCCGGGACCAGCCTCGGCAGTCTTGGAAGCCACCACGGCCCCATTCTGGACTAACTCGATCCTGCCGATGGCTTTCTTGAGAGACCGCCATTCGATTCTTACCCGCACCGGGCCTTTTGCCGCCAGGCCAACTTCGTCTCCGGGCATCGACTCACCGTTCACTCTAAGATCCAGGAATTCGTTGTGGCCGTTTCGCGACACGACCGTTCGCCCCTTGGCGATGCCATCGACCCACTTGTCGTAAGTCAGCTTGCCCTCGGGAACTCGCACGTAAGTCAGGAGCGTCCCCAGGGGCTCGAGATAATTGCAGGAATAATCCGTGCTTGCCACTAGGCCGGGCCGGAAACCGGTATTCAGGATCTTGTAATAGGCCTGAAGTGCTGAGTCACTTCCATGCACGTCCTCCATCAGGAAGGAGGAGGTGCCCAGAGCCGTCTCCACCGGGAACTCCATCGGCGCGCAACAGTCGAGCGAATGAAGGATGCCATCGGGTGGCGGATAGAAAGCGAAAGGTAAATACTGCATGTGCGCGAAGCCGCCTATCCCACCCCGGCTCTTCGCCCACTCGAGAATCGGATAGGTGTAATAGGCGAAAGGCTGTCCACCTTGCTTCAGTCCCAGCAGGATCAAGTGGCCGCCGATCACCTTCCTGTCGAACGTGACACCGTCGGGATCGTAGTGCCACTCGGCGTCCCAGTGCAGGATGCGATCCGGAGTCGAGACCGGATTATCTTTCCCTGTCATAAGGGGTAGATCTTTTTCGACGTACTTGAGTTCGCCGTTCCCGATATCGCTGAGAACGGAGATGACCGCGAGGTTATTGGGCTTCATCATCTCTAGCAGTTGCTGCGCGGTGAGCATCTCCTTTTCATGCTCTCGACCGCAGCCGATGCCTCTATGGACGTGGGCGTCACCTGCAAACCAGTCCGACGGCTCCGGTCTGGCCGCGGTTTGGCCCAAGACAGGGGGAACGAGCAAGCTGACTCCCATGAAGAGAGCGAGAAAGTGTCGGTAACCCGTGACGCCCGTGGCTTCCATGCCTTTACCTCCACCTACACCAACCAGGAACCAATGTACGTCATCGGCTCAAGCGACCATCACTTTGTACAAATGGCTTAGAAGGCCAGCTTCAAGGCTAATTGCAGTTGACGCGAGGTCGTTGTTGTCGCGGTGATGCTCCCCGCGACCGATGGAATATCGACGAACGGATTGGGATCTGCGAAGTTTGCATGATTCGCCAGATTGAAGGCTTCTGCCCGGAATTCCAGATTGAAGCGCTCCGTCAGTTGGAAGTTGCGCATCGCCGCGGCATCCAGGTCGATCGAGTGTGGCCCCTGAATGTCGCCCTTACCCGCGTTGCCAAACTGGAGAGGAGGCGCTACAGCGAAGGCCGCGGGATTAAACCACTGCGTAGGAGTCTTGGTGCCTGTCAGAAAAAGCGGTACGCCCTTGACCACGTCGGGCCGGTCGGCAAATGTTTCGCTCTCGCTATTGTCGAAGGAAACGCGCGGGGTTACCGGGAAGCCGGACTGATAAGTAAAGATGCCGGATACACCCCAGCCACCAATCAGATTCTTTGCCAGCTTGCCCCGGCTCTCGGGATACGGAAGCTTATAGACCAAACTCTGCACGTAGCGCTTCTCATAGTCGGATGCAGAGCGGCCATAGTCGCAGGTGAAGCAGTAGGGATTCTGGAAGCCGGGATCGCCAGGCGCTCCGGAGGCATCCCCTGATGTGATGTTGTCGAGAGACTTCGCCCAGGTAAAGGCGGACGTAAAGGTAAGCCCATGGGAAAGGCGCTTTAGCAAACTGGCCTGCAGGGCATTGTAGTTGCCGTACTCGAGGTTGGTGTAATAATCGATCGCGCCAAATTGTGGATTGGGAAGAACAAACGTTCCGTTCACCAGCGGCGCGTTAAGATTTCTGAAAGCCAAGAGCCCCGTGTTCTTCTGCCAGACGTAGTTCACTTCGGCCACAAAATCTGATCCGAATTGCTTCTGGATGCCAAACGATGCCTGCTGCTGGTATCCGTTCCTGAGATTGAAGGCGACCGCCCCTAACACAGGAGGGGAAGAAAATCCTGAGCCGGGCGCGAAGACATTCTGAATCGAACTTACCGGAACCTGCGCGGTGGTGTTGCCGCCTATGAACTGGGGGAAGGCCGCGAACGGCGGGTTGGTTCGACCGATCTCGGTGTTGTTCTCCTGGATGATGTCGTAGAAGACGCCGTACCCGCCGCGAACCACGGTGCTCTCGTGGCCCGGAATGGCATAGGCGAAACCAAAGCGCGGTGCATAGCCGCGATGGAACGGACGAACGTTGGCGGAGCGGCTTACACCATTCTGACCAGCGATGACGAGCTGCCCGGTGGCAGGGTCATAGTTTGAATAATTGTTGTACTTGAGGTAGAAGGGACCGTCGTATTCCCAACGCAAGCCAAAATTCAGCGTCAGATTCTGGCTGAGGCGGTACTCATCGCTCGCCCACCATCTGCCGATATTGCGAAAAAGATAGCTGCCGGTGTAACCGGTCTGCGTCAGCGCAGAAACAGGATAGCCAAGCAGAAAGTCGGCAAAGGGAACGCCTGTATTTGTCGTATTANNGGGTCTTTCGTAAAAGACCCGTCAAAGCTGAATTGACCTTGCGGGAAGCTTGGGCTGGCATTGTGGAAGACCTGCCAGCGACCGAATTCTCCCCCCACCTTGAGGGTGTGCTTGCCTGCGACTTTGGTGAGTTTACCCACATAGGAGAACTGGTTGGTGGCAATCCACTCCGGAGCGTACGGATTGGACCCAGGATTGGATTCCCCGGCGACGTTGCTGCTGAATGGTACGTTGGGAGCAACGCCCTGAATACCTAACTTCGAGTTGAGGTCGTTTCCGGTTTGCTGGGGAAGAATGTTTAGCCAGATTCTAAGGTACGATGCCTGCCCCTGGGCGATAAGCGTCGGGCTGAAGGTGTGGACGTCTGCCATGGTGAAGTCGGTGGTGATGATCGAGTCGTTGTCGCCGAAGCCCGGCAGCTGAGCGCCCCCGAAGGTCTGTCTTGTCACGTAGAGACTTGAATTGTTATAGCTAAAGCGACCAAAAATCGCGTCCTTAGGCAAGGAAGCATCCATGCGCAGATTGGTCTGGTTGCGCGTGTTGCGATCCACAGCATTGGCGGCAAAGTTGTTGGCGATTCCCGGGCCTGTAGGCAACGGAAATTGTGACTGCTCGAATGCGGAGGAAACCGCACTGATGAGGTTGCCCGGAATTTGATTGTTGAGGAAGGCTTGCCGCTGCACCCCGGTCGCACAAACGGCGCAAGGGCTAGTGGTGAACGGGTTGAAGATGGGTTGCGAGAACCCTGAGAAATCTCCGTTCCGCATCTCGGCAGTCGGAACCGTGCCGAAGAAGGTTTGCCCGACGCGCTCTCTCTGCCCCTCGTAGCTGCCGAAGAAAAAGAGCCGCTGCTTGAGAATGGGCCCACCAAGTGTTGCTCCGAATTGATTCTTGATCAACTTGGGGATGGGTTGACTGCGGTCATCGAAATAGTTGTAGGCGTCGAAGGCATTGTTGCGGAGGAACTCGTACGCAGATCCATGGACTTTATCGGTTCCACTCTTGGTCACCAGGAGTATCTGAGCGCCTGAACTGGTTCCGAGGTCCGCCGAATATGGAGTGGTCTCGATCTTGAATTCCTGAACAGCGTCAATCGAGGGCACGTAAGAGATATTGATGACGTAGCCCTTAATGTCGGCGCCATCCAGCGTGAAGCCATTGCGGTCTTCGCCGCCGCTGCCGGAGTTGAAAGAGGTGCCGTAATCGTTGATCGCGCTCGAATAAAAACTGCGTGAGCCATAGCTTGTTACGCCAGGTGCGAGTTCTGCAAGGTTAAAGTAGTTGCGGCCGTTGAGCGGCATCTCGACCATGGTCGTGGGCCCGATTACCTGGCCAATGGTGGAGTCGGTCGTCTGCAACAGGGGTGCGGCACCGCTCACGGAAACTTCCTGCGACGTTTGACCAAGTTCCAGTCTCAAATCCACCGTGGCAGACTGCGCAACCTGGAGCGTGATGCCCGATTGACTTGCCGTCTTAAATCCTTCCTTTTGAGCAACGATGGTGTAAGTCCCAGGCGTAAGGTTCAGGACAAGATAGTAGCCAGTGGCATTGGTCACGGCGGTGTTGGTGACCTGCGTGGCTGTGTTGGTCACGCGAATGGTAGCGGCGGGGATGACTGCACCAGAGGGGTCGGAAATGATCCCGGAAAGCGTCGCTTGCTGTTGACCATTCGCGTGTGGCATAGCCGTCAACATGAGCAACAGAAGGATCGCGTAGGGCCAGCAATGAAGGAAATGGACGATCGCGGTGCATGCACGATTCATTGTTATCTCCGGTTTGTAAAGTTGCTAACCTTGGCCCAGGCTGGACGTTAAGCACGCGTGTACTCTTCCCGCGACGAGCACGGCAATTGAAAGCGTGGCAGGTGCCACGATTGCGGGCGCGCCTGGATCGAGGACCCAAGCTTATTAGCTTCACGATACAGGGGCGCGGAAGAGCGTCAAGCGGATTCAAGCCGAAACCGGCATGCGGTTCAATAGGTTGAACACAAACGAATCGGAGCGTACGAAAGGACAAGTTGAGCTTGCACTCTCACTTTCGCCGGCGCAAATCAATCGTTGGGTTGCAATGCAGGTGTGGTCTGGGAGTTGCCTCTCCCGGCACGATTAGGAAACGGCGCTTCCGGATTCTCGGTCAGACGCGCACAGATTGGAAACGACGAGATATTTCGTCCGCGGTTTGTCTGAGTAGGACGGCTAGGGCCTGCACCCGGTCGAGCGGGATATCGTCTGTCGTTCCCGCCACGCTAACTGCGGCAACGGTCTTATGTTCGCCGTCGAAGATGGGGGTTCCTATGCACCGTAGTCCAAGTTCATCCTCTTCGTCGTCCAGCGCATAGCCCCGTTCTCGCACGAGAGCGAGTTCACGCTTGAGGCCTCGTATCGTGACGATCGTATTCTCGTTGTGTCTGGCGAACCTCTTGGCCCCGATCAGTTGGGTAAACTGGTCCTCGGGGAGGAAGGCTACAAGAGCCTTCCCTACTCCGGTGCAGTTGATGTCAAGTGCGCGGCCAATCCAATCGGCGCCGACACTCGAACCTCTAGGACAAGCACGATCGACAAGAACAGCGTCAATGTCCGCAAGGACGGCGAGGTGCACGACGAGGCCTGTTCTCTTCATCAGCGAGTTGAGGAAGGGTTTGGCCACATCGCGCAAATCCAGGTTGCCGAGTACTTTTCGGCTGAGCTTGACCAGGTTGACACCGAAGTAGTACTTGTCTGTCTCCGCGTTTTTCTTGAGGTATCCCCGGTTCACCAGGGTAGCCAAAACCAGAAATGTCGAGCTCTTGGGGAGGGCGAGATTTCGGCTGATCTCCGAGACCGAGCAGCCTCTTTTGGATTGAGCTATGAATTCCAGCACCGTGATCGTCCGGTCAACGGAGGGTAGGAAATTACGCCTTGGGCCAACCATATTCGGCTCCACACTGAAAGTGTTCAACCCATTGAACGGCAGTTGAGATCGCGCCAGAACGTTCTTGACAAGCCCGCGGGTTCAAAGGAGATTTTATACCATGTATCATGGCTGACATTGCGCACCAGTAGAGTCGGCCCTATGCCACGGCCTTTATCTGCTTGAACAGGGCGCCGCGAGAGGAGACCGGGCCGGCCGACAGATGAGTCAAATTAAAGTCGTAGCGAATTATGGCGACCTATGCGGTGAAGGTCCAGTATGGGATGCCAATACCGGCTGCCTCTATTGGACAGACATCGATGGCCACAGATTTTATCGTTATCATCAGGCGGCCAACCACCATGAACTTGTCAAGCAAGGATTGGAGATAGCCGGCTACTGCATGAATCAGCCCTCCGGCTTTGTCATTGCCAACAGCCGCGGGATCTGGTTATGGGATGGCGCCGATGATCTGAGATTAATCGCCGATCAGGTTGACGGGTCAAAATGCCAGATGAATGATGCCATCGCTGACCCGGAAGGCCGATTCTTCGCCGGATCTAACTTTTATGCTTCGGATAAGGAATATGAATTAGGCAAACTCATTCGCGTAGACAGGGACGGGACGGTACATGTGGCCGACGAGGGCTTTCTTCTGCCGAACGGACTGGCTTTCTCGCCGGACGAGACCATCATGTATCTCGCTGATTCAGCCGCCCGGCAAATCTTCGCATATGACTACGATCGGCGCACGGGTGGCCTATGCAACCGCAAGGTCTTGATCCAGGTGCCGGATGATGAAGGATTGCCTGATGGCCTTGCCGTCGACGCCGAGGGGTTCCTCTGGTCGGCTCAATGGTATGGTGGTTGCGTTGTGCGCTACGGCCCGGAGGGCAAAGTGGAGCGCCGAATCAGGATTCCAGCTAAGCAGGTTTCCTCGGTTGCTTTCGGTGGCCATGATTTGACTGATCTCTTCGTGACGTCCGCCGGCAAATCCTGGCCCTCGCCGTTGATGCCTAAGTCGTATGATCCGGTGGCCGGCAATTTTGGCGGCCAGCTCTATTGCGTCAATCTCGGCATTCGAGGAAAGCCGGAATATAGAGCCGGCATCACACTCAGCAAGGACGCGGCACAATAGGCCATCTTAACTCGGGCTAAGGAGGAACCCTCCTTGCCGCCGCCTCGGGATAACTGGTTATCCACTTTTTAATAATTGAGGTTTCATTCTTGATTGCTGGTGGCCCTACCTTCGAATATCGTGATCACCTAACCATTTCCCCCTCTGAAAACAGTCGTTGCCCATCAAGGCTGGCCATGGGTCAACGAGACGCTCGCACTGATGAGGTCGGGAATTCATGAGAATCACCAATGTCGAAGGAATCATCTTACGTCTCCCCGTGAGGCAAGCGGTTGCCGATGGAACCCAGGACGACTTGCTCATCCGCATCGAAACCGACGAAGGTATCGTGGGTTATGGCGAGGTCGATAGCTCGCCGGAGGTCGGCAAGGCAGCGATTGATGCGGAGATGTCGCATGGCACTTGCTACGGTCTAAGGGAGATCCTGATCGGGATGGACCCCTTCGACATCGAGCAGATCTGGGAAGTGATGTATCGCAAGACGAATTATTACGGCCGCCTGGGAGTGGTTATGCACGCCATGAGTGGTGTGGACATGGCCTTGTGGGACATCCTGGGCAAGGCCGGCGGGAAGCCCATCCACAAGCTGTTGGGAGGAAGCTTCTGCGAGGATGTCCGCGCCTATGCCAGCATGTTAATGCCGGAAACGGCGCAGGAAGTTCGAGAATTGGTACACCGCTACGCCGAGCAGGGTTTCACGGCCATGAAGTTTGGCTACGGCCCACTGGGGAAAGATGTGCGCAGGGATGTTGCACTCGCGGCCGCGGCGAAGGAAGCGGCGGGACTTGATGTTGAAGTGATGATCGACATCGGTCACGGCTACACTTTAAAGATGGCCATGCAAGCTGCCAAGCAATTCGAGAGCCTCGGCATCTATTGGATGGAAGAACCTTTTCCACCCGAGGCGATCGAGGATTATCAACGCCTCTGCGATTCCACCTCGTTGCGGATTGCCGCCGGAGAACAGGACGCGGGCCGTTGGGCGTTTCGCCGGCTGATCTGGGATGCACACCTGGACGTGATTCAGCCTGACATTTCCCGGGTAGGTGGTCTTACTGAAGCCAAACGAATCGCCTACATGGCCCACGAGGCAAACCGCGTGTGTGTTCCGCACGCGTTTAGAACCGGGGTTTTAGTAGCCGCTTGTTTGCATCTGATTGCGGCGATTCCGAACTCCGCCTTCCTTGAGTTTTCGGTGACGGACTCGACGCTGCGCCGCGAACTCCTGGTCGAACCTTTTCAAGTGGTACGTGGCCGTGTCGCCGTCCCAACGAAGCCGGGATTAGGGGTTGAGATCAACCCCGAGGCGGTAAAGAAATACGCAATCCACACTGGGGTGTGATGATGCGGCGCGCGAAGAGCCCGAGGTCAAACACGAACATCAACCGGCGAGGCCGGATTGCATCGTTGTCCGCCGTGGAACTTGAGAACGAATGGCTGAAGGTCCGGATCCTCCCTGAGGTCGGGGCTAAGATCTACGATTTGATTTGGAAACCAAGCGGTAAGAATATTCTTTGGCATAACCCCAGGATCGTTCCGCAGTCCTTTCCTATTGAGAGCGAATTCGACAATTACTGGTGTGGCGGATGGGATGATGCCTTCCCCACCTGTGACGAGTGTATGTTTCACGGCCAACGATACCCAAGCCTGGGCGAGTTGCGATCGCTGCGATGGAATGTCGATTCGGCATCCCGAGTGGGAAGCGATGCCGTGGCGCAGCTATCGGCCTTCGGACCCATCAGCCCGGTTAAGGCAACGAAGACGGTGACAGTCGAGGGACATTCTCCCGTCATCCGGATGCATTCCCGAATCACCAATCTGGGACCTGCGCGTGTGGACTTTCTTTGGGGGACACATCCTGCGGTTACCATCACGGAGCACACGATTCTGCGCATTCCCGCGAAGCATGGGATTGCGGCACAGTGCAACCAGCCCGGCTGGGGAGAGGCTGGACAGCGCTATGATTGGCCGATTCTGGAAGGGACGGCGGGCCGGGTGGAAATGAACAAGGTTCAAGGTATCGATGCCAATCTCTGCTTCGGCCATTACGCCGTCGATCTGGAGGACGGGTGGTATGCCGTTGAGGATACGTCTTCAGGAGAAGGGTTTCTCTTGAAATTTCCTCTCGACCAATGCCCGTGCTTGTGGCTATGGCTGAACTATGGCGGCTGGCGAGGTCTTCATCATGTCATCCTCGAGCCCTGGACGAGCATGCCGGTAAATCTTGAGCAAGCCTGCGAACAGAAGACCAACCGGTCCCTTAAACCCGGCGAGGAGTTTTCCGTGGAAATAAGCGCTACCGTCTACCACCAGCCCGAAACCTGGAAGGATGCCTTAGAACGGCTGCAATGATAGGCAGTTTCTAAGGTCGGATGTTGCTTCAACGCACCTTACAAGAACGGGGTACAGCATGAGACTTGAAGGCCGGGTCGCCATCATCACTGGAGCCGCATCTGGTATCGGTCGTGCCAGCGCCGGAGAGTTTGCCAGGGAAGGCGCCCGGGTGGTCGTTGCGGACATCAACCTGGTTGGCGCGCAGGAGACCGTGAAACAGATAGAAACTGCAGGCGGCGTGGCGCTCGCAGTCGAGACAGACGTGTCCACGCCGGAATCAGTGCAACATCTGGTTGAGCAAACGCTCCATTCGTTCGGGCGGATCAATGTGCTGTTTAACAACGCCGCGATCCAGGTCAACAAGACCGTTGAAGACACAACGTTCGAAGAGTGGAACCGTGAGATGGGGATCAACCTGGGAGGAGTTTTTCTCTGTTCGAAATATTCCCTGCCCCATCTGAGGAATACGAAAGGATGCGTGATTAACATGGCCTCGGTAAACGGTTTTTTTGTGGAACCGATGTGTGCCGGATATTGCGCCACGAAAGGCGCGATTATCGCATTGACCAAGGCCATGGCGATTGATCACGGGAAAGACGGCATACGAGTCAACTGCATTTGTCCGGGATACATCGATGCGGGGCTGGCCTGGGAATACTTTGAGGTCCAGTCGAATCCCGCGGAAGCACGAGCAGCGGCAGGCAAGCTCCATGCGTTGGGGCGGATTGGGCGGCCCGAAGAGGTCGCTCGCGTGGCGGTGTTTCTGGCCAGTGATGATGCGTCGTTCATGACAAGTTCCTCGGTAGTGGTAGGTGGTGGCTTCGGGACTGGGCTGCCTCCTGTATGAGCGCTCGTAAAGATGCGATGGGTAAAAGTGGATTTGGATTGATACCTTTTCAGGAATTGCGGGCGGCGTTGAGGTCGAATCTGGAGAAAACCGGTGACTGAATCCTCGGCCGAAGCGCAACGCAACTCAGCGGGGTCCGCGCCGCGCCTGCACCGAGTCCTAACCCTTTGGGATTTGATCTTCTACGGCATCGTGCTGGTCATGCCCATCGCGCCGGTCCCCATGTTCGGCGTCGCCCAGGTACTTTCGCATGGCCACTTCGTCACCACGATTCTGATTGCCATGGTCGCCATGATGCTCACCGCCGTCAGCTATGGACGAATGGCGACACTCTTTCCCACAGCGGGCTCCGCTTACACTTACGTCGGACGAGGGCTTAACCCCCATTTGGGCTTCCTCGCGGGCTGGTCCATGTTTCTTGATTACCTGATCCAGCCACTCATGAACGGCGTTTATGGAGCACTGACCATCCAGCGCTTTTTCCCTTTCATTCCTTACCCGGTGCTGGCGGCGATTTTTGTGGCAATCATGACCTTGCTGAATTTGCGCGGCATCCGCGCAACGGCATACGCCAATATCGTTCTCATAACCATCATGTGCGCGGTCATTGGGGTCTTCATGGTCCTGGCAGTCCGCTATCTTTTTCACCTGCAAGGTTGGCACGGAGTTTTTTCTATCCAGCCCTTTTACGATCCCAAGACCTTCAACCCCCGGTTGATCTGGATGGCCACCTCCTATGCCGCGCTGACGTATATTGGGTTCGACGGCGTCACCACCCTTGCTGAGGACGTGAAGAATCCCAAGCGCAACGTCATGCTGGCCACGGTGTTGGTTTGCCTATTCACCGGTATTGCCGGGGGTTTGGAGGTCTATCTCGGGCAGCGGGTTTGGCCGGCTTACGGGTCCTTCCCCAACGTGGAAACGGCCTTCATGGATGTGGCGAACCGGGTGGGCGGCCCGCTGCTTTTCCAGGCCTTGGGAATTGTGCTGATTCTCGCCGCGGTTGGGGCGGGCTTGACTGGCCAAGTGGGCGCTGCCCGTTTGCTTTTCGGCATGGGCCGCGACAACGTTGTCCCGCGGAAGCTTTTTGCCTACCTTGATCCCAAGCGGAACACCCCCACGCGGAACATCTGGCTGATCGGCATCGTGGCCTATATCGGGACTTTGTTCGTTAGCTACGAGCAGGCAGGAGAGATCCTGAATTTTGGAGCATTCCTCGCGTTCATGGGTGTGAATCTGGCCACCTTCTGGCAATTCGCGATCCTGCAGCAACCAGGCCGCAAGCGTCGATGGCTGGCTGACATTGTGGTGCCTCTCCTTGGTTTCGTGTTTTGTCTGTGGATATGGTTAGGACTTAAAATGCCCGCCAAAATTGTGGGCGGCGTCTGGCTTAGTGTGGGATTCATATACTGCGCCATCAAGACTCGTTGGTTCCGCGATCGGCCGATCATGGTCGATTTTGGCGAGTCCTAAAGAGGCGAAGACTTTAAAGAGCCACTTAGGGAGAATCGTTTATGCTTTCTAGCACTGCTGAGATCGCGAAGTTCATTCACAAAAACCTTTACGTCGCAGCGGTGTGCGACATCCTGGACAGCCTGGGTTATCGCAACCAAGCCATGCACCACCGCTTGCGCCCCTTACTGCCCGATCGGAACAACTGCGGTTTTGTGGGGCGCGCCCGAACCGTCCGTTGGATGGAAACTGACTACGTTCGGGAAGATGACCCTTATGGGCTTGAGATCGAAGCGGTGGACTCTCTAAAGCCCGGCGACGTGGTTGTACATTCAACCGACGCCGCCGGCACCAATGCACCCTGGGGCGGACTGATGAGCACCGTGGCCAAGAGGAACGGCGCGGTGGGATGTGTGTGCGACAGCCAGATTCGCGACTGCAACCAGATCATTGAAATGGGATTCCCCGTCTACTACACCGGAATCCGGCCTCTCGATTCCATGGGGCGCGGAATGGTGATGGCATACGACGTCCCCATCGGCTGCGGCGGTGTGCTGGTAAAGCCTGGCAACCTGATCTTTGCTGATTTCGACGGCATCGTGGTCGTGCCCAATGAGGTTGAACAAGAGGTTTTTGTGCAGGCGAAAGAAAAGGTGCACAAAGAGAATCTATCCAATAGAGAACTGCTGGAAGGCAAGTCGCTTCGCGAAGTGTACATGAAGTACGGTGTCCTATAAAGCATTTCTCCTGACGCTTTGTCCCTCTTTAGGGAGGTTTCGGGTTGCGTTCGCAGCTCTCAAACATGCGCAGCCTAAAAGAGAAAGGCCATTCCAGAAGGATGGCCTTTGCCGGTTTTACGACGCCGCCCGGGAGTAAGTCCGGAGGAAGATGTTATCAGACGATGCCTTTCCCTTCCACGATGCGGAGGTAGCGGTTTGCGGTAATATTGCTGAGTTTATCGATGTGCTTGCTCGGACCGGGCCAGTGAATTTCCAACGTATCGATCTGCGTGGCGGCGCCGATCCCAAGCACTTCACGCGGATCGTGCGAAGACAGATAGCTGCCGCCATTGTTCTTGAGCCGCTGCCGCACCTTGCCGCCTGCTTTCCAAACAATGCGCGCGCCGATGGCATCACGATTGCACGTAACGCCTTCCAGCTTGATTCCCAGCCAGTTGTTGCCCTTGGCCGCATTGTTCTTCAAGAGCACGGGAGGTCCGCCGTTCACGCCGATGATCACATCCACGGCGCCATCATTGTCGTAATCGCCCACCGCTAGTCCTCGCCCGGCAAAATCCTTCTGAAACACCGGGCCCGCATCCTGGGTCACATCGTGCAGCTTATGGTCCTCACCCTGGTGAAACAGCAGCAGCGGTTCTTTGTACTTTACCTGCATGGAGTAAGAGTCGATCATGTCGTCAGGATGGCCATTGGCCAGCAGAAGATCCACCAGGCCATCGTTGTCGTAGTCGAAGTATTTCAGTCCCCAGCCGCTCATCAATCGGGTGCTGCGCGCGACGCCTTCAACCTGCGCAGCGTCGGAAAATGATTCATCTTTGTTGTTGATGTAGACCGAATACATCTCGTGGTCCACGTTGGAAACAAACAGATCCTGATATCCGTCTCCGTGGAGGTCCGCGGCATCCACTCCCATGCCCGATCGTGGCCGCCCACTCTCGCTAAAACCGACGCCCGATTGCAAGGCAATCTCCTCCCATTTCCACTGGCCATTCTCCCCAGGCCCCCGATTCACAAAGAGAAAATTCTGCACCGTGTCATTGGCGACGAATAGATCCATCCGGCCATCATTGTTGATATCGGTTGCGACCACCCCCAGGCCCTTTCCTAAAGCTGAAGCAATGGCTGTTCCCTTGCTCACCTCAGTGAAAGTGCCGTCGCCATTATTGTGATAAAGGAAACTGGCACTGGGCTTGAATACCCGCGGGACACAGTAGTAATTTCTGCCGATCTGATTATTTCCGCACTCCAGCTTGCGCACGCCCGAATAGTCCACAAAACTACAGACAAAGAGATCGAGCCGGCCGTCATTGTCGTAATCGAACCAAACCGCACTGGTGGTAAAGCCAGGCGTAGCAAGGCCCGCATGCCCGGTCACGTCAGCGAAGGTTCCATCGTGATTGTTTTTGTACAGCATGCAGCGCCCATAGGCAGTCACAAAAATATCCGGCCAGCCGTCGTTGTCATAATCCCCTATGGCGACTCCCATTCCGAAATACGCCCCGGACACGCCGGCCTTTTCCGTGACGTCAGTAAACGTCCCATCCCGGTTGTTCTTGTAGAGTGCATTGCGCACAGGCTTGGGTGGCTTCCAGAAATCACTGGGGCCGCTGTTCACCAGAAAAATATCCATCCATCCATCGTTGTCGTAGTCCAGAAAGGCGCAGCCCGGGCCAAGCGCTTCAGGCAGGAAGCGGCTGGGAGACATTGCGTTTTCATGTACCCAGGAGATGCCCGATAGCGGCGCCGGCACTTCGCTAAACAACGGCCCATTCGAAGCTGGTGCAGCCTGGGAGGAAACACGAAGAACCGTTGCAGCCCCGGCAAGCATGCCAAATCGCAGAAGCCCGCGTCTGGAAAAAGTCATTGACTCTATCCTATCGCCGGTTGGTTGTCGCAGGTTGTTGGCCGCATCCGCCGTTGCTTCTCTTAACCCCGAGGGCAAAGCGGCGGCCCTAACCTGGATAGGGTTCATTTGGCTTCACAATCCGGATGCGGTGATCGGTAAATTTGTAATGCGCGCCCGGCAACTCGATCCTCGGCATGTGGCAGGACACGCACTTGTCTTTGGCCACCGGGCAGGCCTTGGCGCCGGGTTTTCCGCCGGCAGGTCTTGTGCCGCTACCTTTTCCGTTGCTATGGCAGGCCAGACATTTAGGGTCGAAATTCACCGTTTGAGCGGTGAAGTCGTGGTGCGGGTTGTGGCACGCCAGGCAACTGATGCGCGCGTCGTCCGGGTCATAGCATTTGCTGCCCGTCAGCCGGTAGGGCTGGAAGCGGATGTTGGCAATACTCGGATTTCCCTGGGCGACGATTTCCGCCCAGGTCCGGTGACACTGACCGCAGAAATTGGAAGCCTGGTCCGCGGAGAGCTTGATTAGCCTGGTTAACCCTTCTGGTATTGCAGGCCCCGGACCACCGGACAGCATCGCTGCAAGATGCGCATCGGTTGATTCATGACAGTGGCTGCATTGCACTCCTGGAATCAATTTGTCCAGGGTGAGTTGCTTTCCCTGAACGGCGTTGGTAGCGTGGCATCCAAAGCAGTGCAGCTTCTCATCCTGGTGAATCAATCGCCCGGCAGCGTCGTTGATGTCCAACGGTACGGTTCCTTCATACCCCATCGTGGGCCCTAGACCCTTCAGTTCCCGGAACCAACTCACGCGGCTCTCAAACAACGCGCCATCTTGCTCCAGAATGTAAGTCTGGCCCAATGCAGCACTGCCTCCCATTGCCCATGCGATGGGGAGAGTGACGGTCTTTGTTCCGTCGCTAACCGAATATTCGCTCTCGCTCCCCTTGCGTTCAATTCGGTAGGAGTACTTGCCCACGGTTACGGTAAGAACAGGATGGTCGATGAGAATTTTGCACTTGTCCACCGCTTCCAGCGCGTGCGCCATGAATGTGTCGGGCTGAGTCAACGCCTCCACGTGACACCGTGCGCACGCACCTGGCGCCACAGAGTTCGTTTGCGCCACCGTGGCTACAGGTAAAAGCAAACACAACAGGAGTGCATGCCTTTTCATGAGCGCGGTCCCTCGGGGGCTAAAGCCCAATTGATCCTGCGGGATGGATGTACGGGCTGAACAGGCTGCGGAAAACCCTCTGGT
>PLZN01000484.1 GCA_003152195.1 Acidobacteriaceae bacterium
CCTACCTGAGGAGCCAATTATTTTCAATAACTTACGGCTCCTACCAACACCCCGATGACCCCCAAAATCATTGCACTGTAGGGACTTTTGTAGGGACTCTCCTTCAAAACGCTGCGTATCTCCGGGCACTGCTGAGTCATCCGTCGCGCCCGGCGTGGCACCTGCTGAATTGCCGTTCTTGCGCACGATGGATTCGAGCGCGGTTCGCTTCGCTTCCATGCGAATGTGGCTGTAGTGTTTGAGCATCTGCTTCGAGACGTGTCCGGCGATATCCATAATGGTCTGGTCACCCGCACCGCTTTCCGCCAGCTCCGTGATGAGCGTGTGCCGGTTGTCGTGCCAGCGACCGGTAACGTTGGCATTGTCGCGGACATTGCTCCAGGCCGTCTTCAGCGTCGTGACGGGACGTGTGGGATCGCTGGGCCGCGGTTTTCCGAACGGGAAGACATACCACTCCGGTCGAATCTCCCCAAATCTGTCCGTGTACCATGCAACGTACTCCGTCAACGCCGGGAGCAAAGCAGAGTTCAGCGGGATGGTGCGGCCCTCGCCACCCTCCGTCTTGCTGCGGCCCACAGCAAGGAATTTCTTTGCAAAGGTGATTTGCGCCCAAGTCAACGTTTTGATCTCGGCATCGCGCATGCCGGCGTTCAGCGCCAGCGTTAATGCGAAGTAGATGTGCGAGGAACGGGCCTTACGGGCCTCGTGCAGCATCCGCTCCTTTTGCTCGTCGCTGTATGCTTTACCGATGGTCTTGCGAACCTTCAGCTTGAGATCTTCCTTTTGCGCAACCGCGCGCGAATGATGTCGCCGGGTTCTCCCAGAATGGCAGCAGAAAGCCGACTTCCTCGTTGATTGTCTTTGGCGCCGTCCCTTCATCCAGGCGGTCAATCAACCAGCATTTTGCTTCCGACCAGCCGTTTCAGATGGTCAATCGCATAATCGGCGAACACCGCGGAGTCGGGAAGGCGCAGCTTATAGCCGTTGAAGAACTCGTCTGCGACCTTGCTGAAGGTGCGAATTCGCTCGTGGCGCACGCCGGTGAAGTTGTTGAATCCTTGTTCCAGTTCGCGCCTGCGATTTTGTTCCGCTGTTCGTGCAATCGTCCTTGACGGGCTCTTGCTCGATTCCTGAATGCGGCGTCCGCAAACCAAAACTCGTACCACCAAATATCGCTACGTCTGAAGAGACTCATGCGGATACCTCACTGTTTTCCATGCTGCAATGCAGCGCGAATGGTCCTTATATCCAAAAACAGCTTCTGCGGGCCGTCCTGTGCGGCCCCTTCAACGGGAATGAACCCATAACGTGCGTACCATCCAGCTTTGTCGCGGTACGCATCCGTGATGACGCAGCGACAGCCGACGTCATCCGCAACCCGCAGAATCGTCTTGAATGCTTCGGAGATCAATGCGTGGCCAAGCCCCCTGCCGCTGAAACGTTTGTCAACGGCCAGCCGGGCCAGCAGAATCAGAGGCAGATCGTAGGGCGGCAAGCCGCGTACATATTTCTTTGGAAGTTTGTCGCGCGGAATGCTGGAGGTGGCCAGCGTGAAATAGCCGAGCACGGTATGGGACGCTGCTTCATCAATGGCAACATACGTTACCCCAATCGAGACCTTCTGCTGATTCGTCCAGGCGTAGCGCTGCAGATAATTGTTGAGAGGTTCATTACCGCAGTCAAAGCTCTCTGCGTCGTCGAATTCTTCGAGATGACGGATCGTAACGGCCAACTCAGTGCCTCATGGCCCGAATGAGGGCATCTGTGGGTTCAGCGGGTCGCTTTGAAGCAAGTTCCGCCAGATTTTCCAATTCAGCCTGGGTCCAGTGAATGTCAATCCGCGGCAATGCCAGTTCCGGGGCAACTCGTTCCAGGTGGGGGAACACCAGAATTTTTCGTTCCCCTGTAGCGCTTTCGCTGACGATGCGGTGTCCACGCTTCCGTTCAGAGACCGCCCAGCGAAATAGCGCCAGAGCATCGGAAAGAAAATCTGTATTGCTCGTCAGTTGCAGCTCAGTCTTGAGGGCGCGCACCATACTGTCTTCAGAGGGTGCAAGGTCGGCCTGAAACTTCGACTTCCGAATCTGCTTGCGGGGCGGAGCTTCCTTCGTTTTGTTTTTGGTTATGCGTGCCATTTGGAGCCTCATATCGAATCTACACTCCTATTTTAATACACATTCGAGTTGGAATCGAGTATTTACATTCCTTTCTTGGAGGCTTCCCGCAAAGACAGCATTCGTTGTGGTTTCTTGTTGATGATCCGATCGGCGGAGTAGTAATCGATATAGGGACACCGGTTTTGTCTTGACGCAAGCGTGGCTGCGCTTTCAAGTTCATGATCGCTGACTGCAGCTTGGCGTGGTCTTGTGTCATGCCGGAACCGCCTCCCGACGTTGTCACGACCGTAGCCCAGTCTGAGCCGTTGAGCGACTCATCCAGCATCCGGGCCGCGGCGCGTTTCATCGGCTCGAGATCGGTAGCACTCAGATGCCGGTCATCGAACAGAAAAACGATGAATCTACTTGGTGCGACCGATGGCTGAGCCGATCTCAATGCTTTCACCGCCTGTGCGAAGTATTGCGGAGCAAGTTGTCACGCACAGTAAGAAAGCCGTTCTTGGATACTTTCACGCGATTAATGAGACTGAAAGCCTGTGTCCTAGATCACAGCCAACACGCGAGTTTCGATAGATCCTCTGTATGGAGGGTTTTTGTGACTACTACACAGACCGATCGACAATGTCCCAGTTGGGCATTCACTGCTCCCGACAAAATTGTAGTAGCGACTGACCTAACTGATATCGACTATCTCATTCCATATGCAATAGCCCAAGGCAAGTTGTGCGGGGCATCGCTTGTTCTAACGCACATTATTCCGCCTGTTGAGACCGTCTCTTTGGACGCGGCTGCTGTACTTGCCGCGGATGCCGCTGTGATGGAACACGAAGCACGGGCGATTCTTGATGAGCTCTCTGTTAAGGTCCGTGCCGCTGGAGTTGAATGTGAAATAGCGATCCGACATGGCCATCCGCGTAATGTTGTCGCGGAACTTGTTAGGAAAGTACATGCTGGACGAGTCGTTCTCGGTACGCACGGTCGGCGTAATCTAAAGAAATTCTTCTTGGGGTCCACCGCGCACGAGATTCTGAGGAGCGTAGACGTTCCCGTCTGGACCGTCGGGCCCCATGCACGCCCCTTTGCTCACGGTCAGCCCTGCAGAATCTTACATCCTGTTTCCCTGTCATCCGGGTACGAAGAAACTGCGAAGCTCGCTCTAGGTCTCGCGCAGTTTTATAAGGCGGAAGTTACGTTGTTGCACGTGCTGCCTCGCGAATTGCATGCTCAACGCGCGTCCAAACATCTTGTCCAATGGACAGCCTTTGAGCTGGGTCGCCTCATTCCAGATGAGGCTCCTCTATGGACTACCGCCACGATAATGGTGGAAGCCGGGGAGGTTGTCGAGCAGATCCTCGAAATGGCCGAGGAGATGCGAGCCGACTTGATTGTTATGGGTTCAAATCCCGACATTTCCTTTTGGCCGGTTCACGGTGACAATACCGTATATAACGTAATTGCCGAGGCTAAATGCCCGGTGCTTACCTTGCGTCATTCGCTAAAGGCTGAGCGCAATGTGGAGGCGACTTCCGAGCCCAGACTCGTAGGGTAACGCCGCTGGATGGTCAGCAAGGCAATCATAGTGCCGTGGTGGCTTTGTGGAGGCCATCCCGTTTGGTGACCGGACTTTATCCTAGATGATTCTCTCCTAGCGATACCGCTCTTGAGCGGCTCTAGGAGGAGATGCGCCATGCCTGAATTGAAAGCGAGAGATGTTGAAGCTTATCTGTCTTCGGTCTTCGACAGGCCAGTCACTCTGATTGGCTTACGCGTCATCCGCTCTATAACGAGGAGGAGCGCGAGATCTTCTATGAGCAACTTGTCTATGTCGGCGTTTTGCATACAGAGCACGGGGTTCCGGTGATTTTTGATGCCACAGCCAATCGCCGCAGATACCGCGAAGGGGCGCGACAGCAGATTTCGAAGTTCATGGAAGTCTACGTTGATTCGCCGCCCGGCATCTGCATCCATCGAGATCCTAAAGGGATCTACCGCAAGGGACTAGAAGGAAAAGCAGACGCGGTACCAGGTTTGCAAGTGGAATATGAATCTCCCGAAAATCCAGATCTCGTCGTACAAGGGGACAACGAAAACCCTGAACGAGCAGCTGAGCGCGTGATCGAAAGCCTCGTCGAAAAGGGATACCTGAAATAGCAGAGAACTGCGATGTTCTATTGACCATTGCATAATATAGTTTCACAGGAAACAACTCCGCCTGTTGCCGGAAGGCTACTCGCTCGCTTAAGGTTCTTTTCGCGAGCTTCTGATTCGAAGTTTCGTTGTGACAGCGGTCACTGCAAGACCTCTTGCCGAGCATGAATCTGTACTCACTGCCTGTAGGCAGGAGGCAAGTGAATGCAATCTCACATCAAGCTGGGAAAGATATTTGGCATCAGAATCGGCTTGCACTACAGCTGGTTTGTGATAGCGTTCCTCATCGTGTTTTCGCTGTCCAGCGATTATCATCTAAACCATCCTCAGTGGAGCAGCGGCTTTGGCCTGGTTCTGGCTGTTGCCACCGCGCTTCTCTTTTTCCTATCTCTCCTGCTGCACGAACTGTCGCATTCACTCGTGGCCAAGGCAAACGGAGTTCCGGTGCGCGAGATCACGCTCTTCGCCCTTGGCGGAGTGTCCCAAATGGAAAGGGAGGCCAGCAGCGCAAAAGCGGAATTCTGGATTGCTATTGTTGGCCCGCTTACCAGTATCTTTATCGGCTTGGTTTGTCTGGGCACAGTCGATTCGGTGAGCACAGGGTCAACGTTAAATCCGTTCATGGCTATACTGTCGTGGCTCGGCTACATCAATTTCGGGCTTGCCTTTTTCAACCTGGTCCCAGGCTATCCCCTGGACGGCGGACGCATTCTTCGAGCGATCATCTGGTGGAAAACCGGCAACCTTGAACGCTCAACTGGAACTGCGACGAGAGCCGGCCAGTTTGTGGCAGCCGTCTTCATTGCGTTTGGCATTGTCGGATACTTCAAAGGAGGGGGTCTCGGTAGTTTGTGGATCAGCTTTATTGGATGGTTTCTCCTGCAAGCCGCCAGCGAGAGCCGCGTTGAAATCAGCGTGAGAAGATCGCTCGAGGGTGTTCGGGTCAGCGATGTGATGACACATCATTTTCCCACGGTGGACGCTCGGTTGACTGTTCAAGACTTCGTAGAAGACGAACTCCTCCCGAGTGGTCGGCGGTGCTTCATCGTCCTCAAGAACGGCAACCCTGCCGGCCTGGTCACGCCGCAGGAGATTAAGCACGTCAGGCGTGCGGAATGGGCTATGACAGGATTGGAGGCCGTGATACGTCCCCTGGACAAACTCCGCTCGGTTACCCCAGACGCGCCACTCGTGAAAGCTCTGGAAGTGATGGGGCGCGACAATCTCAACCAACTTCCCGTGATCTCGAACGGACATGTGGAAGGGATGTTGTCTCGGGAGAGAATTCTTGGTTATCTTCAGACGCGGCTGGAACTGCAGAGCATGGGAGCCGATGCTCATCAAAGCAGGCATCGTTGACATTGCAACGAGTGGCCAGGAAGTCATAGTGCTCGATCTTGATTCTCAACCAGCCAGATGCTCCGACCGAAGTCTAACAGTCTCACATCTGTCGGCGTTCAATCAAATATCCAAGGCAGAGGTGACGCATATCACTGCGACGAGACCTTTCGAGTGATAAAAGCAAGCTAAGGCAAATGTCATGATCTTCAAGAACCGGGAAGATGCTGGGCGTCGATTGGCAGAGCGGCTCAGCGCATATGCGAATCGCGACGACGTAACTGTACTTGGCATTCCGCGCGGCGGCGTGCCTGTCGCCTTTGAAATCGCACAAGCATTAAATGTCCCCTTGGATATATGTCTCTCCAGGAAACTCGGCGTTCCGGGACAGGAAGAGCTCGCCTTTGGAGCGATCGCAGCTGACGATGGGCGGTTTTTGGACAGGCAGGTTATCGAGGCGGCCGGCATTTCCGAACCGCAGATTGAACACATCACGCAGAAGGTAAAAGCGACCCTAAGACAACGTGCTGCACTTTATCGGGGCCACCGCCCGCCACTGGAGGTCTCAGGGCGAACGATCATCCTTGTGGACGACGGCATAGCCACAGGAGCTAGCATTTACGCTGCAATCAACGCGCTCCAGCAGATGAAGCCAGCAAGACTGGTGGTTGCGGTTCCAGTGGCGCCCCCTTCGACATGCGCTTGGCTCAGGAACGGGGTGGATCAACTCATTTGCCTCTATGAGCCAGAACAGTTCTACGCCGTTGGGCAGTTTTACGAGCGGTTCTCGCAAGTGGCCGACGAAGTGGTGATTGACTTGCTCCAGCGGGCCGGCCAATTTCCCCTGCCCGTAGACTCCGCCCGGGACGGAAATGAGCGTGAAGTCTCCATCAATGCTGGCAATGCGATGCTCCAAGGAACCTTGAGCCTTCCCAAAGATGCGAAAGGAATTGTTGTATTTGCTCATGGTAGCGGCAGCAGCCGTCATAGCCCTCGAAATCGTCAGGTAGCCGCCGTCTTGCAAGCGCAAGGAATCGCAACCCTGCTCTTTGACCTGCTGACTCAAGAAGAAGAAGTTGTAGACCTGCGGACGGCTGTGCTGCGCTTTGACATCGGACTGTTGGCTGGACGATTGCTTGGCGTAACCAAGTGGCTTAAGCAACAGGCATCAACCAGAAGTCTCCCCATCGGATATTTTGGCGCCAGCACCGGCGCCGCGGCTGCCCTGGTAGCTGCGGCACAGCTTCCCGGCCTGGTTACTGTTGTCGTCTCTCGCGGAGGTAGACCCGACTTGGCGGCCGAAGCATTGGGAAAAGTTTGCGCTTCGGTTTTGCTGCTGGTTGGCGGGCAGGACGAAATGGTCATTAGCCTAAACCGCCAAGCCTTTAGTCGATTGCAGTGCCGGAACAAGCGGCTGGTTATCGTCCCGGGAGCAACGCACCTTTTTGAAGAACCGGGGAAGCTGGAACAGGTAGCGCAAGCGGCTGCGGAGTGGTTTGTTCAATACTTTGCGCCAGATCAAGGGAGTAAGGAAATCCCTGTCAGAATGTCCGGAGCACGCTGATGTTGGAGATTAAAGAGCCAGACTGGCTTGACCGGGATTCTGACATAGGGATTCACCTTGGAGGCTGATCATGCTCGATACGACTCTGCCCATCGTCAGCGACCTTATACGCGAGGCTGCTCATCCACTAAACGGCTCACAGACAGACTACGATCATCTCCTTGAGTTCATCGGCAATGCTCGCCTTGTTTTGCTCGGCGAGGCCTCCCATGGAACGCATGAGTTTTATCGAGAGCGCGCCCGGATTACCAAACGCCTGGTTCTCGAAAAAGGATTCACCGCGATAGCGGTCGAGGCTGACTGGCCGGATGCCTACCGGGTTAATCGCTACGTCCAAGGCGAGAATAACGATGCGGATGCTGTCGAGGCCTTGAGTGGATTCCGGCGATTTCCGGCATGGATGTGGCGCAATGCGGACGTTCTCGACTTCGTCGGCTGGCTACGCAGTCACAATGACTCCCTGAATGCCGGACAAAGAGTGGGTTTCTATGGTCTGGACCTCTACAGCCTGCATGCATCAATCGAAGCAGTACTTAGCTACCTCGACAAGGTTGACCCCGAAGGTGCGCGCTGTGCCCGCTATCGCTATGGCTGCTTTGAACACTTCGGTGAGGATCCTCAAACCTATGGCTATTGTGCTGGCTTCGGCCTCACCCACTCCTGTGAATCCGAGGTCGTAGCTCAGTTAATGGATTTGCAGCGGCGTGCTTTCGAATATGCCCGCATGGACGGATGGGTTGCTGCGGAGCGGTTCTTCAACGCCGAACAGAATGCTCGCCTGGTAAAGAATGCCGAGCAGTATTACCGCTCTATGTTCCGCGGGCGCGTCTCCTCCTGGAACCTGCGCGACCAGCATATGGCAGAGACGCTCGAAGCTTTGGTTGAACACCTCGATCTCCCGCATCATCCCTCCAAAGTGGTGGTGTGGGCTCACAATTCGCACCTTGGAGATGCTCGCGCCACGCATATGGGCGAAGCTGGAGAATGGAACGTCGGGCAGCTTGTACGTCAGAAATACGGCAGGGATTGCCGGCTCATCGGCTTCAGCACATATTCGGGCACGGTAACGGCAGCATCCGCGTGGGACAGCCCAGCGGAGCGGAAAAGCGTACGGCCGGCGAGGCCTGATAGTTATGAAGGACTCTTCCACAGAGTTGGCATACCCGCATTCGCTCTTACTCTTGAGCCGGGTGAGCACGTCACAAACGGATTGCGCGAGCAGATGCTCGAGCGGGCGATCGGCGTCGTCTATTTACCAGAGTCCGAACTTGCAAGTCACTACTTTGGCGCGCGACTCTCTGACCAATTTGATGCGGTCATTCATTTCGACCAGACCAGAGCGGTCGAGCCATTGGAGCCAATTGCAGAGCGGGGTCTCGGAGAGCCTGCCGAGACATTTCCTTCCGGCATATAGTTTCGCTCAGGGTAGCGTCCTCCCCGGCTAAAATCATTCGCCCAAGCGCCTGAGGGCCTCGAACAGAGCCGGCCAGATGTACACGGGGCTGAATTAGCATATGGGCGTGACGTAGAGCGGCGCGACAATAGCTGGCGAAAATTTGCTTCAACTTGAGACCACGCTTTGCAGCACGGACCCCGCAGCTCCTCTTTCAGCTACTGGACAAATAGTGAGTACGGGGCATCTTGCCAGCCGAATCACATTGTAAGCTATTGCGCGAGGCCGAGCTCCTTCTGACTCGTCTCTTCCATGTACACCCAGAACGATGAAATCTACGTGTTTCTCAGTTGCAACTGTGACGATGGCACTGGCAGTAGGCCCTCCGTGAAAGATGTATTCAGCGACAATGGCTGGGTCGTCCATCTTCTTCACTATGGCTTCGAATTTGGTGCGCTCGCCCAAGGATACTGTGGCGACAGAGCCGGCCACCCTCTCGTCGACATGCAAAAGCAACAACTGCCCGGAAATATAGCGGGTGAGACGTTCGGCGTAGCTCACTGCTCCGTACGAAGTTTCAGAGAAATCAGTTGGAAATAGAACACGCCGCAAATGCGTGCCTTCAAATGCATCCTGCCTCACACCCCTCCCAACAGTCAAAACGGGACATGGCATGGCTCGCAAAAGCATTTCGGCGACCGACCCCAACCCTTCTCCATTCTTGTAACCTTTGCCGCTGGTGCCGATTACGAGTAAATCCACCTCGCGTTCGCTAATTAGCTGGAGAAGCGTTTCTCGAATAGGACCAGGCCGCACAATGGTCGCATGGCGTATCAAATCATAGGAAAGAGCCATGGCGATCTTCTGGAGTTCATCCTCGGCGGAGTCTATTAACTCACATAGATTGGATCGCTTTGGAGTCGTCAGCTGCGGAACGGCATTCGGGTCAACTACGTGGACGACCAGAATCTTTGCGGAAAGAAGTCTGGCCAATTGGGTGGCATAGCTTAACGCGCCACACGATGCATCCGAAAGATCAGTGGCGAGCATGATTGTCTTGAAGCTTTCCATAGATTTGGCCATGCTACTCCTCGCTTTCCCTCGGGAGCGCTATGCAGTTTTCCGTCTCCCGGAACGAACCTTAGCATTCCCAAAAACCTACCTACCATAACCATTAGGTCCAGTTGTGGCAGTGATGCCCGTCACAAGGCCAAAGCACACCGATGGCAATCACGACGTCTCCGTGCGGATCAACGTTCCTCAGGCCTTGCTCGTGGGATACTGCGTTCTAGCGAACTGTCCCGTTAATTTAGACCGATTGAGTGCTCCACGTTGTCAAAGCCGATCACGAACATGTCCAGGTTGGCCCAAAGGATTCCCAGTGAAAAAGAGACACCAATTGTCTTGGCATGAGAAATGCGTCACAGAGCTTTGAAGCAAATCCGGCTCTAGAGTGACGACCATCACATGCAGACGTGTGACCAGCCCTTACAGTAAGTCGAACTGCGTCTGTGACAGCTTTGCAGTTGCGAATAGTCCCGTAAGGAGTTTTCCCCATGCTTGTGAGAGAGATGAGCCGGCAAGAATGTGAGGATTTGTTGGCACGGCTGGCTTTCGGACGGCTTGCCTGCGCCCGCGACAATCAGCCATACATTGCACCGATGTACTTCGCGTCTGAACCCGGTCACCTTTATGGGTTTGCCACGATGGGGCAAAAGATCGCATGGATGCGCTTGAATCCTCTGGTATGTGTGGAGGCCGATCAAGTTCTGAGCCATACCGAATGGTCGAGTGTTATCGTCCGGGGACGTTACGAAGAATTCCCCGATATCCCCGAGTACTCTAACCGGAGGCAACAGGCCCAATCCATGCTAGAGAAGGCCAGGTCTTTGTGGTGGCAAACTGGAGTTGCGGCCGCTCAGACGCGCCGAGATTTCGACCGCGATATCACAACGTTTTATTGCATCCACATCGAGGAGATCAGCGGCCGATGTGCTTCGCACGACCCTGTTGAACACAGCTGGCCCCTTGCTGAGTCGTAACTTTGGAAGCGCGATGGTCCATGTAACCCAGGCTGAGCCGAGCACTAAGGAGGGTGGCAATGATCGCCAAGCCGAGCGATATGACGCCGGTCGTCGACCTGACCCAGGGTAAGGGCGCCGGCCCGGTACGGTACCAGCGCCCGATCTACACGGATCTCTTGCCACCCTGCAACAATGCTTGCCCGGCCGGAGAGAACATCCAAGGCTGGCTCGACTTGGCCCAAGCGGGCAAGTACCGCGAGGCATGGGAAACACTTGTACGCAACAATCCGATGCCGGCTGTGCATGGCAGGGTTTGCTATCACCCCTGCGAAGGTGGCTGCAACCGTAGCGAACTGGATGCGACGGTAAACATCCATGCTGTAGAACGCTTTCTCGGCGACCTCGCGGCCAAGGAGAAGTGGCCATTCAAGGTTGAGGCAGCACCGAGCGGCAAGCGAGTTCTAGTTATCGGCGCTGGCCCAAGCGGATTATCAGCCGCCTACCACCTTGCCCGCCTGGGACATACCGTCGAGATTCACGAGGCCGGCCCGCTGCCGGGGGGCTTGATGCATTTCGGCATCCCTGCCTACCGCTTGCCCCGCGAGGATCTTATGCAGGAAATTCAACGCATCGAGGCCATGGGCGTCAATATCGTGGTCAACCACAAGGTCGAGGACGTCCTCGCAGAAAAGTCGGCTGGAAACTTTGATGCCGTCTTCATCGCGATCGGAGCCGGTGTTGGCAAGCATGTCGATATCCCGGCCCGGGATGCAGGACGGGTACTGGACGCCATCTCGCTGTTGCACAACGTAAAGATAGGAGAGCCACCGCGTCTCGGGCGCCGGGTCGTCGTCTATGGCGGGGGAAACACGGCGATGGACGCCGCACGCACAGTCAAACGCCTGGGTGCGGAGGAAGCGCTTATCGTCTATCGTCGCGATCGCGCACACATGGCCGCCCGCTCTTTCGAAGCGGATGAGGCCGTCGAGGAGGGTGTCAAGATCAAATGGTTGACGACCATCAAAGAGATCATCGGCCCCGATCTTACCGTCGAGATGATGGAGCTCGATGCCAACGGACGACCCCAGCCGACAGGGCGTTTCGAAACGCTCAAGGCCGACGCGATCGTATTAGCGCTCGGTCAGGAGACGGATAGTGGCTTTCTTCGACAGGTGCCCGGAATCCAGTTTGCAGAAGATGGAGTCGTAAGAGTCGGGCCGGAGATGATGACAGGACATCCGGGAATTTTCGCCGGTGGTGACATGGTCCCAGGCGAGCGGTCGGTTACTATCTCGGTTGGCCATGGCAAACATGCGGCGCGGCATATGGATGCGTGGCTCCGCGGTGAGCGCTATCAGCCGCCGATGAAGCACCCGCTCGTGACCTTCAAGATGCTTCATCTACCGGTCTATAGCGATGCCGAGCCGAGCCCTCAGGAAACTCTTGGCGCGGCGGAGCGGATAGGCGGCTTCGAGGAGGTCGTCGCGGGCCTCACGCAAATGCAGGCACGCTACGAGGCACAGCGATGTCTCTCCTGCGGCAATTGCTTTGAATGTGATAACTGCTATGCTGCTTGTCCCGAGGACGCGATCATCAAACTCGGACCCGGCCGCCGCTATCGGTTCAATTACGCGAACTGCACGGGTTGTGCCGTCTGCTTCGAGCAGTGCCCCTGCCATGCTATCGAGATGATACCTGAGCGGCAGGGAAGTGAGCGAGATGGCTAACAACGCCACAACGATGGATGGCAACACGGCCGTCGCCTATGTAGCTTACCGTGTTAACGAAGTGTGCGCGATCTTTCCCATCACACCCTCGTCGACCATGGCGGAGCTCGCCGACGAATGGGCATCCGCGGGGATTAGGAATATTTGGGGCAACGTACCCGTCGTTCAGGAGATGCAAAGCGAAGGAGGCGCCGCCGGAGCGGTGCATGGCGCTCTCCAGGCTGGCGCCCTGACCACGACCTTCACTTCGTCGCAGGGCCTGTTGCTGATGATCCCCAACATGTTCA
>PLZN01000008.1 GCA_003152195.1 Acidobacteriaceae bacterium
ATCGCACAGCAGAAGGTCTTCCACGCCGGGACCTATGCAACGAACCCGCTCGTCATGGCCGCTGGGCTTGCGACCTTCCGCGAGGTGCTTACGCCGGCCGGCTACGCCCATATCGCTAAGGTGAGCGACGCCCTGGTCTCCGGTTACAAGCAGATTGTGGCCAAGACCGGGCTTGAAGCGTACGTGGAGAGCGCCGGTTCGAATGGAGCGATGTTGCTTTATCGCAATAAGATTCGTAACTATCGCGAGTGGCTTGCCGTCGATACGGATCTGTGGAGNNTGGTGGGATGAGCAGTGGACCATCTCCGTCGCTCACTCCATGGCCGACGTGGATCGCCACCTCTCGGCCTTTGAAGAAGTGGCGCCGGCGTTGGCCGAGACACAGCAGGAAACCATGGCGCACGCGATCGGGTAGTGTGCGGTCATCGTTGCCGGGTTAATTCCTATCCCCCGGATTTCCTGTTGGGCTTGGTGGGATCAGCGAACTTCATGCGGCTTTCCTTCAAAGAAAGCCGCACGCGCGACCATGGGTGGGGCCGCGTACAGGTCTCGCACGTTCCCTGTGCGAGATAGGGATACCACAGATTTCAACTTTCGCTGTCGAAAGGATCTAGCATGGCTGTCTCACAGATGAGCCCCGAACCGATGTTCATCAACGGAGAGTGGACGGAAGGNNGGCCGCAGACGACGGCGCAGGATCGGGGCCGCATCCTCTTTCGCATCGCGGCGAAGATTCGCGAAGAAGCCGCGCTGCTTGCGGAAATGGAATCGCGCAACTCGGGCAAGCCGATCGTCGAAGCGGAATACGACATCGCGGATGCTGCCACGTGCTTTGAATACTACGGCGGCTTGGCCACCAAGGTTTCCGGTATGGTGAATCCCGTTCCCGACAATGCACTTAGCCTCTCATTGAAAGAACCGGTTGGGGTTGCGGGACAGATTATTCCCTGGAATTATCCGCTGGGAATGGCAGCGTGGAAGCTGGCGCCGGCGCTCGCCGCAGGGTGCACATGCGTGCTGAAGCCCGCTGAGCAGACGCCGCTGACCATGTTGAAGCTGGCCGGCTGGCTGGCGGAGGCCGGCGTGCCTGGGGGCGTGGTCAATGTCGTGACGGGACTCGGTGAGACGGCCGGCGCCGCTATCGTGGCGCACCCCGGCGTGGACAAGGTGGCCTTCACCGGATCGGCTTCGGTGGGCAAGCTGATCATGAAGTCGGCGGCCGACACGCTCAAGCGCGTTACCCTCGAGCTTGGTGGCAAGTCGCCCAACATCTTCTTTGCCGATGCCGATTTTGAGGCGGCCATCGATGGCGCACTCTTCGGTATTTTCATCAATCAGGGTGAGGTATGCTCGGCCGGCAGCCGGGTGCTGGTGCAGCGTTCCATCTATTCCAAATTCCTCGAGGCCATGACCGAGAAGGCGCGCACCATCAAGCTGGGGCCGCCGCTCGACCGCTCCACCAAAATGGGTCCGCTGGTCAGCCGCGACCAGTACGACCGCGTCTCTGCCTATCAACAGATCGGCAAGTCTGAAGCCAAACTGGCGCTCGGTGGCGGCCGGCCTGCTTCGCAGAGCCGCGGCTATTACGTAGAACCAACGATCTTTTACGACGTCGACAACTCCTCGCGGATCGCGCAGGAAGAGATTTTCGGGCCGGTGGCCGCCGTCATCCCGTTCGACGACGAGCGCGACGCGCTGCGGATTGCCAACGCCACCTCGTTCGGACTGGCTGCGGCGGTCTGGTCGCGCGACATCTATCGCGCCCTGCGCATGGTTAAGGCGATCCGCGCAGGAATTGTGTGGGTCAATCACATGCAGCCCACGTNNACCAAGCAGGTGCACATCAATCTGAATGAAGGGCCGATTGGCTGGTATTGAACCTATGTCTAATATCCGCTTGAAGACAGAAATTCCAGGACCCAATGCGCGCGCGCTAACGGAACGCCGGTCGCAGGCTATCCCGCGCGGGGTCTACGCTTCCACACCGCTCTTTGTCCGTCATGCCGAGGGAGCGATCCTCGAAGACGTGGACGGCAACCGCTTCCTCGATATGGGCGGCGGCATCGGCTGCGCCAACGTTGGCCACCGCAACCCGCGCGTGTTACGCGCGCTGCGCTCGCAGCTGGACGCCTTCCTCCATCTCTGCTTCCAGGTGACGGGTTACGAAAGCTACGTCGCGTTGGCAGAGAAGCTCAACCAGCTCACGCCCGGCAAGTTTGCCAAGAAGACCTTCCTGGTGAACAGCGGAGCGGAGGCGGTGGAGAACGCGGTGAAGATCGCCCGCGCCTTTACCGGCCGTCCCGCGGTCCTCAGCGTGGAAGATGGCTTTCACGGCCGCACCATGCTTGGCCTGTCGCTTACCAGCAAAACGCACCCATACAAGGAGGGGTTCGGCCCGTTCCTGCCGGATGTCTATCGCATTCCCTTCGGCGTTCCGGCGAATGCGCGGCTTTCCAACCGGGGGCCGATGACCACGGGGCAGGTAGCCGAATTGCTCGACCAGATCTTCCGCCGTGTCGTGGCCGCTGAATCCATCGCAGCCATTGTGGTTGAGCCGGTGCTCGGCGAAGGCGGCTTTGTCGTACCTCCGGCCGGTTTTCTGCCCGCGTTGGTTGAGATCTGCCACGATCGCGGCATCGTCTTCATCGCCGATGAGGTGCAGACCGGTTTCGGCCGCANNCTCACGGCCAAGTCTCTTGGGGGTGGCATGCCCCTGGCGGCGATCACCGGGCGCGCGGAGATCATGGATGCCCCCGGGCCCGGTGGCCTGGGTGGCACCTTCGGGGGCAATCCCGCATGTTGTGCAGCGGCCTTGGCGGTGATCGAAGAGTTTGCCGATGGCCGGCTGCTGGCGCGTGCCCGCTCGCTTGGACAGCACTTCCAGCGCCGCGCTGCCGCTTGGCAACGGCAGCATGCCTTCATCGGCGACGTCCGCGGCGTCGGCGCGATGCAGGCCATGGAATTTGTTAACGCCAGTGGAGCGGCCAGCGCACCCGCCGCAAAAAAACTGGCGCAGTACTGTCTCCGCAAGGGAGTCCTGATACTGAACGCGGGGACTTACGACAACATCATTCGCCTGCTCATGCCGCTGACCATCACCGATGAGGAATTCAGCGAGGCTCTCCAAGTGGTGGAGGATGGCCTGAGCGCCGTAGCGGTCGAGCTGGGAGAACTCGCCGGCGCCGCGCCTTAGTAAGTTTGGTGTT
>PLZN01000367.1 GCA_003152195.1 Acidobacteriaceae bacterium
TCGTGCTGCACATCACGCCGGAATCCGCCGTCGGCGGCCCGCTCGCGATCGTTCAGACGGGTGACCGGGTTATGCTCGACGTGGAGGCGCGCCGGATTGAACTGCTGATCGACGACGCGGAGCTGGAAAGCCGCCTCGCCGCCTGGAAAGAACTCCCGCCCCAACGTGCAATGGCCAGACGCGGCTACGCAAAATTGTTCGAGGATAGCGTCTTGCAAGCCGACCAGGGTTGCGATTTCGATTTTCTTCTGCGCGACCGCGGCACGGAGACAGGCTCCTGATGCATCCCGGGATGAAGCTCGGTCCTACTGCGAACGGCGTCTATGCCATCGCGGCAACGCCATTCGCGCCGGATGGCGCAGTCGATACGAAATCGGTCGATCGCATGACGGATTTCTATCTGTCCTGCAGTGTTACGGGCCTGACCATTCTTGGCATTATGGGCGAAGCGCCGAAGCTTGACCCGGCCGAGGCATTGGCGATCTCCAACCAGGTTGTCCGCCGGGCAAATGTACCGGTGATCGTAGGCGTTTCCGCGCCAGGCTTTGCGGCCATGCGGTCGCTGGCCCGCGGAGTGATGGATGGCGGGGCTGCGGGTGTGATGATCGCGCCGCCCCCGGCGCTGCGCACCGATGATCAAATCATCAATTATTACGCCCAGGCGGTGGCGGCGATCGGGACTGATATCCCATTCGTCATCCAGGATTATCCCCTGACACTGACCGTCGTGATGACGCCGAAAGTCATCCGGCAGATCGTGATGGATAATCCGTCCTGCGTGATGCTGAAGCATGAGGATTGGCCGGGCCTGGAAAAAATTTCCACGTTGCGTGGCTTTCAACGCGACGGATCACTCCGGCCGCTTTCGATTCTTACCGGCAATGGAGGCTTGTTTCTGGATTTCGAGATGGAGCGTGGCGCGGATGGTGCAATGACCGGCTACGCCTTTCCCGACATGCTGGTCGATGTGGTCAAGCATGCGCAGAAGGGACTGCGCGATGCCGCGCATGATCTATTCGACGCGCATCTTCCCCTTATCCGTTACGAACAGCAGCAAGGTATCGGTCTAGCGGTGCGCAAATATGTTCTGCAGAAGCGTGGCGCGATTGCCTATGACACGCAGCGTGTTCCCGGTGCCTCGCTCAGTGCGGCGGCGCGATCCGAGATCGATTATCTGCTGAGCCGGCTGGCTCGTTATGATCCGCGTGCCGCAGTCTAAAGCGGTTTCACGCTTACTGTGCTCCCCCCTTTTGCATCCCGCACGAAAGGCTCTCGCCACGACGCGTACGCTGCCTGTGACGAGCTCGCAAAGCGAATAGCACATCCAGCAGGCTCACCGGCACAAGCTTGCTCAGGACTACGGCAGCGAAGCCCACAGCATAGTGACGCCGTAAGAGCCTGAGCTTACGGCGGTTCTCCGGCCTCATCAGCCGCCCATCGCGGATGAGTTCGCGAGTGAGCTGCCCCCCAAAATGGCGCTCGACAAATCTCATCCCGTGACGATGCGAGCGCAACTTCGCCCCGCCACCCTGGAGATACGGCAACACCATTTGTATGACCCGATGACTCACCGACAACATAAGCTCCGCGTTGCGGGAGGTGTTGGAGTCGTGAAGCCGGTACTCTGAGACAGTCGCGTCGTGACCAATAAAAGTACTGCGCCGCGCCGTCCGAAGATAAAGCTCATGATCCTCGGCACCCTGCACGCTCTCGTCGAAAACGCCGGTTACGGAAAAACTCGAACGCCGATGCAGTGCGGAGCAGGTTGTCTCGATGAAATTGCCCTCCAGGAGCATCAGATAATGATCGCGTCCGGCAACCTGCTTGTTGGAGTATCCAAGCTCTGTTCCGTCGCCTCCGATATAGCGATGCTCGCCCACGGCAACCGCACACTCGGGATGTTCTTCAAGCAGCCTTACTCCGGTTGCGACAGCTTCTGGCAAAAGGCGATCATCGTGATCGAGAAACAGAACATATTTGCCCTGGCTGCGAAAGATACCCCGATTGCGGGCAGCCGAGACACCGCGATTTGCTTGATAGACGTAAGTAACAGGATAAGATCGCGCAATTTTCGGGGTCTCATCCGTGGAGCCGTCATCGACCACAATGACTTCGATCTTAAGGTAAGTTTGCGCCAGCGCACTCCCGATGGTCTCGGCAAGATACCGGGTGGAGTTGTAACAAGGAATTACCACCGAAACCAGAGGCGGAGCCGTCTCTGGGGGATCTGCTAAGCCAGCGGTACCCTGCTCGGAAAGGCGGCGCCCAGCAGGCGGCGGAAGAAGTGCGCTCTCGATACTCTGCCAATATGTCATTTTCTGCCTCGGGCGAATTGTCGGCAAACAGGGCCACTTTCAATGTTGGGCAGCGCGACACAGATGCGAGGGGGACTGCGCGGCGGCAGGTCGCCAATCCGGCTCTCTGTGAAGAAAGCCGCACATAACCATCCTTGGCTAGTGCCGCGACACTGCGCTCATACCTGCTTAACCTATCCTCTTTGCTAAGTCATTTGAAGACCGGGATTGCAAAAGTTTATCGCGATCCTTTTCTGGGATAAGTCCAAAGTTGACGCTTCTATTTTGGGATGTAACCCCTGCGCAAGAAAACCTTCGTCGGCGAAGTATCGTCGCGCAAAGCCCGCCTGCCTTCGATGCAGAGGATGGGGACCGCGGCCAGGGCACCGACAGGATCGACCCAATGAAAGTGAAAGGCTGCATTCATGGCTAGTCCGAGGAGCGTAATTGCAGCCAGGTACGCACAGGTGCTTGACGGAACTGGGGTCAGCGGCGAGAGCCCGATGCCGCACTCAATGAGCATCCAGGTAAGCGTGACTACTTGAAGGCGCACGACTATATGTGATCGCCCGGTTGTTCCTGCGCCGCAGGAGCCGATCAGGGTGTTTGGCAGCGATTCCGTTGTTGCCAGCGAATCTGAAGTCTTGGTTTTCATTTCAGGTAGGCGCGAACAAGGTCGATCAGGTCTTCAGCGAGTTCGTGAGGTTGAGCTGAGCTTTTCTCTGACGCGAGCAAGTGAAGCCGGATGTGGTCTTCGAGCACCTCGGCCATCAGGCTGTTGATTCCGCCCCGAACATTGGCTAGCAGCATCAGAATGTCGGCGCAGTCATCACCGGTAGTGAGGGAGCGCTCAATGGAGTCGACCTGCCCGCGGATGCGTTTAATACGGGCGATGAGCTTCTGTTTTTGTTTATCAAGTTCTGGCATATTTTCCTTGACTATACCCTAGGGGGATATGGTACAACAAACACAAGCGGGGTTTTTCTGCCCGCCGGAGCTTGACGTCAACTTTATGAGCAAAAGATCCGCACAAGAACCTCCGAGTACCTGGAGATTTTTCCTGTGTTGCGATGCGCACTCAGAAAACCGCCTCTAGCTGGCTACAGGCGATTCTCTCACCGCTCATCCCAGCATGCGACCTGTGATTTGAGCGTGTGAGCCAGCGGTCGCTGGAACCCGGGACTCACCCCTCCCAAACCGATGATTCGTGCTGCCGTCTAGTCCGTGCCCTCGGGCGACGGGTCGGTTGCGCCTGCACGAACCGCTCAAAGGGGGAATCATGGACAACATCCTTTCCACAATCCGGAATACCCGCCGCGTGACCTGCGCCTGGGTGCCTACGGGCAATTTGAAGACGCCACTTGTTTGCGTCTGGACAGAAGCAAAGCCTTCCCTCGCGGGTTGCACAGACCAACTCTCCCCGGATGAGGAAGTAGGGGGGATACGTTTGTGCGCCTAGAGGAAGTTGAACTCGAAGTTGTCGCGACACGCACAACTGAAGGCGTTCAAATCCGCCATTCGTGGCAGAGGCATCTGCTCACGTTCCTGATGGTCTTTGGCCCGGGACTGATCGTGATGGAGGCGGACA
>PLZN01000415.1 GCA_003152195.1 Acidobacteriaceae bacterium
CGCGCAGTAGGAAATCCGGGGTCCGACGGCGGCGTACCCTACCATGTTGATTGTATCGCGCAGTCTATTTGCGGCGGTTGCGACCCAGGCGCGCGAGCCCTTCGTTCAGTTCCCGCCGCAGGCGCTCCTGGCTCCTGCGCTCCACCTGCTCGAACATGGCAGTCAACACCCCCGCCAGGGCGGAAAGCAGGGAGGCCAGCATGAGAACGAGGCCGATAGTCTTCCACAAGGAACCGTTCACCGGCAGGTCCGGCTGCAGGGCGTTGGGCACCAGGCTCATGCCGCAGGAGACGAGCGAAAACAGCAGCAGCGAAGCTGCAAGAAAATAAAGGTTCCGGGACATTGAACCACTCTGCCTTCATGCTAGACCATTGAGCCCTGCCGCGGCCTGGAGAGTGAACTGCAGATCACCCCGCCTCGAAGAACCGTTCCACCTCCGCGATGTCCCGGGTTAGCCGGTAGGGTGGCAGGCTCTCCAGGAACACTTTTCCATACCGTTGCCGTTCAATCCGCGGATCCAGCAACACCAGCACGCCCCGGTCTTCGAGGGAACGAATCAGCCGCCCGAAGCCCTGCTTGAGCGTGATCACCGCGGACGGCACCTGGTAGTCGAAAAACGGATTGGCCCCCTCCGACGCGACCGCCCGCATGCGCGCCGAAACCACCGGGTCCGTGGGCACGGAAAAGGGTAGACGGTCGACAATCACGCAGCTCAAGGCTTCGCCCTGCACATCCACGCCCTGCCAGAACGACGAGGTTCCGAAGAGCACGGCGTTGGGGGTGTTGCGGAACTCCTCCAGCAGCGCTTTGCGTGGCGCGGTGCCCTGCAGCAGGCAGGGATAATCCAGCTCGGCCACCAGGCGCTCATAAAGATCGCGCATCTGCTGGTAGCTGGTAAAGAGACAGAAGGCTCGGCCACGGGTGATGTCGAGCACACGCCGGATGCTGCGCGCCGCCTGCGCGCCAAAGGTGGGCTCACGCGGGTCCGGCATCCCGGGCGGCAGGTAGAGCAGCGCCTGCTCCTGGTAGCGGAAGTGAGAAGGCACAACCAGCTCCCGGGCGTCGCGCAATCCAAGCCGCTTTCTCAGATGAGCGAACGCTCCCTGCACGGTCAGCGTCGCAGAGGTGAGAATCACGCTCGGATACTGCTCAAAGAGCAGCTCGGAAAGCAACGCGGAGACATCGATGGGCGTGGCCTGCAGGTAGGTATTCCGCGATCCCTGGCGTAACGATGAGCCGCCTCTGCGCTCGATCCAGAACACGGTGTTGACGCTCTCCGCCTCCATCAAAAACCGCAAATGTTCGCGAATGCCGGCCACGCGCTTCTTCAATCCCAGCGCCTCTTCCACACCGCGCAGCCTCTCCAGCTCGCCCTCCAGCCGGTGCAGAGCGTTCATCACCGCCAGGTAAACATCACCGTGTTCCTCCAGGAACTGCTCGCGCTGCTCGAACGGCATGCGGCCTTCGCCGTTCAAACCGCCTCCGCGCGGCAGCGCCCCAAAGAACATCCTGCCCCGCTCGCGCAGCATCTCTCCGCATCCCTTAAGCGCCGTCGAATAAGCCTGCCTGGCGCGCAGCATCGTTTCCACATCGCGCACCATCTCCTCCAGCCGCACATTGCTCAGGCTGATGCCGAAATAACTCGACGCAATATCTTCCAGCTCATGGGCTTCGTCGAAGATTACCGCCGCCGCTTCCGGCAGCACGCCCGCATCCGGCGCCGCCCGGGCTTGCTGCTTGATGGCCAGATCGGCGAAGAAAAGATGATGGTTCACGATGATCACATCGCTTTCCAGCGCGCGCCTCCGCATCTCGGTGATGAAGCACCGCGCGTAATCCGGGCAGTTTTGCCCCAGGCACGCTTCGCTGCGCGCATCGAGCTTGGCCCACACCTGGCTCGATTCGGGCAGGGCGTCAATCTCGGCCCGGTCTCCGGTCTGGGTCGTCTTCTCCCAGGCCGCGATCTGCTGAAACTGGTCAATCTCTTCCAGTCCATTCAGAATCGGCTGCGCGCGCAGGGCATACAGCTTGTTCCGGCAGAGATAATTCGCACGGCCCTTCATGTAGCAGACGCGCAGCGGTCCCAGCAACGACTCCAGAAAAGGCACGTCCTTAAAAAAAAGCTGCTCCTGCAGATTCTTGGTTCCCGTCGAGATGATCACGCGCTGCCCGGTGCGCAAGGCCGGCAGGAGGTAGGCGAGGGTTTTGCCTGTCCCTGTGCCCGCTTCGACGATCAGATGTTTGCCTTCCTGCAGGCTGCGTTCCACCGCCCGGGCCATCTGCAATTGCCCGCTCCGGAACTCGTACGGCAGCCCGGAGCGCGAGAGCATCCCTCCGGGAGAGAAGAAGTCGTGCAGCGAAGGCAGCGGCTGAGCGGAGATGGTGGCAGTCGACAAGGGCGAGGTTCCGGTGGAGTGAAGGNNGTGGTTGTATGAAAGACTGAAAGAGAGCTATGAAGCCACTTAAAGGGACCAAGGGCAGAAAGCCCAAGCCGCACTCCAAGGGCGGCAAGCGCGCCACGGTGGCCAAAGCCGCACGCCGGGCCAAGCCCGCCAACCGCGCCCAGCACTCGCGCGCCGAGGTCAAGCGCGGTACGGCTGCGAAAGCGGCCGCCGAAGCCAGCGCGGCCGCACGCGAAGGCAAGCTTCGCAAACGCCCCGTCCAACGCCAGGAACCGATGCGCCGCATCGACGTCGAGCTGCCCAGCCCGTTAGAGGAGGCGGCAGCCCCGCTTGTCACCAGACGCGAAACGGCGGTGGACACGTCGGCGTGGCCCGTCCTGGCCATCGTCGGCCGCCCCAATGTAGGCAAGTCCACACTGTTCAACCGTCTCACCGGCTCGCGCCGTTCGATCGTGGGCGATGAACCGGGCATCACCCGGGACCGGATCTATGGGGAGGTCGAGTGGGCCGGCCAGCATGCCCGCGTGGTCGATACCGGCGGCATCCTTCCCGACGACCCTGAGCTCATCCCGTCCGAGATCTTTCGCCAGGCCCGGGTGGCTTTGGATGAGGCCGAATCCATCGTGATGGTGGTTGATGGGCGCACTCCGCTCGCCGCACCCGACTACGACCTTGCCAAAGTGCTTTTGCGTGGCGGCAAGCCTCTGCTGCTGGCCGTCAACAAGATCGACACCGAGCGGATGGAAGAGCAGACCGCCGAGTATCGCCGCCTGGGTATCCGCGAAGTACTCCCTATCTCGGCGGAACACGGGATCGGTATCGGCGATCTTCTCGACCATGTCTTCGCCACGCTCAGCTTCCCTGCCGAGGAAAGCACCGTAACCGCAGCAATAGAGCCCGAAGTGGCCGCGGAGGGCGAGGCGCGTCACAGAACGCACGGCGAGTTCCAACAACACGAAACCTCGATTGCCATCATTGGCCGCCCCAATGTCGGCAAGAGCACTCTCCTCAACGTGCTCACGGGCTCGTCGCGCGCCATCGTCTCGCCCATCCCCGGCACCACGCGAGACGCGGTGGATGAGTTGATGGAATACGACGGCGGCCTGCTGCGCTTTGTCGACACCGCCGGGATCCGGCGCAAGGGCAAGACCAAAATGATGGCGGAGAAGCTCTCGGTCGTCATGGCGCGCCGCCATCTGGAGGCAGCCGACGTGGCGCTACTGGTCATCGATGCCACCGAGGGCGTGACTTCCTCAGACGCCACCATCGGCGGCTATGCGCATGAGAGCGGCCGCTCCGTGATCCTGGTGGTCAACAAGTGGGACCTGGTGACCACCGGACGAACCGACGGCAAGCCGCCTGCCGATAAGGAGATCTTTGAAGAGCAGGTGCGCAAGGTCCTGAAATACCTGGCCTATGCGCCGTTGGTTTTTATCTCCGCCGCCCAGGGCAAAAACATTCACACCGTGCTCAAGCTGGTGCAGGAGGTGGGTGCCGAGCGGCGCAAGCGTGTCTCCACCGGGCAGATGAATCGCTTCCTCGACAAGATCGATTTTCAGCGGGCCACCGTGCCCGCCGCCAACAAGATGCGGATCTTCTACATGACCCAGGCTGCCGTGGCGCCACCCACCTTCATCCTCTTTACCAATCGGCAGGTCAAGCTGCACTTCTCCTTCCAGCGCTTCCTGGAAAACCAGATTCGCGCAGCCTTCGGGTTTCGTGGTTCACCGATCTGGATCAAGGTCCGCGCCCGAGACAAGTGAAGCTGTGCCCTCTTCCTGCTTTTCCTGGTATTTATCCTGCACCTTTCTTGCTATTCCCCTACCTTTTCTTTCATGGGATCGTCGATAAATTCAGTAATGGCTTTTGGTCGTGGAAGAGCAAGGAGTACGCACAATGTTGAATTCCATCGGTTCCTGGTTAGGTATTGTGGGCTTGATCGTCGGTCCTTTTTCCGTAGGCGTACTTTTTGAAGAGAAGCTGCAACGGGCGAACCGCGAACTTGGTTCGCGGCTACTGCGCAGATACTAGAAGCTTCTAATTTAATTTCCGCACAGCGGCAGACCAGACGGGATATTGGGGTCGAGAAGAGAGAACCGCAGGTCCCTCCACTGCGCTACGCTCCGGCCGGGATGACAAATCATCTTAGAGGCAAGTGCCGAGCGCATGGATCTCTGTCCGTATCAAACACCTAGACTGCTAAACCAACATATGATTTGTCATCCCGACCGGAGCGTACCCGGATTTCCTGCTGCACTGCATTAGCAATGGCCGCGTGTGCGGCTTCCAGTAAGGAAAGCCGCATGAAGTTCGCCAACGCCNNGGAGGGACCTGCGGTTTCTTTTCCCCATCCGCAAAGGGTCGCGCACCCCGCTTTTTTGCCGCCAAAATTCGCCGGCCTCCCACGCCAGTCCATAGTACGTTTGCGTATGAGCAAAAATGCGCGACGCGCTCTGACGCGGATCCTGCCAGCGGCGCTGTTCGGCGCTTTGTTTTTGGCCCAGGCAGCCTGGACCCAGACGGAAACGCCGGCTGCAAAATACCCCGATTTCCCCAGCGAAACGCCGGCCA
>PLZN01000602.1:0-141 GCA_003152195.1 Acidobacteriaceae bacterium
TCATCCACTTGGTCGGCTTTGCGCGTTTTAGGATAGTTCAAGTTTTGTCCGATCAGAGGGCTGAGCATAAGCGAGCAGAGAAGAAGCGAGCTGGTACGGAGCAATCGCACCCCCTGAAACAAATTTGTCATCCCGACCGGA
>PLZN01000602.1:172-4909 GCA_003152195.1 Acidobacteriaceae bacterium
GTTGCTGAACAGAAGCCATTTTCATCCCCTTGGGTGGGCCGCAGGCCCATTGACCACTCCGGTCGGGATGACAATTTATGTTATGCGAGAAGGCAATGACTCACAGCGATAGCGACTTAAGATACTCGCGAAAAACCGTCCCTAGCTCGCGGTGGTTCAGGGCAAACTCCACCGTCGCCTTCAACATGCCGAACTTGTCGCCGGCATCGAAGCGCAGGCCGTCGAAACTATAGCCGTAGACCTTCTCGTGCGCCAGCAGACCTTTGATGCCGTCGGTCAACTGCAGCTCCCCTCCGGCGCCGAGCGGCGTCTTCTCCAACACATCGAAGATCCTGGGGGTGAGGATGTAACGCCCGATGATCGCGTTTCGCGAAGGCGCATCCTCCGGCTTCGGCTTTTCCACCAAACCCTTGACGTCGAAAACGCGCGGGCTGCCTTCGACAGGAACGCAGTCGAGGACGCCGTAGGAAGAGATAGAGGGGCCGTCCACCACCTGTGTGGCCAGAATGGAGGACTGGGTTTGTTCAAAGACTTCTATCATCTGCTGCAGGCAGGGCACGCCGGCTTCGATGATGTCATCCGGCAAAATCACCGCAAACGGTTCGTCGCCTACCAGGTCGCGTGCCATCAGGACCGCATGTCCGAGACCCATGGCCTCTTTCTGCCGGACATAGGCTATGCGCGCCATATGCGATATCTGTCGCGTCATGGCAAGCAGTTCGGTCTTGCCCCGCTTCTCCAGCAGTTGTTCCAACTCAAAGCTGATGTCGAAGTGGTCTTCGATTTCCGCCTTGTTCCTGCCGGTGACGATAATGATCTGTTCGCAGCCTGCAGCAATGGCCTCTTCCACTCCGTATTGAATGAGGGGCTTGTCTACCAGGGCCAACATCTCTTTGGGCAGCGCTTTGGTTGCCGGCAAAAAACGCGTGCCGAGTCCAGCCGCCGGAAAAACTGCTTTGCGCACCTTGTCTTTCATCTGTTGCAATCCTTCACGCCCTCTAAGGCTTCTGTCCTGTAACAATTATCGCCATCGGCCGCGACGGTTGGTTGCCCGGCCTTCAATTCTATTGCCTCAATGACAACGCACACTCGTCTACATATCATCTCCCGCCGAGTTTAGATGCAGGAATGGCTAGAGAGTGGGTGAATCATCCCCCAGAAGTGCGCGGCGAACGATCTTGATGGGCGGGAATCCCTGCTTGAGAAAGTCATCGTGGAACTGCTCCAGCGAAAAATGCGCGCCCTCCTTCTTCTCCAGATCGGCTCGCAACTTGAGAATCTGCAACTTGCCCAAAGTGTAATAAAGATAAGTTGCATCGGCTGTTCCGCGTTTGGTCTCGACCAAGCCGCCTTCGTGGGTTTGATAGCCTTCTTCTACAAAAAATCTTACCGCCTGATCGAACGTCATGCGCCCAGTATGCATCTGGATGCCAACCACAAACCGGGCGTCACGCAGCAGCGCGTCCTGCAGCTGGCCCAGATGAATCATTTTTGCATCCCGGGCGTCGCGTGCGCCCGTGCCCGGCTGACCATACCCTTGGTCGAGCATCATCTGCTCGCAGTAGTGCGCCCAGCCTTCATCGTTGGAGGACGCTCCCAAGAGCTTGCGAACTGTGCTAGGCGCCTGCGGCACCCACAGGAACTGTAAATAGTGTCCCGGATAGGCCTCATGAATCGCAGTGCTGATGATCGTTCCCCGATTGAATTCCTCCATGTGTCCTTCGATTTGCTGAGGGGTATCGTGGGGCCCGGGCAAGGTCACGTTGAAGTAGGCTTCCGTCGAGACTTTCTCAAAGGGGCCTGGCGTATCCATCGATGCCGTCGTGGTGGCTCGCAGGAAGGGCGGCGTTTCTTCCAAAATGGGGCGCACCTGCGAAGGAATGTCCACGATATGCCTCTGTTGGATGAACTGAATCAAACCCTGGAAGGTATCGCGAAAACTCAGCAGAAGATGAGCGGGCGCAGGGTGGTCCCGGCCCAACTCGGCCAAGAGGTCGCGCGGTTGCCGGCTGGGGTCGATTTCCCTGGCGATGCGGTTGAATTCAGCCTGATTTTTGTGCAAATCCGCATAGCCGATCTCCAACAGCTTGGGCAGCGGCGTGTCGACCATCTCGTCATACAGCAGCTTCTTGGAGTAGGTTTCCGCGCCAAACCGGAAGTCGCCGTGCGAGCGCGGGAGAACGTCCTTCCGCAGCCAGGTCTGATAATTCTGGAGCGCCTTGATGACGGCTCCGTTCGACTGAGCAAACTCGGTTTTGAGTTGTTGGTCCTGAGCTTTTTGAAGAGCTTGCGGAACGTCCGATTGGAAAAAAGTGATGATGTCGGGTAGTTGTTCGAGAGCAATTTCGGTATAGATGCGGGGCGGATTCTTTAGATTCTGATGCGCCGCATCCAATGCTGCCGGCATCCGTTTTTCCCGGGCAATCAGCGAGCGCAGCCGGTCGTCGGGCGAGGCGAAGGTGCGCTCGATCAGCACGAAGGCGCTATTCGAAATTCCGCTCGAATACTGGTCGGGATCCTTTTCCCATAAGCGAATGGTGTTGAGCGAAAGCAACGTGCTGTGAATATTTCCCAGCAACAGTTGCAGATCTCCTTGGCTGGTCAGATCGAGCTGGGCCGCCGGAACCGCGGCAAATTTGCTCTCGAACCGTTCCAGGTCGGCCGTCTCCCGTGCGACCCCGGCGCGCGAGTAATCCTCCAGCTGCGTGTCGTACTGGTGCAATCCCTGCAGTGTGCCGTTCGCCGGGGAGTACCGAAAGTAGACCTGGTCGAAGTATTCATCGGCCAGCTGGCGAAGCTCGGCGGCGGCGCCATTGCTGCCCGGTGCTGATCCCGAAGCGGGTGGCCCGGCTGCCTTGTTTGAGCAGCCTGAGCCGGCGCTGACGGCAATTCCCGCCAGTAATATGGCAATCCCTTTACAGTGCAAGCGATGATTTCTCCAATCCTAATGTGATGTGGTGGGATTTAATGCGCATGAAGCTCCTAAGCGGGAAGTGCAACAAATCTGGGGGTGCTACCCGCCCTTCCCAACGCAACGGTTCCTCTCCTCAACTCTAGTGAGAAATTCAGTTAACGGCGCTGCTGCGGGGCCGCCACCTCGGCGCTCTCGCCTGCCGCCAGTTCTTCCAGCAATGCCCGTATCTCATCCAATACATCCCGCGGCTCTGTCGCCTTGAGCGGAAAACGTAGCACTCCCTGGGGCGTGAACTGCGCGCCCTTCTTCGCATTTTGCGCCACCATCTTCATCAGGCGGCCGGGATCGATACTGGCCTGGCCGGTGAAGCGGATGTGGATCTGATCACGCTTGCGATCCACCTGGGCCACCCCTGTCCGCTCACAAAGCAGACGAAGGCTGGCCGCATCCAGAAGATGGCGCACGCTGCCAGGCAACTCGCCGTAGCGGTCTTCCATTTCTGCACGCACATCGCTCAGGCCGCCCTCATCCTGCGCGCCGGCAATTTTCTTGTAGATGCGCAGCCGCTGGTTTTCTTCCTCGATGTAGTCTTCGTCGATGCGCAGGCTGATCCCGAGGTTGAGCTGCGTGGCCGCCCGCTGCGGCTGCTCCTCGCCCTTCAACTCGTTGACCGCATGCTCGAGCATGCTGGTGTACATTTCAAAGCCCACGGCCTCGATATGGCCACTCTGCTCCCCGCCCAGCATATTGCCCGCACCGCGCAGCTCGAGATCGAGCGCGGCGATCTTGAAGCCGGCGCCGAGGTCGGAGAACTCCTTCAACGCCGCCAGCCGCCGGCGGGCAATCTCGGTCAGCTCGTGCTCGGGGGGAATAAGCAAGTAAGCATAGGCGCGCCGGTTGGATCGGCCGACCCTTCCCCGGAGTTGGTACAGCTCGGAAAGCCCGTGGCGGTCGGCACGGCTGATCAAAATGGTGTTGGCTAGCGGGATATCGAGCCCATTCTCGATGATCGTGGTCGCGACCAGCACATCGTATTCCCCATGCATGAAGGCCAGCATCACTCGCTCCAGCTCGCTCTCGCCCATCTGGCCATGGCCGACCGCGACGCGAGCCTGGGGCACCAGCTCCTGGATCTTGGCGCTGATCTCGTAGATGGTCTCCACCCGGTTGTGCACAAAGTAGACCTGGCCTCCGCGCTCCAATTCCAGTTCCAAGGCGGAGCGAATCAGCTTCTCGTCAAACCTGGCCACCACCGTCTGAATGGCCATNNAGGCGGTGGGTGCCGATCAGGATGTCGACCTTGCCCGCCTCCACCCGCTCCAGGATCAGCTTCTGCTCCCGTGGACTGCGAAAGCGCGAGATCATTTCCACGATGATGGGAAACTGCTTGAAACGGTTCTTGAACGTCTCGAAATGCTGAAAGCTGAGCACCGTGGTCGGGGTCAGCACCGCCACCTGCCGGCCATCCTGCACCGCCTTGAAGGCTGCTCTCATCGCGACTTCGGTCTTGCCATACCCGACATCGCCGACCAGCAGACGGTCCATGGGCAGGGGAGATTCCATGTCGCGCTTGATGTCGGCGATCGCCGAGACCTGGTCCTCGGTCTCGTTGTAGTCGAAGGCGTCCTCAAACTCACGTTGGAATTCGTTGTCCGCGGGGAAGGCGTGTCCCTGGGCCGCCTTGCGCTGAGCGTAAAGCTTGAGCAGCTCATCGGCCATGTCCTGCATGGCCTTGTGCACGCGCGCCTTGGTCTTGGCCCATTGCTGGCTACCCAGGCGGTTGAGCACAGGTGCCGGACCGGCATCGGTGGAGCGGTACTTCT
>PLZN01000132.1 GCA_003152195.1 Acidobacteriaceae bacterium
TTCACTGTCAAGGGTTTCTTTCAATCGTCGCCCGACGAATCTTGACATCAACGCTGCCGCTAACCGATTATCGGATGGCTCACTGCTGGTACCAGGAGACTGTCCTATGTCTGGCGGAATGTCGCGGCGATCGTTTGTCAAAGCACTGGCTGTCAGCGCCGTGGCAAGCTCGGGAGTTAAATCCGGGCTGAGCCAGGATAGAGTTGCCTCCTCCGGCGCACCGACCGAATGGTCATACACAAGTGGAAAACAATACTCCGACCCGTTCAATCAGGTCGATGTCGATGCCATGATTACGCAGCCCTCCGGGCAGGAAGAGCGGGTGCCGGCATTCTGGGCGGGCGGCTCGACGTGGCGTGTGCGGTACGCACCACCCGCGCCCGGACTCTACCGGATTCGATCTGTCTGCAGCGACACCAGGAACCGCGATCTGCATGACCGAGCCTCGATCCTGAACGTAGAGCCCTACGCGGGGGAAAATTCTCATTACAAGCATGGCGTGCTCAAAGTGGCAGAAGACAAGCGGCATTTTCAGCATGCCGATGGAACGCCCTTCTTCTGGTTGGGTGACACGTGGTGGATGGCCCTGTGCAAGCGCCTTCCCTGGCCGGACGGCTTTGAGACACTAGCGGCCGATCGCGTGCAAAAGGGCTTCACGATCGTTCAGATCGTGGCCGGCCTCTATCCTGACATGGAGCCGTTTGACGATCGCGGCGCAAATGAAGCCGGGTTTGCGTGGGAGCCGGATTTTTCCCGCATCAACCCCGCATACTTCGATATGGCCGATGTGCGCATGCAGCACCTTGCCGATCATGGCCTTGCTGCTTGTGTGGTTGGCTTTTGGGGATACTTCATTCCCCGCATGGGGATAGCCAAGGTTAAACAACATTGGCGGTATCTGATCGCCCGTTGGGGCTCCTATCCAGTTGTGTGGTGCCTCGCCGGAGAAGGCACCATGCCCTACTATCTCTCCAAAACCAAGGAGCAGGATGCCGAGACACAAAAGCATGGCCTGACCGAACTGGCGCGCTTCGTGCGCGCCACGGATCCACATCATCATCCCATCACCATTCATCCTTCGAGCAGCGCGCGATTGTGTGTGGATGACCCATCCGTTCTCGATTTTGATATGCTGCAGACCGGCCACAGCGACCGGCAGAGCGTTCCCAACACCATCGAGACATTGAACCGTTCGCTGGCCGCGGCACCCCGCATGCCGGTGCTGATTGGAGAGGTTTGCTATGAAGGCATCATGGAGGCAAGCCGGCAAGAGGTGCAACGATTCATGTTTTGGTCTGCCCTGTTAGGGGGCGCGGGCGGCCATACTTACGGGGCCAACGGCATCTGGCAAGTGAATACACGGCAGCAGCCCTACGGCCTTTCGCCCCACGGCCACTCCTGGGGCGGCCCGGCGTGGGACATCGCATCGCAACTGCCCGGCTCTGGGCAGCTCGGCCTCGCCAAGAATCTGCTCACTCGTTATTCCTGGTGGAAACTAGAACCCCATCCGGAGATGGTTGAACCGCGCTGGAGCAACGCAGATTACTGGCAGCCCTACGCCGGACAGATTCCTGGAGAAGCCTTCATCGTTTTCTCTCCATCAGGCATGAAGCCCATCACCATCAAGAATCTCGAAGCGTCGTCCTACCGAGCCTTCTTCTTTAATCCAAGCGATGGAACTGAGGTGCAGATCGGCAATGTGAGCCCGGATAGCAACAGCGCATGGAAGGCGCCGGAGTTTCCGATTTTTCGGGATTGGGTAGTGGTTCTTGAGCGGAAGGCATGAATCCTGGAGAATTTCGCATCGCCTATTCCGCTGATTTTTGCGACGATCAGCGGCGGCCGGTTTTTCCCGACATTGGCTTATCGCTTCTGGATGGCGTTCCCCGGCTCGCGCACGAATTTCTTCAGGAATATCGACCCGAATATTCCCCCGATCAGCTGGCAGGCTATGACGTGCTGGTGTCCTTGAAGCCCAAAATCACGGCGCTGTCCCTGCAAGGAATTTCCCGGCTCTGTGCCATCGGCCGCTGCGGAGTAGGCTATGACAACGTCGATCTGGATGCCTGCACCGAGCATGGGATCGCTGTCTTCATTACACCCGGTGGCGTTGTGCGGCCGGTCGCAGAGTCCATTATTTTGTTGCTGCTGGCAAGTTCGCACAATCTGCTGTGGAAGGATCGCCTGGTGCGCCAGGGGCGCTGGGCGGAAAGCACGCATCGTCTGGGGCGCGAACCGCGCCAGCGCGTTGTCGGCACCGTCGGACTGGGCAACATTGCATCCGAAGCGATCCGTCTGCTGCGGCCCTTTGACGTTTCCCGCTTTCTCGCCTTCGATCCCTATGCCTCTTCTGCGAAGGCCTCACAGCTCGGAGTGGAGTTAGTCACTCTTGACGAGCTGCTGCGCGCATCAGACTATGTCCTGATTAATTGTCCACTCAGCCCGGAGACGCGGGGTTTGATAGGTAAGCCGCAGTTCGCGCTGATGAAGCCGGATGCAGTGCTCATCAATACGGCTCGCGGGCCCATTGTCGATGAGGCGGCGCTGATTGAAGCATTGCAGAACGCTAAGATTGGCGGGGCCGCTCTCGACGTGTTTGAACGCGAACCGCTAAGTCCCGACTCACCGCTGGCAGCGATGGAAAATGTGATCCTCAGTTCGCACTCCATCGCATGGACCGAAGAGCTATTCCGGGATATGGGCCGCATCGATAGCCGCGGGGCCTTGGCTATTTATCGCGGAGAGGTGCCGGAGCATGTGGTCAACCCGCAAGTGCTGAGCCATCCGGATTTCCTCCATAAGCTGGAAAGATACAAAGCTGCTTTTGCAGAAGGAGGGCTCTGAATGATGAAGTTTCGGCAGCGGCTCGACAACGGAGATGTGCTCCTGGGGCAAATGGTTCTTGAACTCTTTACCCCCGGCATTGGGCCCATGCTCGCTGCATGCGGGCTCGATTTCGTGATCTTTGATATGGAACACGGGCGTTGCGATATTTCCCTGCTGGCAGAAATGGTTGCGGCGTGCCGTGGCAGCGATATCTTTCCTATCGCGCGCGTGCCCGACGCAGCGTATGCGCCTCTGTCTCGTGCCCTCGACATAGGTGCGCGGGGGATTATGGTGCCTCGCGTTGAATCCAGGGAGCAGGCCGAGATGATCGTCAGTCAGCTCAAATACGCCCCTGCAGGCACGCGAGGTGTGGCTCTTGGCTTGGCTCACGATCTCTATCGTGCCGGAACTGCAGACTTCTTCGCCCGGACGAACGAGGAGATTGCCGTCATCCTGCTGCTGGAAACCGAAAAGGCTTTCGAGAATCTGGATGAGATTGTCTCCGTGACTGGAGTCGATGTAGCGTGGGTGGGGCAATACGATCTCACCGTTTCGATGGGCATCCCGGCACAATTCGATCATCCCCGCTTTCTCGCGGCGATGGATGCGTTGGTCTCCGCTTGTCGCAAGCACGGGGTGGCCCCGGGATTTCTGCCGCCTTCACCGGAAGCGGCCGTGCATTGGATCCAACAAGGCTTCCGCGTTATTAGCCTGGGCAGTGATATCAGCGTATTTCTTGACGGCGTCCGCAGGTTTCGCGCGCATGTTGAGCAGCACGTAGAGACATCCGGCAAAGAGGGCGGCGCAGCATGAAGTTCTCGGTACAGGCATTTAATGCCGGCACCTTCTGGGTGCCCGGCCCAGAGGTCTACTGGATGGAAGGTTTGGAACACCCGCGAGGAGATGAACATCCTGATCTATCTTATTCGCGGCGGCAACCAGAACATCCTGATCAATACCGGGCCCCCACAAGATCTGGGAATTATCAATAAGGCGTGGCTCGACTTCTTCGGCTACCCTGAATCACAGATCGTTCGCACCGAGGCGCAGTTACCACAAAACATCCTCCGGTCTCAGGGACTTACGCCGGATGATATCTCCCTCGTCCTCGTGACCCCATTACAGGCGTATGCCACGGCCAATATCCCCATGTTCCGCAAGGCAACGATTGGTATCTCGCGCCGCGGGTGGATTGAGGACTTTCAGGCCCCTTTCTATCACTTGCATGTTCCGCGTCATCTGCGCATTCCGCCTGACGTGAATCACTATCTGCAAAATGAAGGCTGGGAGAAAGTGCGCTTGCTCGCTGACGAAGAAGAGATACAGCCGGGCCTCAGGATTTTCTGGGCCGGCGTCCACCATCGCTCGTCTCTTGCCGTCTCCATCGAAACCGCTCGTGGCGTGGTTATCATCACGGATGCATTTTTCAAATACGGCAACATCGAATCGTCCCGCTACTTAGGGGTGATGGAGAACATGATGGAAGCGGACGCTACCTGGTCGCGGATCCGCAAAGAAGCGGATCTGTTTGCCTCCATCTACGACCCTGAAGTCTTTACGCGGCATCCCGGCGGAATTCTGGCCTGAGCTGTAGTCTTGGTTAGGCAACTTCCGAATTCACTCCATTGATCAATGCGTGAAGATAGCCATACCCAAACGCATACGCCTGGAGCTTTCCCGGATCGCCGGGATGTGCCGGCATGTGGTCCGGTAAGATGCCGCCCGGGTAGCCAGAGTCCCTTAGTATCCGCACGATCTTGAACAAGTCGAGAACTCCCTCATCGGGATAGACCTCAGCAAAGTTGTTAAGTCCACCCTTGATCGCGCGCATATGGATCTGATGGATTTTGCCCCGGTCTGCCAGGTATTGAACGAGAGGAGGAATCTGCTTGTTCGCGTCCGTGGACCCTTCGGCAAGTACCCCAACATCCAACTGGAACCCGTTGTAGGGACTGTCGACGATCATTTCGTACCGCTTGTAGGCGGTGAAGATCGACGGGGAATCGAAATTTTCAACGTGCTCGTAGCCAAGCGGTAGCCCGGGAGGATCATAGGGATGGTTGGCCATCTTGACGTTGTACTCCTTGCAGGCCGGGATCACCTTCTGCAGGAAAGTGGTGATGCGCTCCCAATACTCCTCCGAGCTGACTTCTCCGGCAATTCCTGGCGGGAGGTCCTTCCAATTGTCCTCAAGCTTGAATGTTTCGTAGGTCGATCCTCCTCTCCCCGGCACTTTGCCGTTGCGGCGGATTGGGATCATCGTCCAGTGCTGGCTGATGAGGCCGACCCCCACCTCGTGGGTTTTGCGGACGTTTTCGATGATCTGATCAAGCTTTCGGTCGCGTTCCGGGCCGGGCTTCATTACGATGTAACCGGAATCCATGCGGAAACCTTCGATCGTCATTCCCACTGCATCGCAGGCGTCCCTCATCCGTTTCAGCTTATCGAGATCGAAGGCTCCGCCAGAGGGCCCCTCCGCAGGGATGAAGGCGCCACCCTGAGATCCAGGGGAGACAAGTGGCCGGCGGACGCGTCCCTCGCCCTCGAGGACCATGTCCGGATCCGGGCTGATATGCCTGACGCCGAAGCGCAAGTTGTATTCGAGGTTCTCCCTGGACATGACGCCGTCGCCCTCGGCGACGTGATAGTCGGCGCCCACATGCATCAGCGTATTTTTCCTGGGAACGCGAGTTTTCTGAGTCTGGCCGGCCGCGATCATAGGAATCGCGGCTTTCGCCATGCCCGTGGTGAGAAGACTACCCGCGAGCGCTTTACCGAAGTCCCTGCGTCTCATTTGAACTTTCCTCCTTGATCCGAAATGCCCGGTCGTTCCTTCCTGCGACCGACTGGCCTTTCTATGGAGCCTTCGCGTCAAACACAATGTTGCCGGTCTGCTCCTGAATCTTTTTCGCATCCACGCCGGGCATCTTCAGCAACGCATCCAGATTCTTGAAGTTGCCATTTTCCTGCCGGTATTTGACCAATGCCGCTGCTTCCCGTGGCGTCATAGCAAGGGCATCTTCCAAAGTTTCTACAGGCGCCTCATTGATGTAAATCAGCTTCCCGAAGTGCACTGCAAGATAGTTCACGATCAGCTCGACTTGGTCATCGGTAGCCTGCGCGCCACGCTCCTGCATTTGATTCACGGTTTCCGCCCATTCTTCTTTTGTTTGCCGCTTCGGAGTTAGAACATCCAGACTGTGACATTGACTGCAGGTGTTGATGACCTCGGTCTTTCCCGTGCCATCGGCCAAAACTGACGCCGTGGACGAACCCTGCGCCTGCGCCGGAGCGCCCTCAGCCCGTGTTGAGCCAGTTATGGAAGAGACGGAGACGACAACTTTGCCGGTCGT
>PLZN01000507.1 GCA_003152195.1 Acidobacteriaceae bacterium
CAGCCTGTTCAGCCCGTACATGAAGGAAGCAAGAACAATGGGCTTTGGCCCCTGAGGGCAGCTTTTGGGCCGAGATGTGCTAATAAGAAACAAGTTCTCGATTAAGCGGTGATTTGGACGGTGGATCCGCTTTTCTCTTAGAAACGCGCCAGTCCCGGCAGGGACGGCTGAATCTTCCCTCCCGTGTAAGGCTACGCTGATCCGCTTGTGATGTGCGGCTGTGCCCCCAAAACGTGGGTTCAGCCGTCCCCTGCGGGACTGATTTCGGAGGGGTAGCCGATGACCCAGGACTGACGTCCTGGGCTACTCTCACACCGTCCCTGCGGGACTGCATCCCCACCAAGCCTTACAGGAAATCCGGGGGGATGGGGCACCCGCGGATTTGTTGCTCATCGAGCTAATCGTGGCGCAAGATGCGCATCATCCATTGATGGGCCGAGCGGCGCGAGGACGCCGCGGATCGCGGTCCGCCACGGAAGAACAACCACGTCCCGCGAAGATCTCGCGCAGAGGCGATTGAGTCTTTGTCCCAGAGAAGGCAGCGCAGCGACAAAAGTAAATGGTGAAACCAGCCTGCAATCGGATAGTCCAGGGGTGACAGACGTCCCTGCGCCACACAGAACATATGTTTCAGTACAGCCTTGCGATTGACGACGGATCGGCCTTTCGGAGCGCGATATGGGCGGATAGGGACCTCGAAGCCGTATGCCGCAAGCGTCAGTAGCGGCTCGTCAAAACCCAACCGGAAAACCTTATCTGTCGTGCCTCCGAGCCGCGCGTTGATCTCAAGATAATAGAAGCCGCCCGTCTCAGCGGAATAGAGTAAGTCGAAGTGAAACGGACCGGTTATTCCCACCTCATCCACAAAGTTCCGGCAACACTCCGCAATTTTCTCATCCCTGCGGAACGGCCGCAGCTCAAGGGAGATACCTTCAAACTTCATTGGAGCGATAAAGCCTTCCAGCGCGAGTAGTTCGCCCGATTCACTCCTGACTCCGTGGATGACAACACTGGGATGAGGCAGGAAAGGCTGAACGAGTAAAGGCTCCGGTCCCCACGTCCTGCCCGCTAAAAAGGCTTTTAGTTCCGATGGCGATTGCAGCACCTCAGCCTTGAACGTTGGCTTTACCCCCTGAGGCGCCGACGGACGCAAACATACCGGATAGGCAGACTGATCGATGCGGCAGACATCATCAGGTTGGGATAAGTCCCAGGTTGGCAAAACGCTGAAGCCACAGCGCTGTGCGACCTGCAACTGATCGTGTTTCGACTGAACCGCCCCTAAAGCCTCTTTGCTCGACATTAAGAGCTTGCAGCCCGGGGGTAGCGAATCCTGGTTAGCGGCAACCCATAACATCTGGGGATCCCAAAACGTCAGCAAAGCCTGAGCATTTGTCTGTTGGATAAACTTGTTGAGCGCTGAAATGCCCGCGGGCGTTCCGACATCACCAGGCGGCATCAATGCGGCGGATCTTACGGCGTTCGACCATAAGGACGGCTTGCCGCTTCCAATTCCCAGGACGACGGCATCGATACCCGCGTCGCGAAACGATCTCGCTGCTGTCAAAATTGGCGGTCCAAACTCTCCGAACAAGGCGACGGTGGCAATCTCTCGGGCCGCCTTCGGTGCCTCGACCTGGTCAGTGAAGGGCTTCATCTCGGTGGTAAACGGTTCTTTCTGGGTTCTTCTGAGAAGATCTTTACCTGTCGCCAGGGTGCGGTAGAGCCGTCATGTGGAGCCCGTCTCTGATGAAAGGACTGCGCCGAGAAACCGAAGCGGCCTTTCCTGACGGAAAGGCCGCTTCGGTTGACTGCTAAAGAACATTCTGTTTAGCGGCGTTCGTGCTCCCCCGCGTTGTTTGGATGGGATTCATGGGGTGGCTCGGCATTATGCGGTTGGCCGCCACCCGAATGAACCGGCTGGGAATAATTGGCATGCGGCTGCTCCACATTCGCAGGCCGGTTATTGGCGCTATAGGCCGGACGGTTGCCATTGTTGCTGGCGTTGTACGCCGGACGGTTGTTGCTGTTATACGACGCATGATTGGCGAAGTTTCCGCCACTCAACGGACGGCTCACGACCGCGTTGGCAGGCCTTCCGCCATTGACGGAGGCAAAGTTGGCCCGGTTCGCGCCGGCGGCGTTCTCGTGCGACAGTTGTTCAGACGTGAGCTGAACGTGCGATTCGCGCATGGCCGCCTGCTCCTGGCCGTTGGGGCGGGCATTGATGCCGCCGGCGCCGTTGAAGGCGGTACGGTTGACAACGGTCGTGCGAATCACCGTCCTGTCGATGTAGGTGTTGTGAACAATGGTGGTGTTTACGTGCATGACAGCGGAATTGTAGGCAAAGTGTCCACCTTCCCAGCGCCCGCCAAAAAAGCCCACGCCGCCATAGCCAAAGCCGTAGTTAACCCCGCCGTAAAAACCAACGTGGGGACCCCAATAACCGCCATGCCAGGCATAAAGGCCGCCGGCAAAGCCCCAGTATCCAGGAGTCCAGAGGAATCCAGGCCGTGGAGCAAGCACCCAGGTTCCGGGCACCCAATAGTATCCGGCGTCCGCGTAGGCCCAGTAGCCGGGGGTCCACAGATAATCGGGCCCGGGACAAACAGGCTGGGCGTAGACCGGCAGGACGGGTGGAGCGATGTTGATGGAAAGAAAGACGCCCGCGAACGACGAAGCCGGCACGAGAGATACCAGAAATGCTAGAAACAGAGTACGAATAGCTCGGATGGTACGCATTGCACTCCTCCTGCTTGTTCCCGGTGCGGTCAGTCGGGATGCCTGAATCCGTTCGGATTGTAAGCCTTGCCGGCTGTATTAACGCGACGCCCGGTATTTTGTTGCTGGCGGGTTGATCCGGCGGTTACCTGGATGGTTCGAAGGCGCCACACACCCGACCGTGCTGAGGGTATCGGCCAAAAGTGCAGGTGGCTATACAACGTTCGCAGCAAGGAGCCTTGGTTAAAGCATTTTTACTATTATTTGTGAGTTGGAGATGTTGGCTAGGTGCGGCCATTCTTTCCACCCCATCACGCAAAAGACCGCGCGCCGGGGGCCCCCGGTTTTCGGCGGAATGGCCGCGTTCAGGCGAGTTTCCTCGCTTACACCAATAGTAAAAATGCTAAGAAGTAGGCCAAGCGTCTCGGAGGGCACCCAGGCGAGCGGTGGCCCGCGTCAGCGGCGGCGGGTGTCGCCCAGCAGAGACCCGAGCACGCCGCGCACGATTTGCCGGCCGACTGTGCTACCGAGAGTGCGGGCGGCGCTCTTGGCAATGGTCTCGGCCAGAGTGTCGCCACGCCGTCCGCCCGCAGAACCTGAGCCCAGCAGATCGCCATACCAGGGCTTCGGCCCCGGCTGCTGAGGAGACTGGAGAGCGCTTTCCGTGGCAGCCTGTGCGGCGCGCCCTTTCAACAGCTCATAGGCCGATTCGCGGTCGACCGCGTTCTCATATACGCCGGCGATCACGGAAGTACGTATGATCTCCTGGCGTTGTGCGGGTGTGATGGGACCAATCTGACTGCGTGGCGGGCAGACCAGGGCGCGTTCCACTACGGCTGGCGTTCCTTTTTCATCGAGAAAGGAAACCAGCGCCTCGCCTACACCTAACTCCAGAATGACTTGCTCAACATTGATCTCCAGGTTGGCGCGAAAAGTCTGGGCCGCTGCCCGGACCGCTTTCTGGTCCTTCGGGGTAAAAGCCCGTACAGCATGCTGGACGCGGTTGCCAAGCTGGCCCAGGATGCCGTCGGGGAC
>PLZN01000197.1 GCA_003152195.1 Acidobacteriaceae bacterium
TTCGCCAGGTTTGCGGCGATTGAGTTCAAGTCATTGGTAGCCTGCGCGGGGGTCATGCCCATCTTCAGACGTCCCACCAGCCAGAGACCGCGCGATCCACGTGTGTTCAGATCACTCCACCCTCCCGACTGCTCCTCGCTGACCAGCGGCGTCCAGAAATCCGGGGTGAAATACATTTCGGTGCCCTGGAAATCCGGCGGCGCTACTCCGAGGATTGTGAAGGGATGCTTGTTCACCTGGACCGTTTGCCCTACCACGCGGGGATCGCCACGGAAGTGATTCCGCCAGTATGGATAGCTGAGCACGAGATACGGAGCGCTGTTTGGGCCGCGCTCGTCGGAACTATGGAAGAAGCGGCCAAGATAGGGGCGAACGGCTAATACATCGAAGTAGTTTCCGCTTGCTTGATAGAGCCACGCACGAGCGGCTTTGCCGCCAGTGTCCAGGCCCGCCATGGTGATGGCATACGCGACGATGCCATCGAAGCTCCGGTTCCGGTCGCGAAGATCGCGGTAGTCCGGATAGGATTGCGATGGATCCTTCTCCTTGCCGCGCTCAATCGTATAAAGGTTCTGCGCATGCGGCACATTCAGCGGACGCAAAATCAGCGCGTTCATCAGGCTGAAGGCGACCGCGTTCGCTCCGATTCCCAACGCCAGCGTCAGAACCGCGGTCATCGTGAAGCCGGGAGACTTGCACAATACGCGAACGCCAAAGCGCGCATCCTGCCAAAAAGACTCCAGAAAATGGCCGCCTAGCGCTTCGTTGCATTCCTCCTTGAACCGCTCATAGCCGCCGAACTCGATGAGGGCGCGGCGCTCGGCTTCGGTGCGAGAAAGGCCGGAGCGTTGCAGATCATCGGCGCGATGCTGGATGTGCGAACGAAGCTCCTCCTCCATCTCGGCATCCCTCTGTGAAGGATGAAACAACGTGGAAGCGAGCGAGCGAAGCAAGATTGACAGCCTCATATTTCCTCCGGTTGCGCGGCGAGGGCAGAAGCCATGGCCGCAACGAGACGATTCCAGCCTTCCGCCTCCTCACGCAAACGCTTCTGCCCTGCAGCCGTGAGCTCGTAGAATTTGGCGCGGCGGTTGTTTTCAGACGTTCCCCAGCTGGCCTTCAGAAGTTTTTGGCGTACCAAGCGAAACAGTGCGGGATACAGTGCTCCCTGTTCAATGAGCAACGCACGGCCCGAGATTTGCCCGATGCGCAAGAGAATGCCGTAGCCGTGCAGCGGGCTCAGAGATACTGCCTTCAAAATGAGAAGATCAAGAGTCCCTGGGAGAAGTTGGGCGTGACCGGTCATCGACACTCCTAAGATGATTAGGAGTGCATGGCCATCCCACCTAAGCTGTTAAGGAGAGCAGCCCGGGCTCCTTCCTGAGTGCGGCATGCGATGGGCCTTGTATTGTCTTCTGGAGATGGTCGTCCGTGATCCATACTGCGTTAGCGTAGCCTAAAACGTAACCTATTCATTCTGATCTCGGACTAAACGCTCATGCCGCCATGATTGGCTTAAGCCGAGTTGGGTGCGGAGGGATAAGGAGTTGGCCGGGATGAATCGAGTTCACAAGATAACCACGGCGATATCTTTGGCGTTGTTGGCTGTGTGTGTAGTGGGCAGCTTTATGACCAGGGGAGTGATGGAGCATCTCCCCTTTTTGCAAGGGCAAAAAGCAGGTTGGAACGGATTGGCAGTCCCGCATGGGATCGTGGACCAGCGTCCTTGGCAAACGGCGGAGCGGTTGGCGGCTCTGGCAGTGTCGGCGGAGGAAAAGCAGTTTGCGCAAGAGGCGGAGCGGCTGGCGGACCACGAGGTGGACCAGGCTTTCGCCCAATCTCTGCGCCAGGCGAGCGCGCAGACAACCGAGCTGAAGGGCGCGGCACTCGCTCTGCAGCAGCGGGTGACGGAGATGCAGCAAACCGTTAAGGAGGACCAGGCGCGGATCGCGGCTTTGACCTCGAAGGACGGTCCCGCTGCAGCGGCGGCAGGTGGGGAGGATCTGGAAGTCGCCAAAGCGCAGATGGGCCTCGACCAGGAAGAGTTGTCTGATTCAATGGAGGATCTAGCGCAAGGGAGCGGCGACCAAAGAGAAAAGATTCAGCAGGAGCTATCGTCGCGTGAGGCGGCGATGAAGAAGTACGACGCACAGGCGACCGGGAGCGATGGACAGTTCGCAGTGATTTCGGCGGAGCAATACAACACGCTGGCGGCACAGATCTCGGCTTGGCGGGCACAGCGAAGCAGGATGCAACTGATCGGCGAGGCGGAGAAGCTGGCGCGAGCCGACGTGGCTGCGCTCACGGCGGACCATGCAAGGCTGGAGGCGGAGGCTCAGGCGGCCGAAGGGAATGCTGCCGCGGCCAAAGCGGCAGGGGAGTCGGGTGAGGTCCGGGTAAAAGAACTGCAGCGCATGGAAGAACAACGGAAGATCCTGGGTATCCTCGACGACCGGCTGGCGGCGCAGCAGCAGCTAGTGACGCTCTACGTGCGATGGGGCGCCCAGGTGGAGCTCCAACATAAGATCGTAGTCCACTTGATGTTGCGGTCGCTGACCTGGATCGCGACCATTTTGCTGCTGACTATCCTGGCTGGCTGGGCTTTGCAGGTGGCGTTGGGCCGGATGTCGCGTGATCAACGGCAGAGGCAGATGCTGCGAATGGTTCTAAACCTGGGGACGCAACTGATCGGTTTGCTCCTGGTGCTGCTCGTGATCTTTGGGACTCCGAAGCAGTTGCCCACGATCCTGGGGCTGGCTACGGCGGGATTGACGGTGGTGTTCCAGGACTTCATCCTGGCGTTCTGCGGTTGGTTTGTGCTGATGAGGCGGAATGGGATACGGGTGGGCGACTGGGTAGAGATCGATGGGGTGGGAGGCGAGGTGGTGGACGTTGGGCTGCTGCGGACCACGCTGCTGGAGACCGGGAACTGGACGGCGAATGGCCATCCGACAGGGCGGCGGGTTTCGTTTTTGAACGGGTTCGCGATCCATGGGAAGTATTTCAATTTCTCGACCGCGGGACAGTGGATGTGGGACGAGATCAAGGTGAGCATTCCGCCGGGAGACCAGACTTATCCTTTGATCGAGAAAATCCGCGAAGCCACGACAAAAGCGACCGAAGCGGACGCGAAGATGGCGGAGGCGGAGTGGAAACGTGTGACGCACGAGGAGGGTTCGCCGCAGTTCAGTGCGACGCCTTCCGTAGATCTGCGGCCAGCAGGAGGTGGCGTGGATATCGTAGTACGGTATGTGACGCGGGCAGGGGTGCGTCTGGAGACGCGGAACCGGCTGTTTAGAACAGTAGTGGAGCTAATGATGGGAGTGCGGGAGGTAAGCGAGAAGACCGAGGCGGGGGCATGAGGAAAGAAGCGTCTTGCGAAACGCCAGTCCTTTCGGGGCTGGCGTTTCGCTCATCCGTGGGTGGTCAAAGGCTGGCTTGCCCGTTGCCGGGCCAGTCTAGTTGAACAGAACAATCACGCTCGACGCTTCCGGTATCGTCGAGGCGCAGTATATGTCCTCGGGAGTCTTCCCCTTTGGCGACTCGATCAGGCTGCCTGCGTGAACCACTGCTCGATTGCTCTCTCGCTTTAGCCCAATAACTTCAAGACTTGGCCCATACCCGCGAAGAGTTGAAGAGAACGTGTCCTACGGGTCTCCTAGTCTTAAAAGGCTTAGCCGTTTCCTACCGCCCATCTCGTTGAATACCTCGCCGCAACCTGGACACTTGATCTGCTCAGAAGCGAGTCGAACCAGTTCCCACGGCTGAATATTGTACCCGCACAGGGGACAAGGCTGAGACAGATCGAAGTTGGGCACACCCTTGAACCTGGGCGTCATTTCGCCACCCGGCCATCTGCTGTGCATCACGGGCTTCCTG
>PLZN01000555.1 GCA_003152195.1 Acidobacteriaceae bacterium
CGAGTCTCATACTCCCAGCCAGAACGTTGAAAAACTGTGGTAATTCGTCCAGACTTGCCCGACGGAGCACATTGCCGAGTTTCGTTACACGCGGATCTATTTTGAGCTTGCGAGAGTGCGCCCATTCGCGCGCTGCCTCATGGTTGACTTGGAGATGGTTGCGCAGGATCTCGTCGCCATTGACGAACATCGATCGAAACTTCCACAAGTTGAATTCACGTCCAAACCTGCCTAAACGTCTCTGACGGTAAAAAATAGGTCCCGGGGAGCTGAGGCGGACAATAGCAGCGACGATCAGAAGCAGTGGCAGCAGACACGGCAGGAGCGCACAGACGATAAACACATCCAGCACCCTCTTCACCAGGCGATAATGAACGCCGCTAGTGCGCAACCTATGGACGGCGAGCGAGATCTGTTCCCATTCAGATCCCTTCGGCGCGGCGGGACCCTCCTGCAGGTCGGGCGAGTAGAGGACATCGGTGCCCTTGCGAAGAAGGGCGGCGACAGCCGTGACCTGCGCTCCTACCCAGTATCCTGAGGTATCGAAAGCTTCCCCTGCATACTGTGGCTGTGGCATGGAGCGATGCCCTATGATGAGATTCCCTGCCATAATCGTCCTTCACCGTTCAGTAAGTTCTATATCTGTCAAGTTACGGAGGTGCTGTCAGGTCCCAGAACTTCGTCTTAGAAACGGACGTGGGCCTTTCCCTCTGGTAAATTTTCCGGCTAAGCAACGGGTCCAATAGTTATTGAGTCAGCGGGGGTTGATCTGTCCACCCCGCTTGGTTCTCCATCGCCTGGCAGTGAGCGATGTCTAATTGATTCGATAGACAAAACCCGCGCTGGCGGTCCACGGCGTCATGGTCCAGCTCTTCAGGTATGTCTTCGAGTAGGAAAGCTCTCCCACTCGAAAGACGAAGTGCTGACTGAAGTGAACGTCGAGTCCACCTATGGCCGACCATTGGGGACCAAGGCCTTCGACTAATTTTGGTTTCGGCTCTCCCTTGATTGGCGGGTTGCTCCACCGCCACGCGTTCGCTTCGCCCGCTAGAACGCACACATAGGGGGAAATTCGGCCGAAATGCATCGCGAACCGAGGCCCGGCCAGGGCCGACTCTTCATGCTCGAGACCACCCCACCTCATGACTGACCCTCTTAACTCGACCCCAACGACGTGCTGCGTTTGCAGGAAGCCTCCAACGGTGACTCCGGAGACCGCGAGGTCACCGTAGTATTCGTGGTCCGGTTTGACCGTGGTGAAGGTTCCAAACGCCGAAATCCGTGGGAACGTCCGGAGTGCTGGAATCACCTGGGCCGAGGCGCTGTATGCCGCGCTCGAGAACAGGAGTACGAAGGCGATCCGCTGAAGAGAGTGCTTCCTACAAAAGGAGTTTTTGGTCATCGTGCTCCGTCCGACCCGAGTTGCCTTATCGCAGAATTCGTGCAAGATTGATCCCCGTCTTCCCGCTTTGAGACCGTCCCTCGAATCGGCAGCCCGCGGCATGCGGTGATCATGACCGAGCCTGCGTGTGCCATCGGCCGGCTGCGGGCTTGTGGGATATGGAGCATTTTGCGGCTTCATGGGATCAGCGTGTCCTAGTTAGCAACAGTCAATGTGTTCGATCACTACACAATGGTAACGGTAATGACCTATCTTGTTTTTATCGGTTACTTCCTCCCAGCGGTAGTACACTTCCGTGTTAGGACGCCCATGTGTAACCGTGATGTGTGTTGTATCGAATGAGATAGGCGTGCACACAAATGCCTATTGGAACGAGAAGGCACGTATCTCATGCTGTTGCGTATCAGAAACACCCGGCACAAGGGCCGAGCATACAATCACTGGTAACTGAGGCATCAATCTGATTCACTTGACGAAGCGAATACTATTGAGTGAAATCCGGGTCGTTGCGTATAAGCAAGAAGCTGCTTTTCAGCAGGAGCCTAAGGCCGTCCCCTTGGCGGTGGGTGACGCCGCCGGCCACCTTCACTTGTTGGATTCCTTCGGGGTCGTGGGAGCTTCGTGTGACAGGAGGGATATGGAGCGATTGAGGAAATTCCTTGCCGTAAACGGGATGGGAGGGAGGGATTGAAAGCGTCGTTGCTGATACTGCGGTCTGGCGTGACCGGTTAATGTGCGGCCGTTCTTTGACGGAATGGCCGCGTCAGGTTCAGTCCCATCGACGACACCATCAGCAAAATGACTAGCCGCCCCTGCGGGACTTGGCGCTTCTTAGAGTTACCCAGCACTTCGTGCGCGAGTACTTTCCACCATCCCGGCAATGCCGGGAGTGTATGTCACTGATCCTGCTTAGTTCATGGGCGAGAGCAATGCCCGCTCCGGCTCCGCTGAACCATTCGCCGGAGCTTGCCGGCAACTCAAGTACGGCGCAATTGCTCAAAACAATCTAACGCCCGGATGGCCCCTGGGGCGAACCAGCTTCTAGGATGCAGTCAGTAGCGGCCCCAAGCCCTCGGGCTGTTGCGGCGCTTCAGCGTGCTGCCCATCGGGCTTCTCTTGCTGCTCCTCAGTCACCTGAGACGATGCTTTGGCTGACCGCAGCAGCCCGGCCAAGAGACTGACCGTGGCAATTAAAAAGACCCCCGCAAACGCTTCCGGTAGGTGGCTGATCATAAGCAATACCTCGCAATCTCGTTTGATGCTCGACCGGTAATGGGACTGTCAAGAGGCCGCGGCATTAACATCGCCCCGACCTCCTCCTTGGAATCCGTGAACATTCAAGTCCTGAAGAATCCCAATAGCCGCCAATCAGTAGCTGCATCCCACAGAAGCCAAAGCTTCGGACAGTTTTCCGGTTGCAAAGGAGGGCTGAGCCTGAGATTCAGCTGCTTTACCATCCAATTGGTAAGCCATCTTCTGGGTGCCGGAGATGCGCGCGGTCCAACGCCGCATGAGCTTGCCTTCTAAAATCTCCGAATGGGGAGACAGCGTGCGCCCGCCATCCAACACGGCCCAGTTCTCGGATTGATTGCTCTTTCCGTCTGCGGAGAAAGCGATCCGGGTCGTGGTAACCGGCCCATCGAAAGACATCGCACTCTTCGCAATCGCCACATTTGGTTCTAGAGCAATTGCGAAAAGCTTGCCCTTCGTGCAAATAACATCCAGTTTGGCCTGAACCGGATTGCCGTGCGCATCCTTATACTGCTCCTCGGACGTCGATTGCAACAGAACTACATGGTTACTGGTAAGGTTACCGTTTGCGGGGTATACGGACCACGCGCCGATCTGCTTCGGCGTTTCTGCGAATCCCATGGCAGTGGAAATCAGAACAAAAATGATAGTCTTGGTTACGTTTTTCACTTTATCTCCTCGCACCGGTCAATCGAGTGCGAGTGCAGAATAGCAATCCCGAGTGATGCCGCTAGAAGTTTCTGGTCACATTCCCCGGCCGTAATGGTCATGCCGTGGGAATTTTTTCGGAACCCGTGGAGATTACTAGCGGATCTTGCAGGCTTCTAAAGGATCAACTGATAAGGCAGTCCTACGCGATCGCTTCGGAGTCTGCGACTTCCAATCTATGAAGGTATGAGATCCCCCGCTAAAGATTCTTTTCCCAGAATGCGACCATGGCGTTGTAGCGCTGAATTAGCGCAGGCGTATCGACAAATCCATGTTTGCGCATAGGGAAGAGCTCGACTTCATAAGGCTTACCGGCGGCGATCAAGGCATTCATAAACGCCTCTTCGTTCCGGGGATGAACGTTTGAGAGTGGCGATGCTGTGTCCCTCTCTCAGGTATTGAGCTGGGTGGTGCAGCCCGAGCAGGGTTTCCAGTGGGTCCGATAGCGGCGGTAGATGCGGTGCTCGAATCGGCGCAACACGAGCGCAATGCGAAGGTATGCCTAAAGTGTATGACCATTTCGCGGGAGGACGTGACCAGATAGTTGTAAGCGTTAGTCACCGGACTGCTAGTCTGCGCTCAGAGTTGAAGAGGCAGAAAAATGAAACTCGCAAATCCAAACAGTAATTTTTGGAGTTCTCTCTGCAGCCTTGGTAGTCGCACAGACGCAGCAATCGCAGGACGCTTGGTCCGTTTATGCGGGCGCAGAGTACCACGCGAATTTACACATCGCAACGATGCAGACCAAGTCCCTCGACGTGAACGACGGTCGAGAAGGAACTCCCTCATGAAACTGCGAAGTTGTATCTTTATGTTTTTGATCGCGTCGCCTCTGGCCGCCACGGCCCAAGAGCAGCCTGGACCGTACTGGTTGCAGGGACACGACACAACCCCGGTGCTTCACGGTTTCTTTGACGAGACCAACCTTAGGTTACAGGGTATTAACGCGGTATCCGAGACGCTAGCCCTGCTCGCTATCCAGTCCCATGACAACGGAGGTGGGATGGCCCGGTGCGCCAAACCGCCTTGTACTGGCGCTCTCGCGGCGCGCGGTCGAACCCTGGACCCTTTTGAGAAACATTTCGAGTCCTACGGCTACGGATGGGGTTCTGTTTACCGATACGGCGGAGGTGTGGGATTGAACCTCGTTGTCGCCTACATGTTCCACGCGACCGGGCATCACAAGCTCGAACGCTGGGTGCCGGTAGTCGCGATCACGCACGCTCAGGCCTCCAGTGGATATGCTCTTACTGGCTCAAGTCAGGGCAAAAACGGCTGGTGAAGAGCAAGAGACGAGGCCCTCAAAGTGCGGCAGGAGTGCAGGCGGAAAGCTTTCCGGGAACCCTTGGAGGTTACTCGTCGATGTTGCACGCTTCTGAAGGACCAACTTGGAAGGCAGCCGTTCGCCATCAACGATGGCGCTCATTTCCCTCGGAGCCTGCGACTCCCAACCTATGAAGGTGTGAGACGCTTTATAGATTTTTCTCCCAGAATGCGACCATGGCGTTGTACCGCTGAATAAGCGCGGGCGTGTCGGCAAATCCATGTTTGCGCATGGGGAAGAGCTCGACTTCGTAAGGCTTACCGGCGGCGATCAAGGCATTCATAAAGGCCTCCTCGTTCTGAGGATGAACGTTATCGTCAGCGGTACCGTACATCAGCATCAAGTAGCCATGCAGATCGCGAGCACGCGGGATCAGAGAGGCGCTGTCGTAGCCGGCCAGGTTGTTCTGCGGAAGCTTCAAGAGCGATTCACCCCACTTCGAATCGTAGAAGCGCCAGTCGGTCACGGGCGCTCCAGCGATGCCGGCTTTGAATTCCCTGGACCTGGTCATCAGGTTGAGCGTGATGGTACCGCCTCCGCTCCAGCCCCAGACTCCGACCCTCCCGCCGTCTACCCACGGCTGCGCCTTCAGCCAGCGAATGCCCGCAAGCAGGTCCGCCGTCTCTCCGGCGCCCGGGCTTGCCTCCAGAGTGTTCTCGAGAGTTTTGCTGATCGCGGTGGCGGCACGGTTATCGATCGCCACCTCGATGTAACCTTTGCTGGCCAAAACGTTGTCGAAGAGGGTTTGATTCTGCCAAGAGTCGCTGACGGTGGGCGCGGAGGGACCGCCGTAAGTGTGGAGGATCACCGGATAGCGGCGCGTGGGATCGAAATCCTTAGGCTTTAGGATCTGCGCGGGCATGGGAAAGCCATCCGCTGCCGGGATCGTCATAAGCTGCGGATACTGCAGGTCTGAAGGCAGAAGCTCAGGCCGCGGCGGTGCGATGGTGGCTTTCAGCTCTCCGTCCGCGGCGTGGAGTTGCAACGCCGGAAGCGTACGAATATTCGAGTACGTGTCCAAGTAGTAGGCCGCGTCGAACGACATGCCGATGGCATGCGTTCCCGGCTCCGCGGATATCTTCTTCAGGCCGCTTCCATCGCTGTCAATGCGGTATAGCTGCCGCTCGACCGACCCATCCTTGAGCGCGGTGAAGTATATCCAGTTCTTCTCTTGATTGATCCCGACGACTCCCTGATGCACCCAGAACGCTCCGCCGTGGGAGGAAACAATCGCCCAATTGCCTTTCGTCACCTGATTAATGAGCGTGCCGTCCGCGGCATAGCGATAGAGGTGCATGAAGCCATCGCGCTCCGAGGCCCAGAGGAAGTGACCGTCTTTAAGGAAATACAGGTCGTCGTTCACGTTGACCCATGCGGGGTCAGTCTCCGTGAGCACTCGCTTCACGTCATCTCCGTGGCGATCGCAGAAGTATAGCCCCAGCTCTCTTTGGCTGCGATCCAGAGTCTTAAAGCTGAGATGCTTTCCGTCGGGCAACCAATTCACACGCAGGATCCACTCATAGGGCTTGTCGTTAATCGGAACCCAGTGGGTAGAAGCGCTGTCCAGAGCGATGACACCGACGCGAACCACGGGATTATGCTCTCCGGGCTTGGGATAAGGCTGATGAATCAAACGCGGCTCTACTGGAGAAAAATCTACGAACGTGCTGACGGGCACGCCAGCCTCATCGGTCTGGAAGTAGGCGATCGACTCCGAATCGGGTGACCACCAATAGCCGGTGTCATGGCGGCCGAAGATTTCCTCCCAGTAAACCCAGGAGAGCGTGCCATTCAGCGTCGTCTGCGAACCATCGTGCGTGAGCTGAGTTTCTTTTTTTGCGGACATATCCCACACGTAGAGATTGTTGGTGCGCACGAATGAAATGAATTTCCCATTCGGCGAGAACTCAGGGTCTTTCTCTTCGGCCGGTGTCTGGGTCAAGCGGGAGAATGCGGATGAGTCCAGGTCCAACAGGAAGATGTCTCCATTGAAGATGTAGAGCGCCTGCTTGCCCGCGCGATTGAAGGCGATTGGCCAAGGGAGGGCGTCCTGAATACCGGTGTCGGGGTCGATTGATTGCAGCGACGCCACAGCTTGTCTCATGTCGAGAACCGGATGCCGCTTTCCTGTGACCGGGTCGAGACGCTCGAAGGTCTGTTGTGATTCCGGCAGTCGCACATGGTCGAGGATTGCCGAGCCATCTTCAAGCCAGGCGAACGAGGGCACGTCCCCGATCTTGCTTCCCGCACCCGCTACCCAATCCGTGGTCAGCGTCGGCGTTTGGGCATGCAACCACGAACATACAACCAGAACAGGAACACTCAAGACCCCTCGGAAACCATAGTTCGTACCGCGCATGCAAATCCCCCCCAAACGTTTGATCAACGCAACTTCTCGCAGGGCCGCCACAACCCTGTCGATCTCCTGCTGAATATTATCGTGTGTCAAGTCTATGCGCAGAGAACAGCCGCTCCCTGCAAACGCCGGTTCTCAGCAGACCGCTTTGTCATCGGCCTCGCAGGTCGGGGATTAAGATCGCATGTATGGAAGCCCTTGCGGCGACGGTGCTGGCAATTATTTAGATGGGTTTTGCGGACATGGATGGAATATCAACAGTCCCGATAGTGGGCGCTCACGAGCCGTTCAATCATCGCGTTTCGTGCGCAGATACCATGTCCGCAACGGTCGTGTGCTCGGCCGCATGCAGTTGCTCAACTTTTGCAAGCAGAGCCGCCTGCTGGAAACTGTTGAATACTCCCAACGCTGCGTTGGAAAACCCAAAACCACTGTCCAGCGGATTGCTGGGTTTATCGCCGTAGTCATACGAACCGTCGTATGTCGCCCCGGACGGCTGAACTTTCCAGTTGTGATCGAAGTAGACGCCAAACTTCAGGAAATGCGAGTGAAGGGTCTTGCTGAAATTATCGAACACTTCGATATTGGTATTCGCGTTGTAGAAAGGAAACCCGCTTGTGCTGAAGGATGCCGAGTTGCCAATCTTCGTTCCGCCAAAGGTAAACCCAGGGATCAGATCTGTGGGTTGATACGCCGGGTAAAGCGTGTTTAGAGTGACACCCGTCGATTTGGCGCTCCAATCGCCGGAGCCGGGGCGAGTGCCATTGTACTGAGCATCGTGGCCCTGAACATAAGTGACCTCGTTCACGGCTGTCGGACTGATGACCGTGGTTGCATTGAGCACGTAGTGGTACCCGGGAATACTGTATTGCAGCTCATAGAGCGGAATGTTCGCGGTACCCCATATGCCATACGGTGTGGCCTCATTGTCTGTCGCCTTCAGCAGGCTGCCGTAAAAGTGCCACTTCGCATTCATGTTGTAGTCCACACGCAAATTGTCTTCGCGTCTTGGGTGCTGCGTGGAGACCTGCGAGATGTAGTTGTAGTTCGGGTGGGAGCTATTGGTCGCATTTGGCAGCGGAAGAAAATCCAAAAGCTTGATGGTTGGTCCATACAGCCTGCCGGCAGGAATTTGGTTCCCTGGAAACGGCAATCCCGCCGCTGGGTCGTTGATCACAACGGGATTACCGTTCTGATCGATCGATTGGGAAAAGTCTCCGGTTCGCTCGGCAGCCGTTGGCACCGTCACCTGCTCCTGTCCCGACGCTGACTGTCGCCTTGGGAACAACGGCCTGTTGCGGGTCCACTACTGTCCCGGAGATGCTTCCGGCGGTGGTCTGGGACATCCCGGTCCGCGCGAGCAGCAGCAAGAACACGACGACAAGGGCTTTTACCGTACCGTGCAGGCGCGTAGTTCCCCGAGCCAGGAGAAAACCTGGTCTCAGAGTGGGAGTGGGATATTGGGAAGGCATTTCGGGGGACCTCCGCTAGAATTAAATGGCTCTAGACTGATATGCCAGTCAATCCAACAAAAGTCAAGGAGAATTCTAGTTTTAGCTGTAAATTGCGAATGCTGAAGGTTGGGCACGCAAATCTTCCATGACAAATGACATGCCATTCGTTGACGGGAACACCTGGCTCCCGAGCCGGATGGGCACTATTGAGGCGGGTAATACTCATCAGGCGATGCGCATGGTTTAAACCGCCGTGCAGCGTGACGGTTTCGCTCGTCATGAAATCATTCGTGACCGGAAACCTCGATCAAAGCGGCGACATCTTCGTGACATCCATGGCGATGCAGGGGCTGCCCCAATTCCCTTCGTGCCATCAGCAATCAGGCCACGTCGTTTCTGGATCTGCTATGCCAAGCGAATCGGCTTCAACGGCTTGCCGCTTTCCCAGCCAACTCTGCAAGCATCTGCGTGCTGGTCACGGTCGGCGCCCAATATCTCTCGATGTATTCGATTACCAACTCCACACCGGCCCAATGAGAGACATAGGGCCGGGATCCGGGCTCATACATAGCATCTGTCAGGTCGCGCACCAGCACACAACGCATGCCCCACTTGGACATCTGACGAATACCAAAGGTCCGATTCAGGATGCACATGTTGGCATGAACACCCATATAGAAGACAGTTTCGATGTGGTGTTGTCGGAGCACATTGTAGATTTCCGAACCGCTGTCGGAAATTACGTCGCCTGGGCCGATCGTAAGAACCGGGATTTCCCGGCTCCAGGCGCGATGTTCTTTGTCTCCGGGCGTGTCGCAGCCACCGTTGCTGTCGTCGATGGGCAGCGGTGGGTCGTGCACAACCAGCTCCTGTGGCGGCACGGAGTGGGGGGCGTCCGTGGCGAGCCGTCTGCCCGGCGCGTTGACGTAGAAACTCATCGTGTCGGAGGGCGCGTGGATGATGAGGATCCCAGAGGCTCGCGCTTTCTGGAGCAAAGGCTCCATCTTGCTGGCAATCTCACCGACTCGCCCGGTCGCACCCCTACACCAGTGTTTATCCCACATGTCGGTAATGATGATTGCCGAGTTGGCATTCGGGAAGCTCTGCTCAAAATCAGCTTCTGTCCAGGCACTGCTGGCACGAAAGGGCTGGACCCGGGTCCGCAATTCAAGGTTCATGGACACACCTTTTGCCGGCGGTGGAGAATTCACCGCGAATGCCGACGCGAGAAGCGCCGAAACCACGCCGATAACCAAGACTGGTCTCATATTGATATGCCAGTATACTAAGCACAACGAACGAGCAGGTCAACCCTTTTGCTAAAACAAAGGCCTTCAATTGCATCTCTAGGTCTTCTTACGCCTGTGGTTTTTGAAATTGACATTGCAAATGAAACCAAGTCAAATGGCAATGGTCCATGAGTGTCCTAATCGCCAGCCCCGATCGAGCGTCTCAGTCCTCACTCTCGAGCAAAGCATACCTATTGATTCGCGAGCGTATTCTTCGCGGCAAGCTGCGTCCTGGAGAAGTGGTGTCGCGGCGGCAGCTAGCCGAAGAATTTGGCATCAGCCTGTTGCCCGTTGCCGAAGCGTTGAAGCAATTGGAAAGCGACAAGCTGGTGGAAAGCCGGCCCCGTGCGGGAACGCGCGTGCGCATACCCGCTCCGGAAGAAGTCCGAGGACGATGCATTGTGCGCGAGGCACTGGAGGCGCAATCGGCGAGGCTGTGCTGTGTTCATGCGACCATGAAAGAACGTCTCGATCTGCAGCGCATGGCCGAACATCTCGACACCTTGTACCTTCGCTTCCAGGACGATGACGATCTTGAGTTGCAATTCGTCGTCCACACACAACATTTCGAGCTGCACATGCGCATCGCCGAATACGCTCGCTGCCCGGAGCTGAAGCAGGCCATCGAGACGAATAATGTGTTGATCCACAACTGGTTCTTCGATATCGCAGCCGAGCGGCGCGCGCTACCCCGGGGCTTTCACAACCAACTGCTTCAGGCAGTGGCCGGCAGCGATCCGCTCGCCGCCGATGAGGCCATGCGCTCGCACGTTCAATACGGAGTCGCCGAAACACTTCAAAAAATGGTTCCTTCGGCAAAGAACGATTGGCGCCTGCGACGTTAACCGGCCATCTAGAGACCAGATAGGGTGCCGATCGACATTATTGATATTCGTAAAGCCATCTGTTTTTCGAGTGACTTCTGCAATTTGCTTGGCGATGCGTGGGAATTCTAATGAGTGATTGCCATGTCAACTTTAAGTGGGCGGGGACTTGATTGACCTGCCCCAAACAGCGAACTAACCCACTACATTTGGAGGTCGACTTTGCAGCGGCGAACCTTTCTCTCTGGCGCAGCATTGGCATGCGCGTCGCGTCTAGTTCCATCCCACAAATCCTTCGCATTTGAAACTCCCCAACTTCCCCATCATCTGCCGCTGGATGACCCCCACTATCGCTGCGTAAAGTCCTATATCGAAGAGGCACCCGTGCCGGGATACCAATGGGCTTCACCGGCTGCGTACGAAGCGTTTCACGACATGAAGTACGGGGTTCGCATCCACTGGGGCCTATATTCCGCTGCCGGATTTGCGCATGAGTCTTGGCCCTTTCTCGATTTGGGCTATGCCGAACGCGCCCACTACAACGAAATGTACAAAAACTGGAACCCGACCGGCTTTGACGCGGACGAATGGACATCTCTTTTCTCCGACAACGGTATGCGGATGTTTGCCTTCACAACAAAACATCACGAGGGCTTCTCGATGTTCGACACCCGCACCCTCGTCCAGCAACGGATTCGCTGGGACGCGGCAGGGGGGCCAACGCTGGAGAATAGCGAACTGGCATATTCGATCATGGAGACACCTTTCCGCCGCGATATTGTCAAGGAGCTTTGCGCAGCCGGTCGAAAGCGAAATCTGCGAATCGCTTTGTATTTTTCCCACCCCGACTGGTACGACGCGGATTTCCGCCCCTATGCCGATCATCCGGCTCAAGTCCCTTCCTCCGCGAATCTCGACACGGAGTGGATGGAGTCCCGGAAGCGCTTAGGAAAGCTGATTTGGATGGCCCCCGATCCTACACCTGAAGCGGTCACCCGTATGATGGCGCGCCACCGCGCGCAGATCGAGGAGCTGTTGACCAATTACGGCGACATTCAAATGCTCTCGCTGGATCAGTGGCTCGGGCCAACGGTCTGGCCGCAGCTAAGACAGACCTTGTTCCGCATCCGCGAGCTGCNNGGGATGCCTTGGATGGTCATCTATCCGCTTGCCAACGGTTTCTCCTATGACCCGGACGCTGCCCACTATAAGGGAGCGAAATGGATCGTGGACAATATCATTGACACCGCGGCCAAGGGAGGCAGTTTTCAAGTTGGCATCGGGCCGGATGCTACTGGCCGGTTCCATCCGGCGGCGATCGAGCAGGTGAAACAGGTCGGAGCCTGGCTCAAAACATGTGGCCCTGGGATATACGCGACCCGATCCCGGGATGGTGAGCACTGGCGCGAGGGAAAAGCGATCCGGTTCACACGGGCGAAAGACAACCAGACCATATACTGCTTCGCGCTCCAATGGCCTGGAAAGGTCCTCAATCTCCGTTCCGTGCAGCCCCAGCCCGGCAGCCGCATCTCCATGTTCGGGTACCCGGATGCATTACGGTGGAACTTCGATTCAGCTATGGGGTTGAACATCGAAATCCCAGAATCTCTGGCGGCAAAGTCCCGCAGGCCCAGCGATTACGCCTGGGGGTGGACGATTCGAGTGGGTTGATCCCGCAGACGCATTGGGAAAGAAATCAGCAGATGATAGTCCTGGCTGCGGTTTTCACATATCTCCTCGCGCTGTTCAATCAGGCGAGTGCAGAATAGCGCTGCCCCACGAAGAGAGCGATTACACCACGAGGTATCTTGCACGCACGGCGGCCNNCCTGTGCTATGCCCCTGTGCTATGCAATGACCGCTGAGCGACAGCAGGCAGAGTCAGGAATTGAGACAGGCGCTCAACGACGAAAATGGCTTTTGATTGTTACGTTTCGACTTTTCAGCTAAGTTGTTGATTCTATGTTGCGTACCGCAGGTTTAGAACTTGCGCGGAACCAGTCTACATTCATGGATCGTTCGCCTGCCGTAACTACACGCATTACTGATTTTTGTAAAAACATTACCACTTTGTAGCACGGGTACCCCTTTCGTCCTGTAATGTTGTTGTGGCTTGATGTCAATACAACAATCGTATCAATGACGGCTTGGCCGCCTGTCGATTCAGGTTGGCGGTAGAGAAGGGCTCACACATCCGGGCCCGAATCGGCCAGTCGCAAGCACTTTAATGTTCATCTGGTTCTGCCTCCCCCCGGTTGACTAACTCGTACCTGTGATTCAGAGCTTCGGGAAGGTGTTTCTGTATGCCTGAACTTTCCAGCCCTCGCCTTGTTGCCTCATGGCCCGCTCTATCTGCTGCTGCCGATAGGTTAACGAATCTTCTTGTGCTTCGGCTGCTTGTGCTGGCCTGGTTATTGTGCGGGCCGGTGCCGAACCTGGTCGCCCAGACCGCCACGGCGGTGACGGTGCCGACGTGGCGCTATGACCTGACACATGCGGGACAGAACACCAACGAGACGGCGCTTACGCCCGCCAATGTGAACGTGGCCTCATTCGGCAAGCTGTTCACGCTCACGGTGGATGAATCTGTGTATGCACAGCCACTCTATGTGCCAGGACTGACGATGCACGATGGCTTGACGCACAATGTCCTCTTTGTCGCGACGACGCGCGACTCGATTTATGCCTTCGACGCGGATTCGAACGGCGGTGCGAATGCAAATCCCATCTGGCAGATCAGCCTGCTGGATGCAGCACACGGGGCGCCAGCCGGCGCGACGACGGTGCCCTGGCAGGACGAGGGTTCGGAGGACATGGAACCGGAGATCGGCATCAGCGGCACACCTGCCATCAATCCTTCAACGAACACGATGTATGTGGTGGGCGCGACCAAGGAGAATGGCGCTTACTTCCTGCGGCTGCACGCTATCAACATTCTTACGGGTGCGGAGCAGGCGCACAGTCCCGTGGTGGTCGAAGCAAAGGTAGCGGGCACGGGCACTGGCAGCTCCGGCGGACAACTGTCGTTCAGCCCATTGTGGCAGAATCAACGCGGCGCGCTGGATTACTACAACGGGCATGTCTATTTTGCGTTCGGTTCGCATGGAGACTTTGGACCGTGGCATGGATGGGTCTTCGCCTATGACGCTACGACGCTGGCACAAACTGCGGTGGTATGTACCTCGCCCAACGGGTTGGGCGCTGGCGTGTGGGAGGCGGGCGCAGGCATGCCGATCGACGATGATGGGACGGGAGGACGGATGTTTTTGACAACGGGCAACGGCACGTTCTCGACCTATCCACCATTCAATGGGAGGAGTGAGCTCGGCGACAGCATTGTCAACTTCAGTCTCGCGAATGGCGGGCTCCAGGCGACGGATGCATTTACGTCCTTCAACCAGGCGAAGCTTTCCAGCGGCGATGCGGACCAGGGTTCGGGCGGCATCCTGATGGTGCCAGACCAGCAGGGAGCGAACCCGCACATTCTGGTGCAGGTCGGCAAGGAGGGGCGCATCCTGGTGCTGAACCGCGACCAACTGGGCGGCTATCTCACCGGCGTTACATCAAACACCAACGCGCTGCAGGATATTCTGAATGAGACAAAAGGTTTGTGGAGCACGCCGGCCTACTGGAACGGCAATGTTTACATGTGGGGCAGCAGCGATGTGGCAAAACTGTTCCACTTAAACAGCGGGGTGATGAACACCACGCCTTCGAGCAAGTCAACGATCTCGTCGGCATTTCCGGGTGCTTCCTTTTCGGTGTCCTCCAATGGCACACAGGATGGCATTGCCTGGGCGGTGCGGACAGACCAGTACACCACCCATGGTTCGCAAGTGCTGTATGCGTGGGACGCGACCGACCTTTCGAATCTGCTGTATGAGAGCAACACCAATGCCGCGCGGGACAACGCCGGCCGTGCCAACAAGTTCACCATTCCAGTTGTTACCAACGGCAAGGTGTATGTAGGGGCCACATTCCAAGTGGATGTGTACGGGCTGTTCAACGGGGAACCGACCGCGGCTGCGCCCGTGATTACTCCGGATGGCGGTTCATTTCCCGTTAGCCAGAGCGTCACGCTTTCCACCACGACTTCTTCCGGGAGCATCTTCTACACGCTGGATGGCTCGGTTCCAACGCCGGCGTCGACGCCTTACACGGATCCCATCACGATCAGTACCGACACGACCGTTCGCGCGATTGCGAGCGCGAGCGGGTTTGTCCAGAGCGGGGTGAGCAGCGCTACATTCACATTTTCGGGGCAGACTCCGACGGTGAGCTTTATGCCTGGCGGTGGGACCTATACCGGCACGCAAACAGTAACTCTTTCCGATACGGATAGCGCGGCGAACATTTACTACACAACCGATGGATCGACACCGACAGCTTCCTCGAACTTGTATACGGGCCCAATCACGATCGCGGCATCCACGACGATCAACGCGATCGCCATCGACAGCAAACTGCAGAACAGTACGGTCGCAACCGCCGCCTACGCGATTCAGGCGGGAGGATCGTCGATCAACTTCGGCACCGGCTTCGCCTCCGTGGCGGGATTGACGCTGAATGGCAGTACGGTGGACACGAACAGCCGGTTGCAGTTGACGAGCGCCGTGGACCATGAGGCCGGGAGTGTCTTCTGGGATCAGGCCATAGGAATCCAGTCGTTCACTACAGACTTCTCATTTCAGCTATCGAGTGCACAAGCAGATGGCTTTACTTTCACCATTCAGAACATAGGACCGAAGGCGCTTGGTGGGCAGAGCGACGCGCTCGGCTATGCCGGTATCGGAAAGAGTGTCGCCATCAAGTTCGATCTTTACAGCAA
>PLZN01000475.1 GCA_003152195.1 Acidobacteriaceae bacterium
CCTTCATGAATAATGCAGGCTAGCTCCTTGTAGAGTCGTCGATCGCGGATCTCCCTATACGCCTCCCCTACCTGGATATACGTCTCCCGACCGCGCCTGATGACCTGCTCGCACTCTTTTAATGTGCGCTTGCCTTCGCCCGGGTGAGGGAGGCTTCCGGGATATTTCAACTCACCGGTTTCGTGCCAGTGATACTGCGACACCGAGTTGTAGATGAGGGTATCGCCGATCCGATCGTCACCTACCAGACCACAATCGTCGGCGAAGATTTTGATTCTTTCCTCGTCTGTTCGGGAGCTGCGACCGTCGCTCATACTGCTCATCGGGCACGCCCCTGCTTTTTGGCTTTGGCGACTTCGTACTCTGGGCAACCAGAGTCATCGGGCGTCTTTCGTAGGGTGAACGAATCCCATACAAAACCGTCCATGGCGTTCCATTCGGGTATGGCGGTTGTCTTTGGCAGGGAGAACGGCGTATGGGACTCCAGCCANNTTCGGTCGAGTTGAAGCGGTAGTGTCCGTTAGGCAGGCGAATCGCGGGGATCTTTCCGGTACGGACCCACTTGCAGAGGGTTTGCTTGGTGATGTGGAGCTTTTGCTGTACATCTTCCGACGTCAGCAGACGGGGTGCTGCTACTTCCTGGTAATTGTTCATATGAGGTAATACGCCACTCCCGACTCCCGCCTGAATTATTCACACAAATGAAAATGGCTCCCCATACATTCGCTTTTGTCGGTTCACTTAGAAAAGTTTCTGAGCTGAGCTAGGACGCGCATTTCGTCCGTCGTCAGCTCGTTAAAAGTGAGTTGCCAGCGCCCCGGGGTCATGGACTCCAGGATGACCACATCCATATCAGCGAACAGGTCGAACATATTTTGCAGCATCGTGGGCGTCGGCTTGGTTGGATCCTCGGGCACCGGCGTGGCGTTGGTTGGTACCTCTTCCGGCTTGGCCTTCTGCTTTCGGGGCTTCACCGGAATCATTGCGAGTGCGGCGCGTACCGACTTCGGTGCCGGTTTGCCCTCCGCATGTAGGGCGCGCCCTACATCTGCTGCGTTGCAGTAATCGCAGGCGGTGCTCCTGCCGAATCCGAACCGCGCCTTGACGAACTTCAAGAAGCGACCCTTGAGCAGGTACCGCATCTTGATCAGGGCATCGCCGATCGCCATGAACGTTGGTACCTCGGCGGCCAGGGCGTCATCTATCACCGCCTCCAGCTCCTCCAAGGTTTCGCGAGCCTCCGAGGGGGGCATTCCCGCAATTGTGGACGCGGTGAGCAGCTCTTCAGACATCGTGGGCGCGGCGGCCTTGGCGACCGGTCGCGGTGCGGCGGGAAGGTGAGCGCGCCGCTCTTCGGGATTGAGGGCTCCGGCGGCGAGTACATCCGCTGTCGAGGCGGTCAAGTATCGGTGGACGGCGGGACTGAGGGCTCCGGCGGCGGCGAGGTTATCTGGCGTCTCAGCCAGCCGTTGCAACGGTGGCAACTTAGCGAGGGCAGCCTCCAGCTCGGGAGTGGTCATTTCGGACATCTGAGCTAACGTCAGGGCGGTCACTGTTTCGCCAGCCAGGTCGCCAATTCGCACGGGTTGTACCTCAAAACGCCCAGAATGCGCTGATGAGGGATTTTGTTTTGGCGCGTCCAGGTAAAAATCGTGTTCCTGGGGACGCTGAGGATTTCGGACACCTGCTTTGCGCTGAGCGGGCTGTCGAGGTCTTGGAGTTTTTGTACTACCGTAGATGGGGGCATGAATAGTAATACTCAAGAGGCTCCATACCCTGGGAAAAATAATCAGAATTTTTAGGGGGCGGCCCTAGGTGATGTTACGTGTTGCTACATTTGGCCAAAACTGGGCATAGCAGCATCCAGTCAATCCACTCGGTATTGCCACCATTTACTTAGTAAATGACTCATTTACCAGCAGTTAACGACTCAAGTCCTTGAATCCGTTACACCGCTCTTCAATGCCTTTAGCGAATAGAACGTTCCCCGCCAGGAAATGCCGCCGCGCCATAGCGCAAGAAACATGGAGCGTAGCAGTGTGTAGAGCAACAAAACACTGGCAACTGGAAACATGACCATCTGCACTGCGGAAAAGTGGTGATACTTGCCCGCTCGCTGGTAGGCCAGAAAAAATGCGATCAGCAGTGTGCCGGCTGGCCACCACATTGCGGGCCCAGCCAGGCATGCGGCCAGCGGAAACAGTGTGAACAAAGTCAGGCCACAGGCAAGGCCGAGCAGCAGTTCGGGCCGGAAATGGCAGAGTGCGAAGAGATTCTTGGTCAGGTTATCAACTACGCCGAAGGCCCCCCGCGCCCAACGCACGCCCACCAGATCGAGACCGAGGGCCGCACGCTGCGCAAACCCACTTGTTTTGACACGACGGCCCAGGGCGAGATCCTCGATTACCTCCATGCGGAGCGCCTCCCATCCACCAATGGCGTCATAGACCTCGCGCCGGATCATGTTGAAGGCTCCCACTCCGATCGCGTCCCGCTGGGCTCGCGGATCCGGCACCCGCCACAGCCGTAAGGGCCACACAGACAAAACCTGGAGAAACGCGACCATCATGCGCTCGCCGAAGCTCCGCAGCAGAATGGTGGGCAGCAGAACCATATGGTCAGCTCCACTGTGGGTGGCGTACTGGAGTGCCCGGCGCAGAGCATCGCGGTGAAAGAGAACATCTCCGTCGGTGAAGAGCAGCCATTCGCCCGTGGTCTGCCGCGCGCCCAACGCCATGGCGTGCGTTTTCCCCAGCCAGCCCGGGGGCAGCTCCGCCACGTGCAGAATCTGCATGGTCTTACCCGGCACGCCTCCCTGGGCGGCGATGCCGTCTTCCAGAGCATCCATGATGGCGCGCGTCTGGTCGGTGGAACGATCGTCTACGGCGAGGATCTCCAGCGCAACGCCCTCGACTGCAAGCAAGGAATGGAGCGTCGCGGCGATCCCTGCGGCTTCATTTCTCGCCGGGACAATCACGCTTAAACGCGGCAAGGCCTGGGAAGGATGGCCGTAGTTGGTCTGGGTCAGATCGGGAACACGCTGCAGCATGTGGCGCCAGATCAGCACTTGCAGTAGCCATGCCAAAGCGATCAGCCAGTCCAGCACCAGCACGATCAGGAAGAAGACGGGCATCTCTCCCAGTATGGGGCGTGCGGTCGCTTTAGGTCCTAGGACGTGGCCACCCCGGATTTCCTGTTGGGCTTGGCGGGATCGACGAACTTCATGCGGCTATGGCTGGGGACGCGTACAGGAAATCCGGGGCCACCGAGCCTCAATGGTAGTCGAAATGCCGCCGCGGGGACGAAACTCTCCCTTGACGACGGCCCATACCGGATCGCACGCCTTCACCACGTCCTCCAATACCTGATTGACAACGTTTTCCTGGAAGATTCCGAGGTTGCGATAAGTGAACAGATACTCTTTCAACGACTTCAGCTCAAGGCAGTGCTGGCGCGGCATGTAACGGATGGTCAGCGCGCCGAAATCGGGCAAGCCGGTTTTTGGGCAAACCGAGGTGAATTCAGGATCGTCGACCAGGATCTCGTAGCCCGGAAATTGATTTTCCCAGGTCTCAATTGGGGGGAAGCTGCGGTCGAGACCGGCCGTAGCGTGCTCATCGGTGTAACGAGTGGGAGTTCCCATGACGATATTGTACCCATCCCCCCCGGCCCTGGCTGCCTGCGGAGGCGGCACCGTGCCGCAATCGAGGCCCGGCAATCTTTTGCTTCCAAAGGAAAGATAACGCGTCTTATATACTGGCCTCCGGTCGCGATTGAATGGCAGAAGCAAGACGAAAAGGAATCAGCAGTGGTGCGCTCTGGATTGCGGCCGGCTTAGCTCTCGTTCTCATTTTTTTCGGCGTACGCCGGCTGACGCGCGAGAAGTTGCCGGTACGCGTCGCCGAGAGCCAGATGCACGATCTGGTTAAGACCAGCAGCACCAATGGCAAGGTCGAGCCTCTGCCTCAGCTCAATTTTGAGGCGCACGCTCCAGAGGCAACGATCGTCAAGGGTATCTACGTCCACGTCGGCGAGCGGGTGCCCAAGGGCAAGCTGCTGGTAGCCCTGGACGACACCAACGCTCGAGCCAGATTAGCCGCCTGCATGGCTGCCTTGCGCGCAGCCGAAGCCGGCTACCAGGGCGTTGAGGGCGGCGGCACACATCAGGAGCTGCTCGCCCTATCCAGCAATATCGCCAAGGCACAGATCGATCGCGACCAGGCGGCGCGGGATCTGGACGTAATCCAGAAGCTGGCGGCAAAGGGAGCTGCGTCGCCCAGCGAGGTGGCCCAAGCCCAGGTGCGCTTCGACATCGCCAAGGCATCACTGCACTCTCTCCAGGAACAGAAGACAAAACCTTTCGCCCCGGTTGATCTCGACCGAGCCCGTTCCAGCGTAGCCGAAGCGCAGGCAGCCTGTGCCGCCGCGGCCCAGGTCATCGCGCAATCCAATGTGCGCGCTCCCTTTGCCAGCACCGTTTATTCGCTTCCCGTCACCCGGTATGGATATGTCGAACCCGGCGCGGAGGTATTGCAAGCGGCCGACCTCTCCAAGCTCCAGATTCGCGCCTATTTCGACGAACCGGATATCGGCGACCTGCACCTCAACGATCCAGTCAGCATCGAGTGGGCTGCCAAACCGGATTTGAGATTCCACGGACACATCATCCGCCTGCCCTCCACCATCATGAGCTATGGAACCCGGAGCGTCGGGGAGGTGCTGGTGAGCGTCGACGACTCGAATGGAGTGTTGTTGCCGAACACGAATGTCACCGTGACGGTCATCACCAACCAGGTTCACAATGCACTCACCGTTCCTCGGGAGGCTCTCCATATCGAGAGTGGACGCGACTATGTTTACGTTGTCTCCGGCGGCACACTTCATCGCGCCGCCGTCGAGGTAGGAGCTATCAACCTCACTGTCGTGCAGATCCTCTCCGGCTTGAAGGAACATACGGTTGTCGCCCTGGGCACGACTAATGGCGCTCCAATCTCCGAGGGCGTTCCCATTCGCATCGTCAATTAACGCCAACTGTAGAATGCAGATTGCGGAAATTCGAGGGTCAGCGGTATTGGTGAGGCGCACATTTCAGCTCGTGTTCCTGGGTGTCTTCACCCTGGCTGCGCAGACCGGCGCGCGGGCCCAAGTCTCCTTCTCTACCGCAGTCGATCTGGCTTTACGCAACAGCACCCAGGTGCGCATAAGCGCCGCGGATGTGCAGCACGCCGAGGCCGGGGTGATGGAAAGCGTGGACGCCTATAAGCCCAGTTTTTCGGTGGGGTCCAGCCTGGGATATTCGTACGGCTTCCCTGTGGGCCAGCCTTCGATCTACACCGTCAATGCACAATCGCTGGCGCTCTCCTTCTCGCAACCGGCTTATATCCGCTCTTCCCGCGCTGCGCTGCTGGCCGCCCAGCTGCAACTAAAGAATACCCGGCAACAAGTGATCCTGGACGCGGCGCTCGACTACATCGAGCTGGCCAAGGTGAACCAGCAGATCACCGCGCTCGATCAGCAGACCGGCTTTATCGGCAGATTGATTGAGATCGAGTCGGAGCGTGTCAACGCCGGAGTCGACAGCAAAGTCGAATTGACCCAGGCACGTTTGACCGGAGCGCAGATTGCGCTCCGGCGCCTCCATCTTGTGGACCAGGTGGAATTGCTGCGCGCCCGGCTCGCTCACTTGACCGGTCTCGCCCCGGGGGACTTTACCCCCGACCCGCAAACCATTCCCGATGCGCCGGAGATAACGCAGCAGGGCTCTGTCGAGGGCCTGGTGATGCAGAGCAACAGTGGCGTCAAGGCTGCTTATGCGTCAGCCCAATCGAAGTTTGACATAGCCTATGGCGACGCCCGCCAGAATAACCGCCCCACCTTCGGCTTTGGACTAGAGTACAACCGCTACGCTAAGTTCAATAACTACAGCGAGTACTACCTGCGCTTTCAGCACAACAACTTCAACGTCGGAATTCAGATCACCATGCCGCTCTTCGACGCCACCCGCAAGGCCAGGGCCAAGGGCTCAAGCGCGGAGGCCCTGCAGGCAAGCGCTCAAGCCGATCAATTGCGCGACCAGACCGGGGAACAGCTCCTGCAATTGCAGAAGAGCCAGGCTGAACTTACGGCACAGGAACAGGTGGCGGAATTGCAGAACGAATTGGCCCAGGATCAACTCGACGCGATCACCACGCAGCTTCGCCTGGGCGGTAGTTCTGGAGGTGCGCAGCCGTTGCCCAAGGACGAACAAGCGGCCCGCATCAATGAGCGCAGCCGCTTCGTCGACACACTCGAGGCCCGATTCGCGCTGACGCAGGCCAGACTCACTCTTCTGCGATCGATGGGGAGAATCGAAGACTGGGCCAAGGAAGTGCCCCCGCCACGCCCTTAGCAGCCCGTGGTTAAAGTNNTGGGATACGCAACGGTGTGCATCGAGATTGGTGGTATCCCACCCTTGCCAGAAAAAGCGCTGTCAAGGATGGCCCACCCGCGGATTTGTTGCACTGCCGCACAGGGATATTGAATCCTGTCCGCAATTGATTTGATCCGGGGAGGTTCCCGAGATCTGTGGCTTCTCATCCCCAAAAGACCCAGTTTCAAGGATGGGGCACCTTTTTTCTTCGGCGCTAACTGCCATGCCAACAGCACGTTGTAGTTCCTCTCGGTCAATCGACGAACCCTCTTGCGGCGCCGCCCATCTAATGTTGCGGGTGTCCCGTTGAGTACTCTGTTTTCTCCCCCAGCACCTTCGGTGCTGTTAGACTGGAATGTAGCCTATGCCTCTAAAAACGTTACTCTTAAACCCCCCGTCGTTTGAGAACTTTGACGGCGGCGCCAGCTCTCGCTGGNNCGCTGGCCCGCTACGCGCGAGATTGAATCCTACTGGTATCCGGTCTGGCTTGCGTATCCGGCTGGCATGCTGGAGGGCTCGCGGATGCTCGACGCGCCACCACACCACATCTCCGCGGCCGAAACCATTGAGATTTGCAAGAGCTACGAATTCCTGGTTCTGTTTACCAGCACGCCGGGCTGGACAGGTGACCAGAGGCTGGCCGAAGCCATCAAGCGGGCGAACCCGCAGATGAAGATCGCTTTCGTCGGACCGCCCGTCACAACTTCCCCAGACAAGGCGTTGAACGAATGTCCGGCAATCGATTTCGTTTGCAGGCGCGAGTTTGACTTCTCCGTGGTGGAGTTTGCCAATGGCAAGCCCCTCGATCAGATCCTGGGCATCAGCTACCCCAAGGACGGGAGCGTTGCGCACAATCCTGACCGGCCCCAGGTCGACAACCTGGATCAAATGCCCTGGGTCACGGATGTCTATAAGCGCGATATCGACGTGACCCGCTACAACGTCCCGTTTTTGCTTTATCCCTACGTTTCTCTTTATTCCACTCGAGGCTGCCCCGCGCAGTGCACCTTCTGTCTATGGCCGCAGACACTGAGCGGACATGCTTGGCGCAAGCGATCCACCGACGACGTTGCCGCGGAGATGGCACACGCCAAGGAGCTCTTTCCTGAGGTGAAGGAGTTTTTCTTCGACGACGATACCTTCAACATCCAGAAGGTGCGAACGGTTGAACTCTGCGAAAAGCTCAAACCCTTGAAGCTTACCTGGTCATGCACCTCTCGTGTGACCACTGACCGCGAAACTCTGAAGGCGATGCGCGAAGCCGGTTGCCGGCTGCTGATCGTGGGCTTTGAATCGGGCGATCCGCAGATTCTCAAGAACATCAAGAAGGGCGCTACGGTTGAGCGAGCCCGCGACTTCGCCCGCGATTGCCACGAGCTCGGCCTCACCATCCACGGTGACTTCATCCTCGGTCTGCCGGGTGAAACCAAGGAGTCGATCCGCAACACGATCAACTTCGCCAAGGCTCTCGACGTGGAGACGATTCAGGTTTCGATTGCCCATGCGTATCCCGGCACGGAGTTCTATGACTTCGCCGCCGAAAACGGTTTCATCATCAACAATGGGGCCATGGTCGATGAAGGCGGACACCAGCTGGCACACATCGAATATCCAGGATTGCCCAAGGACTACGTGCTCGAAATGGTGCACCGCTTCTACGATGAGTATTACTTCCGTCCCAAGGCTGCGTGGCGCATCGTGAGCAAGGCCATCGTCAATCGAGACGTCAAGCGGCTCTATGTCGAGTCTAAGTCCTTCCTCAAGCTCCGCGCCGCGCGCAACAAGGTGGTGGCGGACGGTAAGCAGAAGGCTGGCAAAACGCCAGGCCCTGCGGTGAACGCGGGAGCATGAGCCG
>PLZN01000414.1:0-23618 GCA_003152195.1 Acidobacteriaceae bacterium
ACGATGTTCGCGAAGACCTTGCGGCCTTCGATCACGCCCCCTTCGAGAACCGTCAGGTCCTTCTCCAGCAAAATCAGATCTGCAGATTCCTTGGCGATGTCTGTGGCCGTGTCAACCGAGATGCCGACGTCGGCGGCTTTCAGCGCGGGAGCGTCGTTGATCCCATCGCCCAGGAACCCAACGACATGTCCCTTACCTCTGAGGACACGGATGACCCGCTCCTTATGGGCCGGAGAGAGGCGGGCGAAGAGCGTGGTCTTCTCCGCTGCCTCGCCAAGTTCCTCATCGGACAGCTTCTCCACGTCTGCCCCCAGCAGCATCGGTTCGGCTGCGAGGCCCACGTCTTTGCACACCTTCCGGCTGATGAGAGGGTTGTCTCCGGTTAGAATTTTCACCGCCACGCCGTGCCGGTGGAGCGCCTCGAGTGCACGCGCAGCAGTACTCTTGGGTGGGTCGAGGAACGCAACATAGCCTCTAAGCACGAGCTCGCGCTCGTCAGCTTTCGAACAGATTTGCTTTCCCGGGAGGTCCTTGGTTGCCAGCGCCAGAACACGAAAGCCATCGTTGCTGAGGCTCTCATATTCTTCTTTTAGCCCCACTATGAGAGAAGGATCCATGGGGGACAACTTGCCATCCAGTTCGAATTGCGAAGAGTGTTGGAAAACCTCCTCCGGAGCCCCTTTGGTGAGAAGGAGCGTTTTGCCGTCCGGGTCCTCCACGAGGACGGACATCATGCGTCTTGTAAAGTCGAAAGGGATCTCATCCAGTTTCTTATACTTTTCAACAACCGCCATCCCATGGAAGTCGGGACTATCCAGAGTCGCCCGGTCAAGCAGGTTCCTGAGACCCGTCTGGAAGTAACTGATCAGGTAGCCCTTCAGGAGAACCTCCTCCGTTTCGACTCCGGCGACATTGCAGTGCCGTACGAGGGCGACCCGGTCCTCGGTAAGCGTGCCCGTCTTGTCGGTGCACAAGACGTCCATGGCTCCGAAGTTCTGGATTGAGTTGAGCCGCTTGACGATCACCTTGCGGCGGCTCATAGCCAGCGCGCCTTTGGACAGGCACACGGATACGATCATGGGCAACATCTCGGGTGTGAGCCCCACGGCCACGGCCAACGAGAAGAAAAAGGCGCCTTTCCAATCGTGTTTTGTGAAGCCGTTGATCAGGAAGACCAGAGGCACCATCACAGCCATGATCCGGATCATCAGCCAAGTGAAACGGTTGAGGCCCAGGTCGAAGCTGGTCTGAACCCTTTCCCCGGTGATGGATCTGGCCATGCTACCGAAATAAGTCTGCACCCCCGTTGTGACCACGACCGCTGTCGCCGTCCCGCTCTCGACGCTCGTCCCCATGAAGCAGATGTTCTTGAGCTCAGTGGGGGAGATCATCGCCTTGGATTCCACATCGTGCATTTTCTCAACCGGGAGCGACTCACCGGTAAGGCTTCCCTGGCTCACAAAGAGGTCTTTGGAAGAGAGCAACCGTACGTCACCCGGAATCATGTCACCGGCGGACAAGTGGATGATGTCCCCAGGCACCAGGTTGCGGAGCGGTATCTCCTTTGGCACGCCGTCGCGAACGACCGTGGCAGTCACATGAATCATGGCTCTGAGCTCCGCTGCCGCTGCATCGGCTCTTGCCTCCTGCCAGAAGCGAAGTCCCACACTCAGCACTACCATCATCGCCATCACCGTGCCGGCACGCGCATCACCCGTAGCGAAGGAGACCGCCGAGAGAGTGGCAAGCAGAATGACCAGTGGGTTGCGAATGATCTTCAGAAGACGGATTGGCCATGTTTGCGGCTTCTCCTGCGCTACCTCATTCGGGCCTGCGACCTGCGCCCGGTCTTCCGCCGCAGCTTGCGTCAGCCCGCCCGGAACCGTTTGCAGCTTCAGAAGTAGGTCTTCGCCGGCCATCCGGGCGGCATCCAGGACCGCCGGCGAGACTTGAATGTTCTTGCCCTTCGAATTCCTTAGCGTCGACGGCCCTGCCGGTTGATGTGGCCGCCCTTCCACTTCGGCGCCCACCGTATCTGTGCCACCAACCGAGGCAATCCTTTCCGCGTCAGACACAGTAATCCTCTCCTTTGTCCATTGAGCATACGGTTAGACGTACATATGCGTCGGCTGCCCGAACCTTTATTCTGCGTGCAGCGCCATCACCGGATCGACTCCCATGGCGCGACGTGCCGGCAGGTAGCACGCGAGCAGGCCCGCCGCCGCGAGCAGCAACGAAACACCGGTCAGCGTCAGTGGATCCGTGGCGGAGATGCCGTAAAGCGCATTGTGCAACAGACGCGTAACTGCGAACGAAACCGCAAAGCCAATCGTCAGGCCGGCCAGAATGAGCCGCACTCCCTGCCCAACCACTAGTTGTAAGACCTGCGTTCGCGAAGCACCCAGCGCCATGCGGATGCCGATCTCATGCAACCGCTGACGGGTGGCGTACGCCACCACCCCATAGATTCCCACCGCCGCAAGCACCAGAGCAATGAGCCCAAAACCGCCCACAAAAACGCCGCCCACGCGCGCGAATATGCTCGACACACGCATGCTCGTTTCGAAGCTCATCACGTCAAAAACTGGCACGTCCGGGCCGAGCGCATGCACCGTGGCTCCCACAGTTGAAGCCATGACCTGCGGATCGGCCGATGTGCGCACGTGGATAAACGATTGTCGCTGGGGGAACTGGTAGAGCGAGAGGTAAACGATAGGCTCGCGCGCCTCGTTCATTCGATGGTGCCGGCTGTTCCGCACGACGCCCACGATCATGCAGCGACGGTTCTGGATACGCAGTTCGTGGCCGAGAGCGGTCTGTCCTGGCCAGTAGATGTTCGCCATCGTCTGATCCACGATAGCCACTGGTTGCGAATGATCGTCGTCCTGGGGCGTGAACTCGCGACCGGTGATGATTGGGATGCGCATGGTATGGAAGTAATTCGGCGTCACCGCTGCCCGCTGCGTCGCCATCGATTCATGCATCCGCGGCACATAGCCTTGGGGAACAATTTCGTCGGTGTGTCGTGAAAGGGCGAGTGGCACCCAATCTGCAAGCGCGACGGAGTCCACCCCTGGAAGTCCTTCGAGCCGGCTAAGCAGTTGCTGCTGGAACGCAGTGACGTCCTCACCCGAATAACCTGCCGAATCCAGATCGAAGGATGCCAGCAGCAGGTGACTTGGCGTGAAGCCGGGATCCGCGTGCTCGGTGTTGCGCAGCGTGCGAAGAAAAAGAGCGGCGCACACCAGCAAAACCATCGATATCGCAATTTGCGCCACGACCAGGCTGCTTGAGAGGCGCGTTTTGCTGGCCGCCGCCGAAACGCTGCCTGCCTCCTGCTTTAACACCTCCATCGGCACAAGATGCGAGGTGCGCACGGCGGGCAAAATACCAAAGAGCAGGCCGGCCGCAACCGACGTCAACATGGTCGCCAGTAGAACGATGCCGTCCACGTGGCCATTGAGCGTGATGGGGCTGCTGGTCGGCGGAATGAAATAGGCGAAGGTCCCGGCCGTCCATGTGGTGAGAATCATAGCGAGGATGCCGCCGGCCGAAGACAGGAGCATGCTTTCGATCAGAACCTGCCGGATCACGCGCCCACGACTCGCACCCAGCGCCAACCGAATAGCAATCTCTCGTCGCTGGGTTACCGACCGTACCAGCAACAGAGTGGCCACGTTCGCACAAGCCAAAAGTAGCACCAGGCTGGCCAACCCCAGCAGCAAAGGAAGCGTTGATGCAAGGTAAACGTTCGCGCCGAACGGCGAGCGCCATAGCGGATAGAGCGACAAATTGTTCGGTCCGCGATGGGTTTCCGGATACTCCGTGGCGAGTTGCTGCATCAGGCGGTTGAGTTCATCCTGGGCTGCGCCCAGTGTCACGCCCGGGCGGAGCTTGCCCAGCACGTTGAGCCACTGCGCGCCGCGATTAAGGATACGGTCGCCGCCCCACGCCACCGCCTCGTTGGTCAGCGGCGTCCACAGGTCGGTGCGAATGCCTGTTTTGCAGCCAATGAAGTCCTTCGGCGCGACGCCGATAATGGTAAAGGAACGGCGGTTGATCTCAAACTCCCGGCCAAGGATGGCCGGATCACCTGCAAAGTGCGTCTGCCACAATGTATAGCTGATCACCACTACGTTCACGCCGCCGGGGAGCTGCTCTTCCTGCGGTAGAAACCCGCGGCCGAAGTTGAGCCTTACACCCAGCAGGTCGAAATAGTTCGCGGTGGTCAGCGCGCCGTATACCCGGATCGGCTTGCCAGTGCCGGTGAGGGACATCCAGTCATCGTGGTAGCCGAGTAGGCCGCCAAGCAGGCGATTGCGTTGCTGCACGTCCTGAAGATCCCGGTAGGAGAAAGGAGCATTTGGGTTCTCGTTGGGCTCGCCGCGCTCCACGCTGAAAAATTTGCTGGTGTGCGTCACGGCTGGGACGGGTGTCAGCAGCGTGGCTTGGATCCAGCTAAAGATGGTGCTGTTAGCGCTGATTCCCAATGCAAGGGTTATTATGGCGGCAGCCGCGAATCCCGGGGCCCGGCGGATCTGGCGAACGGAATAGACAACATCCTGTAGCAGTCCATTCATACGACGGCCTCCTGCCTGTCCATTGAACATACAGTCAGAGATTACCTATACATCTGCAACGGCCTTTTCCACGGTGATCGTAATCACGCTATAAAGATGAACATCAACTATCGGGCGCTTGGCGCGCTATACTGCGACCCAGCGCCAAGCAGCAATGGTAGCAAGAGCCCGCTCCGGCCGCCCGATCAGCGGGCTAAGGCGCCCAAGGTGGACCGCGCCGGTATTACCCTCCAGCGACAGAAATTCGCCCTCCTTCAGAACTGTATCGCCGATCTTGCATTGACGGCTATCCAGGTCAATTTCGAGGACCGCGCAGGCTACAAGGCAGACCTTGCCAAGCTGTCACGCCACTACCGCCGCGCGCGAAGTGCGGCCGCCTGATGCGGTGAGGATGCCTGCCGCTAAGGCCCTCGATATCCGTCGTTATCGTTTCCTTCCGCACAAGGATTGCCGGGGTTCCCGCCTGCGATAGCACAGTCTCTCATGGCGAAGTTGTAGATGGTAGCACCCGTCCAGCGTCTCCACGGCCAACTCCGCCTGCATGGCATTGAGCGGCTTATGCAAATCCATGATCAGGCGACATTGCACCTTGAGTCTGGCCACCTCTGTGACCCGTATCACGCTCTCCTTCCTGCAGACTGACTAGACTGTTGTGGAGACGATGATGAAGCGGCTACTCGAACGGCCTGCATTCCTATTGGGCGTGGGTGCCGTTCTCATTTTTGCGGCAAATTTCCGTTGGGGCGTGGGGGTGGTCGCGTGGATCGCCCCAGTGCCGCTCCTCCGATATCTGCGGCTCACTCGCGGCTGGCGCTCTCGCGCCACATTTGGATTCGCGCTCTGCGCTGCATGGATGGCCACTACACTCAAGATCGTCACGGTACCACTTCCGATTATGGCCGCTCTTCTTATGGGCTTGATGGCGGCAATATTCAATTTGGCGGCGTACCTCGCCTGGGATGTGGTGCGTCGTCGGTCGCCTCAGGGGGCGGCACTTTTAGCTTTCCCAGCAGCTGTCGTCGTCACCGAGTGGCTGCAGCATTTCACCACCCTCGCGTCATGGGGCGCTATGGCATACACCCAGGTGGATAACCTGCCGCTCCTTCAACTTGTAGCCTTAGGCGGAATCGAAATAGTCAGCTTCATCGTGGCATGGGTTGCTGCGTGGCTGGAGTTCGCCCTCTCCGTTGCACTTGATCACACCTCTGCCAAGGGCCTTCTACAGGGTTATGCTGCGGCTGCANNAATCCTCATCACAGCTCACGTATGGGGAACGATGCGGTTGAACACCAATCTCTACGATGTATCGGTCCGCGTCGCGGCCCTGGGGACGCCGGCGACATTTGGTGGTGCGCCTCCTCTGCCAGATGCGGCGGCTCGGAAAGCAATCGCCGATACGCTCCTGGCTGACTCCGCGCGGGCCGCCGCATCCGGGGCTCAGCTCGTCGTGTGGACGGAAGCCGCCGCACTGGTTCTCCCTGGCGAAGAAGAAAGAGGCTTTCTTCTTCGCGTTGCCGAGCTTGCCCGGGCACATAGAGTAGACCTCGTCGCAGCCTACGTCGTCCCGGCATCTGAGGGACAGATTCTGCCTTACCAAAACGAGTACCGCTGGTTCGGTCCCGATGGTGTTGAGCGCCAGGCTTATTGGAAGCACCATCCCGCTCCGGGCGAGCCTGCAGTCGTCGGGCACGGCCCCTTAGCTGCGGTCGATGCTTCTTTCGGTCGAGCGAGTGGCGCCATCTGCTACGACTGCGACTACCCCGAAATGGCATTGGAGCATGCCCGGCTGGGAGTTGATGTCATAGCGTTACCTTCCTCCGACTGGCGGGGGATCGACCCGCTTCACGCGCAGATGGCCGTGCTGGGTGCAATTGCGGGCGGATTCTCCGTAGTCCGCTCCACGCGCTTCGGTTTGTCCGCCATTATCGATCCGCTTGGCCGCATACGCGGCTGGCACTCCAGCTTCGAGGGCGGGGATCTGCTGCTCATGGCCGACGTTCCACGGCGCCATCTTTCCACAGTCTATGCAATCATCGGTGACATACCGGTGTACATGTGCATGGCCTTGCTCCTCGCCCTACTTGTGTCAAAGAGATAGCGCTGAAAGCGCGAGAGTTTTGCGGCTAAGGTCCTTACTGCTGAACCATTTCTGTTCGTTCAGCAGTAACCGCCAAACATTATGTGGGGGCGTCAGCATCCTTGAAAATCTATCTGCCAAGGCCGGCCATAACCGCACTGTTCGCTACATTCCGAAATATTGAACGTGAACGTAGACGCCTGTGTGAATGTTATAGAGCAAATACCAGCCAATGTGGTCCGGATCTTCGTAGACCACAAAATCACCGCCGCAATCCCAGCACCAGTCGACGAAGACCGGCCAATCCCAGGCTGCGACTTCAAAATAGAAGCCGCCGGGAAACCAGAACCTATGATGATCTCGATCGACTCGCAAGATGTTATATCGGAAGCCCGGACCAAAATTGTTGAAGTGCCCATGTACAAACGGGTGATCCAGGCGATACCTCGAATCGTTAGGCAAGTCGTGTCCATACCATTGATTGTGGTTAACATGCGGAGTTTCGTTTATACGTCCATTCCCCAATCGCTCTCCATCAGTTCCCACTCTCGGACCGCTTCTCGCAGCAGGCGGCGGAGGAAGATGACCCTGATTCGCACGCGGAGCCATTGGTTGCGGTGCTCCACCGTGTTGCGCGATTGCAGGCGATGCGATGACTAGGATCAAGGTGGAAAGGAACACAACGAATGTCTTCATACGCTAATCTCCCTCAACTCTAAGAGTGAACCAATCCGAGGCGGCCGCAAGTCGGTAAGCTGTGATGGAGCTCACAGCAAGCAGCCTTGCCTCTTATGATGACCTTTGCGCCATTTCTCGAGAACGCGTCATGGTCGGCGTGATGGGCCAAGATGCTGTATCTGCTGTTGCTTTTCACCCCGAATTCCTTGCAGGCACTCATCGCTTGCTCGGTGACCAATGGTAGGTGTTCCAGGCTCCTCGTCCCTTTATGGGATCCATGTCAAAGCCCCAAGAGCTTCGGAGGCAATCGATGGCGCTGTTGCGAGGCGCGCTTGTGTGATCCGTATAACGGAACGAACGGAACGCTGATGTGTCCTACGTCACTTCATGTTGCGGATGCGGCGTGTAGCGTTAATCACAGCGCACCCAGCGCATCCCTCATATAAAGGAGTATGAACATGTCAACGTCAATTGCAACGAAGCCCAGCAACGCTAGCATAAGCAAGGTCGAATTGTCACAAACCCGCGATGTCTTCGATGACTTCGAAGCCATCACCAAGGCAATCGCCCAACGCGCCTTTGGGTTTTTCCAGCAACGGGGTACCGACGGCCGGGATTCGGATGACTGGTTCCGTGCCGAGTCCGAACTGCTAAAGCCGGTACCAATTGAAATCAGCGAGTCTGGAGAGAGTTATATGATCCGGGCTGAGGTTCCGGGATTCGATGCAAAAAATCTCAGTGTTCGAACGGAGGGGAATTCCGTCTACATTCACGGTAAGGCCGAGCAAAAGAAAGAAGAAAAGAAGGGAAAGGAGGTAAAGTACAGCGAAGTATCTGCGACTGAATTGTGCCGCCGCATTGACCTGCCAAGCGCCATCATTTCGGAAAAGGCTTCTGCGAATTTGGCAAACGGAGTACTGGAGCTCACTCTACCGAAGGCGGCGTCGCCAAAGAAGATCGAAGTAAAGGCAGCCTAACGATATCCGTTTCTGGACGCCAGTTCGGGGTTGTTGCTCAAAACGATCTGGTCCTGGGCTGGCATCCACTTCTTCGAGGATCTGTTGTTGTAGAGTTCCCGTTTGGACCTGACTCTGGAACATGCTAAGCATGATCGCGCACGCGTTAGCGGTGTTGCCGTGCAAAGCGCTGGCCAGGTTTGGCTTAGTATAGTAGGGAAGGCCCCCCACCTACCCCCCTTGCGAATGGCGCAAAGTGAGAACGGGGCATTTGGCCTCGGCGATTACGTTGTACACAGTGTTGTCACCGTGAACCGGCCAAAAGGCCGTGTCGGGGTTTGAGCCCATGACAATCAGATCAGCCCGCAGCTTCTCGGCCGTGCGAAGAATCTGTTCAACAACCTCCCCGGCCTCCACCATTATCGAAGCGGTGGTCCACAGTGGCGCCTCATCGGGTATGAGGCGCCCGAGTTCGAAGGTTGTCCATCGGACGAGGCGTTCAGATGCATACTCAGCATGCACGTCGCGAGGCAGGACGTGCAACAGTGTGATTTCGGCTTTATAGAACTGGCCGAGTTTTACGGCAAGCTTTGCGGTTTCCTGATATCCGGATGACAGGGAAACAGGATGTAAGATTCTGCACGGCTGACCGTGAGCAAAGGGGCGTGCGTGAGGTCCTACGGTCCACACCGGAACGTTGACGCTTTTTAGAATTTCATGTGCGGTTGATCCCAAGAAGAACTTCTTTAGATTACGCCGGCCGTGCGTCCCCAAAACGACTCGCCCCGCATGTAGTTGCCCAACGAGTTCCGTCAACACATCGCGCGGATGACCGTATCGAATCACAATTTCGCAATCGATTCCAGCCGCACGAACCTTTGCGGCGACTTCACCAAGAATCTGCCGCGCTTCGTGAAGAAGCTTTTGGGCCGCTGCCCTGGCAGCATCTGCAATCAATACGACTGCAGCCTCCAGAGAACCGGACTCGACAGGAGGAATCACGTGGCTGAGAACAAGCGAGGCGCCGCAGGCCTTGCATTGCGCTATTGCATAAGGAATGAGGTAGTCGAGATCAGTTAGGTCAGTCGCCACGATAATCTTGTCAGGGGCCGTGAATACCCGGCTGCTGAGTTGCCGATCGGTTTCAGCGATAGTCATAAGAGCTCCCCTTGAAAAGGATTACTCGAAGGACCAGGCTCTCAAACCTAGTCATTGCTTCCCGTAGTTTGTGGGGTTGCTATAACGGCTTCATTGAGGTTTCCGGGGCGCGCGCTCGTCCTGGAACGCCCGCGCGCAGGAACTAGTGCCGTGACCGTGTGGTGAANNACAATCACGCGGTCACAGTACTAGGGCTGTAGAATCGTCATCACCGGGCAAGGAGCCTCCACCAGCACCTTCGCTGCGGTTCCAAGGGGCAGATGTGTTGCCATCGAGGATGCTGGACGCGCCCCCATCACAATCAAATCGGAACCCCGTTCCTTCGCGAGATCAACAATGCTGACTCCCGGAGCCGTACTAGCAAGACGAGTGCGCAACCACGAGCGTTTACCGAGATCTTCAGGAACATACTGATGGAAGGCCTCTTCGAACGCCACCCAATCCGCGTCCTCCTCGCTGTCCGCATTCTTCACATGAAGGAACACCAACTCTGCCTCATGCTGGGCAGCAAGCTTATGCGCAAAGGCAGCAACCTCAGCCGCGCGCGGCTGGAGAGTCGTCGCACAAATGACCTCGCGTATGCGCCACGTCTTGCCCTGGAGATCCGGTACCGCGGGTCCCACCGAAAGCACCGGGCAACGCGCCTGCCTAAGCATCGCTTCGGCATCCGATCCAATTAAAAGCCGTTCTAAACCCTTCCTGCCGTGGGTTCCCATGACGATCAAGTCAACCTTGTACTGCTTGATAGCAGAAAGGAGCTCATCGTAAAGCGGCCCAGTGAGGGAGATCGATCGGGCTCGGAAACCCTCAGAACGCAAAGCGGCGCCACGCTGTTCCATTTGCTCCTCCTGTCGCGCCTGAACCTCGGATTCATCGATCCATGCTGTTTCGGGCGGAGTAACGAGGTTGATCGGTGGATTCACATGGACAAGCAGCAACTCCGAGTTACTCTGCTTGGCTATGGTTTTGGCATACTCCAACGCACGTTGCGAGGTTTCAGAGAAATCTGTGGGAACGAGTATGTGTTCAAATGTAGCGGCGACGGGATTCATGGTAGCCATAAGTGCCTCTCTGTTGACCTGTCGAATAGCCGCCCGGGTATGTTGTGAGCGGCTTTACTAATACACAACGTAGTGGATCCAGCGATCCGTAGGCTGTGACAGAAATCACACCAGATCTATGCGCTTAAGAACGTCGGCCTTCTCGGATGCACGGACTGGGGAGGCTGAGACGAAAGGTGCCAAAGGCCAAAAGCCTTTGTCAGAGTGCCTCAGACGTTGCTTGCTTGCCCCCTGAAGCGACGGGCTTTAGCGCCTGCTGTTGCAGAAAGTACGTCGTGAGCAGCATCTGGAAACCCATGAACAAATAATAGGTGGCAAGCACGGCCAGCCAGCTTGAAGCTGTGGCAGCATTGGGCCGGCCCGCTCAGGTCCGACAAACGATCCAAGGGAAGGTGAGGAGCTGTCTTGGCGCTCAGATCTCTCAACTTATCAGAGAGCCTCACACCTGCGCCTGATTGAGTCCTGCAGCCGGTTCGGTAGGTTTTAACGCTTGCTGTTGCATAAAGTACATCGTGAGCAGCATCTGAAAACCCATGAATAAGGAATAGCTGGCAACCACGGCCATGGACGCTCGCTCGTCCTGGCCGGCAAGCGCAACCAGAGCGGCACTGAAAGCGAGCGCAACGCCGGCTAGGATGTACATGACCGCTTGTTCCCGCTTGGTGCCGTTCCACGATTTGGCAAGACCGAATTTGCCTAGGCTGAGCGAAAGGGCATAGACCGCGAGAACGTAGCACAGCATCCGAATGGTTGAGCCGGGATAGAGAATCAAGAAAACACTGCAGGCGGCTGCGGCTGTGCTCAAGAACAGAAAACCTCGGAGCCTACTCATCTGACGGCGACCAAGGCCGGCAGCGCAGATCCAATCTACGCCTGCGATGAAGAGCAGAGACGCTGCGACTAGCAACAACGCGAAGGCGCCTCCGATGACGTAAAATAAAAGATTTGTCATCGTCGCACGAATGTAAAAGAGCGCCAGCCCCAGCGCCAACATCGCGAAGCCATGAATTGTCATTAGCCTTACACGTGTTTTTTCTGTCAACCGAATCATATGCGTCACCTGACAGCTTGAAGTGTGTCAGCATTTGCCCCGGGGAGGCGGTGACGGCCGTCACAGAATGAGGCCCCCTGCCAGACCCGCTCGGCCCCACCGAAACGATCTAAGGAAGGTGAGGAGCCGTCTTGGCGCTAATGTCTTTCGATCCAGGCAGTTGAGCAGTGCCCCATCCCCCGCCGAGTGCTTCGATAAGCTGCACACTGGCGAGCATTTGTTGTGTTTGGAAGGTAACGGATGTCTGCTGGTATGTCAGCAGATTCACCTCCGCCGTAAGAACATTCAGGTATGGATCCAGTCCACTAAGATTTCGGGCAGTCGCCTGCTTGACGTAGCGCTGCGCCGACTGCACTGCCGCGTCTTGCTGTTGAAGATCCTGCACAAGAATTCGCTGCGCTGCCATGTTGTCTTCAACCTGGCCAAATGCCGTAAGAACGCTCTGCCGGTAGTTCGCCACGGTTTCGTCGTATTGCGCCTGGTACTGCCGGACCGTGGCCCTTCGCAAGCCCGCGTCAAACAGCGTCTCGGCGACGGAGGGTCCAACCGACCAGAAGCGGCTTGGCCAGGTAAACCAATCAGCGAAGGATAGGCTCTCGAGTCCGCCTGTTGCTCCCAGCAGAACATTGGGGAAGTACGCCGCTTTCGCGATGCCGATCTGGGCATTTGCGCCAGCCATGGCACGCTCCGCTGCGGCGATATCCGGTCGCCGTTCCAGGAGCTCTGCCGGTAGCCCTGCGGGAACCGTCGGAAGGTGAGCATCTTTCGACGCAGAGGCGATTGAAAATGAAGACGGCGATTCTCCGAGAAGGATCGCAATGGCATGTTCGTATTGCGCGCGAGCAATGCCCAGATTTGTGCGCTGCGCCTGCGCCGCTTCGAGTTGCGATTCAGCAGCAGCCACCGCTTCATCGGCATCGAGGCCGCTCCTCAGCAGTCCGCGCGTGAGGTCGAGATATCTGCTCCATGCGATAACGGTTGCATCAAGAAGGCGTTCTTGTTGCTCGACGCCGCGCAGATCGAAGTAGTCTGCGGCCAGGTTCGCATGCATGAGCAATCGGGCATTCTCAAGATCTGCCGCACTGCCCTGTGCCGCATTTACATTGGCCTGAACGGTCTTCCGAATCCGTCCCCAAAGATCCGGCTCCCACGATGCGGTGAAGGGAAGATCATATACGGTGTCTGTATACCCCTTGCTGGTGATTCCGGGAATCGCGATGGTAGAGACTCTGGAATTCGTGATTGCCGGACTTGTTGTGAGCGTTGGAAAATATTGCGGCCGAGCCTCGCGCACGAGCGCTCGCGCAGCTTCATAGTTCGCAGCTGCCGCGGCGATCGTCTGGTTTCCACGGTCCACGCGTCCCTCGAGATCGTTCAGTTGTGCGTCTTGAAATACACCCCACCATTGGCCCCGGACAATCGTATCTTTTGGTCCGGCCTGCTGCCAGTTGCCCAACTCCTTGTATGACGGGGCCAACGGCACAGCCGGGCGTTGATACTTCGGGCCAACGCTGCAGCCACCCAGCATTCCGCACAAACCGATGGAACAGAGGATGCATAGAGCCCACGAGCAGATCGACACCCCACATCCGATGATCCGATTGATATTGGCGAATTTCATCTGCTGCTCCTTGCATCCTGCAGTCTTAATGGCCGATGTAAACATCCACGAGCTCGCCCGGGTAGAGCCTCACATTCTTTGGTCGCTCAAATCGAAAAATCACGGGTAGTACCCGGACATCGACTCGTTCCTGCCGTTGATCCGACAGCTCGATCTTGGGAGAGACGAAGGGCTGGATCCGATCAAAAATAAGCGGGATATGAGTATCGGTCCCGCGAATCGTCATCTGTGCCTTCATCCGCGAAGGCGGAGGAAGCTGGGAGACCAGAATCTCGTCGACGTAGCAACGGACATTGAGGTGGGCGCCGCTATCTCCGGTAATCAGGATGGGATCGAAGCCTTGGGTGTACGCATTGTATGCGCCCTGTGGAGAGACATAGGCGCCGACGATCGAATTGATGGAAAGAACGACACCATCCCGAGGCGCGCGGAGCGTGTATTTGCCGAGCAGCGCGCTCGACGCAGCGTAGGCCTTCTCAAGCGCCAGGTACTGCTTCTCCTGGTTATTGATGTCATAGATCCAGGCGCCCGCCTTGGTGAGCGTGTATTGCTTCTCCGCGACGTCGAGAGTTTCCTTCGCGACGGCCGCCGTATTCACTGCAGTATCGAGGGTATCCTTGCTGACCGTCCCAGGATCGATGGCATAGGCCGCCTGCGTCTTCTCAAGCGTTTCCTTGGTCAGCTTCAAACTTGCCTCCGCGGCCTGTACCTGTGCGATGTTCACATCGAGGGTTTCTTTGCGCGGTTCCGCCCTCAGCTCTTCTAGCATGGCGTGAGCAGCCTGAGCTTGCCTTAACTGCTGTTCGGCGGTGGCGCGCTGGATCGATGTATCGATGAGCAAGAGAGGCTGACCCTGTTTCACCGATTGACCCTCGCTCACAAAGATCTGCTTCACGGTACCTCCCACTTCGGGATACATGTTGATGTTTGAGCCACTGGACTGGACGCTCTCGATCATGCCCTCGGAGTAGATGCCTTCCGGGTAGGGGTTCGACGCGGGATTGAATACGGGTGGCTCTGCAGCCTTTGTGATGGTTGCAAAATATGCCGCGTAGCCGGCGCCTAATATACCGACAAAGGAGAGCACAAAAAGCCACTTGTTATTCATTTTGATGCCTTTCTTCGTTGCTGAGCCTGCCGTCCTCCATATGCAGAATTCGAGTGGCAAACTCGTTGATTCTTGCGTCATGGGTGACGATGAGGATGCAACGATTCGCATTGAGAAACTTTTCCTTGACAAAGGCAACAATCGACCGGCCCGTATCGCCATCCAGCGAAGCGGTGGGCTCGTCCATGATGAGAATGTCCGGCTGGCTAATGATCGCCCGCGCAATGGCCACGCGTTGCTGTTCCCCCCCGCTCAGTTTGACCGGCGGCAGATTCGCCCGCCCTTTCAAGCCCACAATTTCCAAATACTTGGCCGCCTCGATGAGCGCTTTATCCCAGTCTGTTCTTCGCAGGATGAGCGGAATGGCGACGTTTTCCGCTGTGGTGAGACGGGGGAACAGATGATAGTCCTGAAAGACAAATCCGATCTTGCTCAACCGAAAAGTTGCCAGCTCATCATTCGAGAGCTTCCAAAGATCGGCTCCTTCGCACAGCACCGTCCCTGAATCGGGTCGAAGTATGCCGGAGAGTACGCTGAGCAACGTCGTCTTGCCGCTGCCCGATGGTCCGACGATATAGACCATCTCGCCGAAGGTTGTGTCCAAGTGGACGTCCTTCAGGGCATTGGTCCTGGCTTCGCCTTCGCCGAACCACTTATTTAGACCATCCGCGTGAATTGCAACAGTACCCATGCTTCAGCCTCGGAAAATGTCGAACGGTTCAATACGAAGTACCTTGCGGACGCCGATATAACTCGACATTGCCGCGATAATCACCACCATCAATAATGCGAGTCCCAGGTTGCCGTAGGTAATCCGCGACGCGTAGTCAGGGAGGCGCATTTTGGCGAGTGCCGTGGCCAGCGTACATAGGCCGATACCCAACCCATAGCCGGCTAGGGAGGTGAACGTTGCCTGAAATAGAATCATCAGGACCAGCTCCCGATTCTTTGTGCCAATGGCTTTCAATGCGCCGAACTTCTCCAGGTTTTCGAGAATGAAGGTATAGAAGGTCTGTCCCGATATCGAAAGGCCAACAACAAAACTGACGATTGTCATGATAAGAATGTTCATGCCCAGACTGGTCTGGAACATGTAGAAGTTTGAGATCTTGGTCTCAAATTGCTCGCGGGTCAATGCCAGGTAGCCAAGGGCCTGTACCTGCTTTTGTATGGACGGAATATCGCTCTCGTTCTTGGGCTCTATCAGAAGATAGGAGATCGTGTAGCGTGGATTCGGAATGTATTGGATCGCACGGTAGTACGTGGTGTAGAGCGACGGCACGCCAAAGAGCGCGCTGGTGGCTACCTTCGCAATTCCGGTGACGACGCCGCGATGGTCATTCAGCTCAAATACTGTACCGATTTTGGGGTTGCCGAGCTTGGGGAACTCCGAATCGTCTACCACAAGAAATGCACCCTCCGCATAAATGCTTTCGATCTGCCCTTGCTCCATTTGCGGTCTGCCAAAAAGGCTGGTGTCATCCAGACCGATCACGTTTACAGACTGATATGCGCCATCCTGAAGCTTGACCAGCGCTCCACCCGAGAACAGTGGAACCGCAAACTTCACACCCTTCATACTGCGTACGGCATCTAGTGCGTAATCGGGCATGCCGATCGTATTGGCGACGGTCTGCACAGATGGATCCATAACCCAGATTCTCGCGCCTATGTTGATGACCGTTGCCGACGCGCGATTCAGCACCCCGGCAAACATCGCGGTAATCTCCGTCATGAGGAAGACAGCAAAGGTGATGCCAATCAACAGGGCTGTGAACTTGGCCTTATCGTTCACTAAAAGCTTGTAAGCTAGTCTAAGTATTCCGAACATCCCCGTCCTCCACCACTATCAGCTACGAGGCACACTCATAAAGACGGTTATCCTGAATGAGAAGATCCACTCCGCACCGCGGAGAATTCGCGCCCATTTCGGTTATGCTTCGTTTTGGATCCGCTCCGGAGGGTGAATGTGGGACATGGGGCTTGGGCTATCACTCTGTAGGCAATGCCCGTGCGGAAAGTTGCGGTCAAGAGGGATGCGGGAAGTGCGCCCAGCACAAGCAACTCGGGCCTGAGAGCCGAACACTCCGAGAGAATCTCTTCCGCCGGTTCACCGCTACGGATCCGAATGTGAGGCACGAGATGCATTTGCTTTGCTCCTTTCAGCATCTCGTCGATTGTGGGCCTGGCTCCCGCATCGATCCCATCCTCCAAACGATCCTGCTCTCTGACGTGAAGCACGGTGAGCTCGGCTAGCAACCCGGCGGAAAGATCAACCGCCAACCGGAAGGTCTCTTCGGGATGATGGCGAAGAGAGGTGGCAAAGATAACCCGGTGAGGGTTGTTCTCAGGGAATGGCTTAAAATGCGGACCCACCGTGCAAACGGGAATATCCAAACTGCGTATCAACTCCTCTGCGACGGATCCGAGCAGAAGCTTGCCTAACTTCCCCCTGCTGGAAGTACCAAGAATCAGGCGCTCGATTTCGTGTTCGCGAATGAACTCCGTGACTTGCTCAACGGGGTACCATCGGCGAACCTCATAAGCACAAACCAGATTCTTTCTTTGCAATTCGAACGCAGCTTTGGCGAGAGCTGCCTCCGCATCGCGGAACGTCTTCTCTTCAGGAACAAAAGGATAGGCCCGGGATTCGGTCGAGGTATAGACAACCGGAGGAACCACGTGGAGTAGCCAAATCATCGCTCCGGTGACTTTGGCTTGGTCAATCGCCACTGGAAGCAAGAAATCTAAGTCACTCAAATCCGTGGCTACCAAAATGGACTTGGGCTGGGTCAGCGGCAGATGCATCGGATGCATATCGGGCTCCTGTACATGAGTTTGTGGCGCAACTGATTTACTCGCTGTGTCGCCGCGCACATTGATTGTGTGACCCGCGTCGCAGTGTGGCTCGGATGCAATTCGCTTCGAATGTGGAGATGGCTGGACTTTTCATAGAAGCAATCGCGGAGTCGCCGCCAATCAGGCACGCGACCCCTGGATTGTCTTTTTAAGTCAAAGCAGATTCAGCAGCGGCTGGGACTACGAGTACCGGGCAATGCGCTCCGCCAATGATCGTTGAAAGTTTGGTCCATGGTGCATGGTGTGCCAGGAGTGATCTGTGCCGTGCGCTCAGGACGACTATGTTGGCCTTGTTTCTTTGCGCCGAATGAAGAACTTCGGCAGCGACCTCGCCGGTTTTCACCTCAAATTTCAGAGTGCACTGCTCCCCGGCGTCGCTTGGGAGCAGTTGGTGAAGTTTTCCGATTATGTCCCGCTCGGTTACGGCCGGCGCTTCTGTCGTGCTCGCCTGAGGGAGCACATGCACTAAGGTCAAGCTGGCGTTATAGTCCTGGGCGATGGAGCCGGCATATTGAGCGGAGCGCAATCCCTCGCCCGACAGATCTGCGGCGAGAACGATGGACCTGATGGGGCGCCAGGTCTTATCGCACTGTGGACCGGCCACCAGAACGGGATAGTTAAGATGGCGGATGGCCCATTCGGCAACAGATCCGAGAGCCAGCTTCGCCAAGCCTCGCCGGCCGTGTGAACCAAGCACGAGCAGATCGACGTGGTTCGCTTCGCTGGCAGATTCAATCGCGGCACCAGGCGAACCCAGGAAGACGATCTCTTCATGCTTCACAGTCCGGAGATCTGGGATGTGCTCACCATATTTGCGGAGATTCTCGCGAGCACTCTGAAGATTCATCTGGTCGAGCATGGGAAATGGTCCCATGTTGACTGCATAGATCTCAGGCATGATCGAATGCAGCACATAAAGCTTGGCGTGAAATTCTTTAGCGAGTCGCGCAGCCAGTTTTACCGCGGCCGTACTTGCGGGAGAACGATCCGTCGCCACCAGAATGGATCGGAATCGAAGACCGACAGGTCCCAGACGAGGATTCTCGTGCTCCTTCTTTGGTGAGCTATTAACAGTAGTTATCATGGCTGACCCTTTCTCCACCAGGGTGTTCGCCTTGGCTTCCAGGAATGTCTCTTTTGACAGAATCGCCCGACAGCAGGGTTGTGTCTGTGATCGATATCACCAGCATAGGGCTTGTCGGCGGCGCGAACGTTGCTTTCACAACGTGTGATGGCTATCACGGTCAAGCCGTGGTCGCCCAGGTACAGTCTCCCTAATAATTGGAGAAAGATTATGCCGGTTAAGGGTTTAGGAGCGGTAGCACGTGCATTCCACAGGCCGCTCTGTCTTGAAGAGACCGCTTTCCGTGACCCGGAACCCGGTGAACTATTGGTGCGGATGAGCGCCACCGGAGTATGCCACACCGATCTGCACGCGGTAGATGGCGATTGGCCTGTAAAGCCGCCGCTGCCGTTTATTCCCGGGCATGAAGGGGTAGGCGTCATTGTCAAAGCAGGCCGGGAGGTACACGGCGTAAAAGAAGGGGACCGCGTAGGCCTCCCATGGTTGCGCACCGCCTGCGGTGAATGCGAGTGGTGCTTAACCGGGTGGGAAACGCTTTGCCCTCGCGCGGCGTACGGTGGTTACACGGCGAACGGCAGTTTCGCGGAGTATGCTCTCGCACCTGCTGCTTACGTGGGGCATATCCCCGCGCGCCTGACAGACGTGGAGGCAGCACCCATTCTGTGCGCTGGTGTGACCACATGGAAGGCGCTAAAGGAGGCCGAAGTGACCGCCGGACAGTGGGTTGCCATATCCGGCGTGGGCGGCCTGGGGCAAATGGCGGTGCAATATGCCGTGACCATGGGCCTGCATGTGATTGCAGTCGATGTTAGTTCCGAAAAGCTGTGGCGGGCGAAGGATCTAGGGGCGGAAATCACGCTGAACGCACGAGAGGAGGATGTGGCTCGGCGCGTGCAATCAGAGGTGGGTGGAGCTCATGGAGTTATTGTGACCGCCGTTTCACTCACCGCGTTTCGTGAGGCTATTGCCATGACGCGCAGAAAGGGGACATGCGTGCTAGTCGGTCTGCCCCCGGGTGAGTTTCCCGTCCCATTATTCGATGTTGTTCTGAAACGTTTGACCATACGCGGCTCGCTGGTAGGCACGCGTGAGGACCTCCAGGAGGCGTTGTCGGTTAGCGCTGAATCGGGCGTGCGGTCCCGCATTCAGACGCAACCGCTGGAAACGGTAAACGACGCGCTTGACCAGCTGAGGGCCGGCAAGGTTGAAGGTCGTATTGTCTTAACGATGTCACAAGGATCGTCAGTGTTGTGACCATCGTCACTGTGGGCTCGCTCGTCTTAGCGAATACTCAAAGAAAAAGGAGATGAATGCGATGAGTCCCGGTAGCCTGAAATTCAAAACGATAGCCGTAGCCACCGACCTGAGCGGCACGGCATCCTCGGCGCTCCGATACGCGCAGGCGATGGCGCGGATGTATCAATCGACGCTGGTGATTGTGCATGTCATCGACCCGCTCGCCTACGCATTTCCGAATGGAGCACCGTCTCTTTTAGCTGCGAACGCTGCGGCTGGTGCGGAACTGGAGAGGATAGAAGAAGAGACAAGTGCGCTGGGCATTCCGGTTCACTCCGTCATTGAAAGCGGGATCGTCTGTGAGCAGATTTTACAGACGGTAAGCGATCACCATGCAGACCTGATCGTACTGGGAACGCGCGCGAAGACCGAAGCTGGACGCGTGGCTTTGGGTACCATCGCGCGGCAGCTTCTAGCTAAGTCACGATGCCCCATCCTGACTGTCTCGCCAGATGCAGTTAACTCTTTACCGTGGGCTGGATGTTGGCGGCGTGTTCTTGCGGCAACCGACTTTTCCCCTGCTTCCATCCGAGCCCTGCACTGCGCGCACCAGATTGCCTTGCGGCAATTGATCCTTCTGCATGTTTCGGAATGTCAAAAAGGCCACGAGTGTTTGCATTGCCAGGAGAGACTGCGCTTTCTCGCCCCCTTCAATGAATCGCACACGGTTCCTGTAGAGCACATTGTCGTCGCGGGGGCGCCGGCCGACGTAATCGCCGAGTATGCCCAGAAGTTCGAAACGGACTTAGTCGTACTCGGTTCTCCCGAGAACGAGCTTACAGAAGAAGACTTTGACACAAGCACAGTGTTACAGGTGATCTCGAAGGTAAAATGCCCGGTACTCTGTTTGCCCTTCGTACCGAATTCGACTCCCGCAGAGCTGATCCATGAGGCTGAAGCTGTGAACGGCCTCTCTGTGTGACTGAAGGCCCAGCCGAACCGCTCCTCCTCGCCACCCTGGCTCGCGGGGCGGTTCGATGAAAAGAAGTTCTCGCTGATTTGCGCATTGTCCCCTGTTAACTTTAGATCGGCTGTGATTGTGTTACCCTCTTGCATCCCGCCCGGGAGGTCCGCGGTCGGGAAAGGACCAATCAGATGAATGGGCCAAGCAACACTACGTTTGACCCCGCCGCCTTTTTGGGAAACGCGGGCCTAGGAAGAAGAATCGTTCAATTGAAACCAAGGGATATCTTGTTTTCGCGGGGAGATCCAGCTGACTCCGTCTTCTATCTTCAGAGGGGCCGCGCAAAGCTCAGTGTCATTTCCGGGAGCGGTAAGGAAGCCACACTCACCCTCCTGAACGGGGGCGGCTTCGTTGGAGAGGAGTCGCTCGCCGGCACGGCGGGGCTGCGTACAGCGACGGCCGTTGCCATTACCGGCTCTACGGCCCTCAAGATACAGCGGCGTGAGATGATGCGCGTGATGCACGAGGAGCATTCCTTTTCCGACCTGTTCTTAAAGTTCTTGCTGGCCCGGATTATGCGAACCCAAGCCGATCTCGTCGATCAGCTTTTCAACCCTAGCGAGAAGCGTTTGGCGAGAATGCTCCTGTTGATGGCGGGGTGTGGCATGCCGGGTGAACCAGAAATATTGATTCCGCGCGGGTCACGCAGGAAGCCTTAGCCGAAGTGATCGGGACGACGCGGTCCCGAGTCAGCTTCTTCATGAATCGCTTNNTGAATACAACGGTCGCATCCGCGTTTACAAGTCATTGCTCAATGTCGTTCTGCAGGATCAATTACCGCGGCATAATGCCGAAAGGACGAGTCCGCGCGATGGCGCAGTGTTGCTGCAATTAAGGGGTGAAGAATATGAGCATAACTTAGTCAATGCAGTCGGATCCCTTCCGAATTATCCGCGACCCACGTGGACAGACGAGAGTTTATACCCTGCGCTGCGTCTTTGAAAAGGGGGATACGTGTATTCACTAGAATTGCGATTCCATCTTTTCTGTTGAATGACCGCTGCAGTTGAATAGCTTTGTCTCCGAGTTGTGACGTTGATCAGCACTCTCTCTCCTGACGGGTGATTGTTTGGAAGTGGAACTCATCGCCACCGGAGTCATGGCTACTCCAAAAGAGTGCCGAGATTGTGTGGCATTTCTACTGAAGAGAGATCATTCTGTTAACAGTGTGAGAAGTAGCCCATAGGCGGGCGCGGAGAACATCGTGGCAGAAATTCTACAAACCATTCGTGAAAGACATTCAACGCGCGGACCGTTCGATCCGAGTCGCCCCGTCGGGTCCGATATCAAACTGATTCTGGATGCGGCGAGATGAGCGCCGGCCGCCCACAACATGCAAAACTTCGAAATTCTCATCGTAGACGAGAAGGACCGCCTCGATGCGATCGCCAAGATCCCAGCGGAGATGTCAGAGGCCCTTTCTTCGCGAGAATTATGAGCAGCTCTCATTTTCGAAAGAAGAATTGCAGATAAGACCGGACTGCTGGCGGACATGTTTCCGCCGGCCTGGATAAATCCCGAAGCGTGGTGTTCCGATTCTGATTTCACCACCCAGTTAACGTTTCTTGGAAGATCTGTTGGGGAGACTCAGCTCCTGCTTATCGCTCTCTATGATTGCAGGAAGCGCGCACCAGGCTCTGAAGGTGATTTCCTGGGCCACATGAGCCTTGGCTGCGTGCTGGAGAACATGTGGCTAATGAGCGATCCCGTGGAATTGGGTTCCATGTGCTGACCGCCTTTAGTGATGGCCACGTCGAGAAGAAGGTAAGGAACATCCTAAGAATCCTCAGCACATGAAGATTGCCTTCGCCTGCGCGCTCGGATATCCTATTGCCACTCCGGAACCCTACACTCGCGTTCGCCGCGATATCGAAGACTTTGTGCATCATAACCAGTTCGACCACAAAGATCTACTCTGGAGTAGTCGAGCTTTTGATAAGGAGTGAGACGGCCTTTAAAGGGCTGGTTTGATTGCAAGGGGTGCTTACACTCAACTTGGCGTATCGCCCGCGTGGCAACTCGATCCGAGTAAAGCCAAGCACGAATGCACGAATGAACATCTCAAGTGTTTGCTGGAGCCAACGGTTGGCCCTATGGTCCAGATGCCTATGAGTTCGCTAAAGGAAAGCCGATTACGTTGCTCAGCGGGAGTGAACTGCTGTCGCTACTCGCAGCGCACGGCCACAGCGCCAAAATAGATCTTCGGGAAGCGAGAGCGGCCTACCGTGCCTCGAACCCCTGATGCTCAATCTAAAATGTTGAGAAAAGTCGTCGCTTGACAGGAGAGCCAATGCCGGTCTTTGGCCCATTCTGAAAGCGTTCATGGGAGGCGCAGAGCCGAAACTCGTTCGGTGTTCGATATTTCGTCTTAAGATCCGGGATTTAGCTTAGTCGGCCATGTTTTCACATTTGCAAAATCATCCCAGAGTTTGTCGAGAATTACTGTTGCGAATAATCCGTGAGAGTAGCGAGAGCGCTGCCTCTTCATGAAGTGTCACATAACGCGGCGAATCGCCGTAAGCGTTGCGGGGGGACAAAGCGCCTTTAGATCGTCTCTCGTTTCCCAGAAGCGCTTCCCAATTACTTTTCCGTGCGTCTGTCACCTCGACACAACAACCAGGCCATTCGGGCTCGCTATCGTGTAGGGCGAGCCAGGAGCCTCTTCAATGCTGGTCGGTGTGACCGTATACACGAACAATTTGTTGGTGCGGCCGCTCAGCGCATACAGGTGATTGTTGTTGTCCGAGTAGATAAAATCGATCTCGGCAGTCGTGAGCGTTGAACTATAGGGTGTGATCGGCTCTGCTCCATTGAAGTGGAAAATCTCTAATCCCGTCACGCCAAGAACTGAAGAAGAGCCACCACCCTGGTTTCCAGCAACTGCCAGAAGCTTTCCGGATGGAGACATGCACACGCTGCTCGGGGACACATCCGGCGTAGGCATGTCCTCCCAGGTGTTGGTCGAAGCAATTCTGCCTCTCCGATGTCGCTACGCAGATTCTCATGGGTAACTCTCCTAGATACAAATACCGGTGGGGAACGGTCCACCCTACGGACGCACTACCGGGCGCGCTCTTGTGAGTACTGCCGGAGCCAAGGAGAAGGAGTGGTCCCTGCCCCGCCGC
>PLZN01000414.1:23638-26219 GCA_003152195.1 Acidobacteriaceae bacterium
AGATGCCCATCGCGTTGCGGCCCCGCGATAGCTCCAGCGCGATCATCTCGCGTACACTTCACTGGCCCCGGCTAAGTGCTTTCGCCCGGCTCCGGCAGCATCACTGATCGTCCAGGGCCGGTGGTCACTTCGTTGGCCGGTTTTGAAGTATTGGCTGGACTCGGACCGTCGGAGCCGGTGGATTCAGTACGTTAGGGCACTGTTCATCCTGGCTGGTGTGCACGGCTGTTTACAAATGGCATCCCCATGTGAAGCCGCGTATACACCTGTCGCGTCTGCAATGATCCGAAACGCGTGGCTACTGCGCAGCCCTGAACATGACCGCGTGTAGCTTGATCCGGCACACCCTTGAATTTCGGCGTCACTTCGCCACCCGGCCATCTGCGGTGGGAACCGGCTTCCGGATGAACTATGCGACAAGCCAGCCGCCGGCCAAACAGCGGGCCTCTTGTACCGGTGAAAATACCGGGGACCCTAGACATAAAACAGCAGCAGTCTGCAGTAGTGGCGCGAAATACCCAGGGAAATACCCAGGGACAGAAATACCCAGGGACAGACGAAACGTAACCCAACAAGAAGGGCCGCACTGCAATGATCACACGCAAAGAGTTAGGCGCCGAATGCAAGTTCATCCTGCCGCGTACCCCTGGGTTGACGTTCGCGGGAGCCCTCACCCCCGTAAAGCGAGAAAGGAAAACCGGACAGGCGAGACACCCGCGGGGGAACGGGACCTGCTCCTGCCAAGGCAGCAAAGGCTGCGATGGCAAGCAGCGACATGGAGTTCGAAAGGCCAGTCGGCGCATGATAGGGGTACGGACAGACCATGAACATTGGTTAATGCAGCCTTCAGGGGAAATTTATCCGCGTAGGAGAATATAACGGCGGAAGAGCGGTGAAGAGGGAATATTCTCGCGAAAGGCTTAATACAATTGCGCGCTTGGCGCGGGTGGTTGCCGTTGATGTTCCGCACCATATAACGCAGCGCGGGAATGCGCGGCGGTTCATGCTCGATTGCGACGCTGACCGGAAGATCTATCTCGATTTGTTGCGAGAGGATATTGAGAGCTGCAGGGTGTCACTGATCGGCTGGAGCGGTTTCACGGTATGTATAAATCGAAGCAAAAGATCTTCACGTGGTTTTCCTCCAAAGAAAACCACTCCTCGCGATCTTGGTGAGGCAGCGCAACTGTGAAATCGCTCTATTGCCTGATGTCCAATCATGTTCATCTGGTTGTCATTCCGAAGGAGCCGGAAGGATTGGCGAGGGCGCTTAAGCATACGCACGGGCGGTATGCATCTTACTGGAATGCTGTTCATCGCTCGAGTGGCCATGTCTGGCAGGGACGGTATTATTCCTGTCGGTTAGGTCAGACGCACCTCGGGGAGGCGTTTCGCTATAAGGAGCTGAACCCTGTACGTGCAGAATTGGTGGCAGATGCCGGATCCTGGGAGTGGTCCAGCGCGGCGGTTCATTGCGGCAAGATGGCAGGCGATGGGTTGTTAGCGATGGCGCCATGGCGACGTCATTGGTCTGATAGCGCGTGGCGCGAATATCTTAGAGCCGGGGAGAAGGAAACGGATATGGCAGCGATACGTCGTTGTACTTACACCGGGCGACCGCTGGGGACGGCGGAATTCATTGAGGAACTGGAGCAGAAGACGCGACGGCGCCTGGCATTGCAGAAGGGCGGGCGCCCGCGAAAGTCAACTGAGGATGCGCGACAGGGTGAATTAACGTTCAGTGCCTAGCAGCTTGCCACCTGACCCTTGCAGTGTGCGCTATTCATCGGGGGTACTCCATCGTCTGTCCCCCGGTTTAATGTCCTGTCCCCCGGTTTATTTTGTCCCCCGGTTTATTTCTCAAAAAGTTGCAGTTACGTAAAGTCATGCTGGCTATACGGCTACTGACTCTCGACAAACCACCGAAAACCGTAATAGTGTCAAATCATGACCCTCGACACCATCACTGCGGAGCCGCCTCCCGCCCTGCCTGCGTTCGCGGACATACAACGCCGACAGGCAGAGCTGCTTGCCCGGCGGGCGCTGCACCAGCCGGAAGGGTCTCCGGCCGCTGCCCCCAACGATTGAGTCTATTAGAAGATCAGCTTGCCTGATAGTTCAAGAACGCGAGCTCCGCTGAAGGTGCCCGGTGGCTGCTGGATCCCCGAGATCGTACCGAAGCCGCTTGGGAAAACGAGGCATGAGACTGAGGCGCAGGCGCCGGTTGTGCCGATGTTCAGGCCGTAGGGGTTGGAGCTGGTAATCGGATTCGCTCCACTCGGATGATTGAAGACGTTGTAGGCCTCGGAGCGGAACTGGAACTTCATCCGCTCCCAGATGGAAAAGTCCTTGAAGACGGCGAGATTTTCATACTGCAGACCGGGGCCATAGAGGCTGTTCCTACGGATATCGCCGTAGCCGACAGCCCCCGTCGAGTAGTCGACCGCAGTCTTGTAGGCGCTTTCATCGATGCACGACGTAGACGAATGGCTGAGGCCGGCATAGGAATTTTTCAGACTGCAATTGGCTCTTTCGACATGCACCCAGGACGGACGCTGGGTGCCCTGATCGACGCCCGCTG
>PLZN01000414.1:26242-33581 GCA_003152195.1 Acidobacteriaceae bacterium
GTCGAGATCATGCGACCAGGTGTAGCTGACCTGGCCGGAGAGCCCATGGGATTCCCGCTGCCGCAGGATGGCAGTGAGAGCGTTATAGTGCGAGTACTCATCCTCCTGGAAGACGCGGATGCTGCCGAAGAGCTGGTTGGGACGTTGCGAGTTTAGCGACTTGAGCGTCGTGTTGACAGGATTGATCGGCTCGTTGTCGTAGAAGCTGCGATCCAGGTGCAGCGAGTGCGAGCCGAGATACTGCAGCTCGAATGCCGCTCCCCGCCAAAGCTCCTGCCCGACGTCCGCGTTCCACTGATAGTTGCGCTGCGTCTTCAGGTTGGGCTCTGGCGTGTAGGCCGCGACGTAGGTGCCGGGCGTGCCGGCCACGGGAGCTGCGCTGCCGGCCCCCGGAGTCGTGTTGGTGAAGGTGATCGGATTGGCTCCGGTGGTGCTGTAGCTGACTGCCGCGGCGAAGGGGTAGTTTGAGGTGAGCAGAGTGTAGGTATTGAGCTGGTTGGCGTTGTAGTAGATGCCGAGACCACCGCGGACCACCGTCTTATCCGTAACACGATAGTCGAAGCCTAGCCGTGGTCCGTAGTTGTCCAATTGTGCGCTGCCAAACTTGTAACCCGGCGTGGGAGTGTATGTTGCACCTGAAGTCGCCGAGGTAGCCGGGATCAGGGCGGTTTGAGCATCGTTCAACAGGCGGCCATAGCCGTTGAGGCTGTACGGCGCCGTCGGAAGGTCGTAGCGGAAGCCGTAGTTGAGGGTCAGCTTGGGAACTACCTGCCAGTTATCCAGCGCAAAGAAGCCATCGCGCCACTCACCCACGGAACCCTTGATCGTATCGATCGGGGTGGTGTCGCTGTTGACATAGCCCAACACGAAGTCCGCCGCGGAATATCCCGTACTGACAAGCGGTGTGGGGCACGCGCCTGAAAGGCCAGGCTTGCACGAGGTTGCGGAGAAATTGATGGTCCCGAGCGGGTTGTTTGTGGCTTCGCGGCCGAGGGTCAGGCGGCGGAACTCTCCGCCAACGATAATGTTGTGCTTGCCCCTGGTGTAGCTCAATTGGTCGTATAGGTCGTAGGTGCGATCATCCTGGAACCAGTTGCTGCCCGCATTGCCGACGCCGGTGAAATTCGCGACCGTAAGCACTGGAACGCCGGGGTCGTTGTAAAGCGTGTCCCCGGTAAAACCGGGAATCCCGAGGCTGGTTCCGGCATTTTTGAGGCCGGCGGTGTACCAGTAGTTCAGGTTTTCCGCGATCAGCTTGTTCACGCCGAAGTGCAGATCGTTGACCAGGCTCGGCGTGATGATGTGGGTGTAGCCAATTGCATAATTCCTGCTGTTGGTCGGTCCGTTGGAAGCATTGGCTGCAAAGTTCGTGCCGTTGACGAAGGTCAGGTCCTGGTAGTAGTAGCGCGCGAAGAGCCTGACCTTTTCGCCGATGTTTTCGTCAACGCGATCGATGGATTGCTTGATGACCAGTTCGCTCGGGTAGGCGTTGTTCAGGTTGTTGGCGATGCCCGGCAGATTGGGAGTTACCATGTAGGCTTCATACTTCTTGGCGATCGCGGCGGCTGGCGTTAATAACTCGGCCGCTGGAATCTGGTTGTTGGGATAAGGCTGACCGGTAGAAGGATCATAGAGCTGCGGGATTCCAGCGGCGCTGAAGTTGCCGCTTTCCATCGCCGGCGTGATGGCGGAGACAATGCTGGATCCCTGGCCAATCTGGTTGAGTTTCTCGTAGGAGCCGAAGAAGAAGGTCTTGTCGCGACCGTTGTACAGCTTTGGGATGTATACCGGACCTCCTACCTGGAAGCCGTACTGATTGTAGTGCAGAACCTGCTTCTTGCTGCCTGGAGCGGCAGTAAACACATTTGCATTCAGGGCGGTGTTTTCAACATAGTCGTAGACCGCGCCGTGAATATCGTTTGTGCCGCTCTTGCTGACCAGGTTGATGTGGATTCCCAGGTACGAGCCATACTGCGCTGTGTAGTTGCCGCTCTGCATCTGCGTTTCCGAGATCATATCCGCAGCCGGGTGATCCGGGGTGGTCGTGATCAGGTTGTTCACGATCGAGACGCCATCGAGGGAGAGGCTGTTCTGGATCTCGCGCTGGCCGGCGCCTATGAAGTCTTCACCGGGAGGGTTGCCCTGGTAGTTGGTTGCTGAGCCGATATAGACGTTTGAGGCCAGGGCTGCGATCTCGAGCGCGTTGTGGCCGCTAATCGGAAGGTCTTCTACTGCGCGGGTGCTGAAGGTCTCGCCCAGGGTCGCGTCGTCGGTAGACAGTGGTGGCGTATTCGCGGTGACGGTGACGACGGTTTGAGTTGAGCCGACCGGCAGCGTGAAGTCGGTGCGGACGGCCTGGTCTATAGGGACGACGACNNNTGAATCACTCACGGTGCCAACGAGTGAAGTGCTGTTGGCGATTTGGGCCCGAAGAGACAATGGGTTCAGCACCAGGATGAGACAAGAAAGTAATGTTTTCTTCATTGTGGGCTCCTATTATTGGTTCCTGGGCTAGCCAGGCAATTTATGCTGAGTACGGGTCCGCATTCTATCTGCGGTAGACCAGAGCTGTTAGGATTCGCGGGGTCCAGCGTATATCATTTGAGTGTGTACATTGGATTGTATTTCTAGAAAAATGTCATGGGTCCGAAGTCCACATCGCCTTCATCCGGATAGGTTTCGACAAAGTCACGGTGGCTGCGGATATTGCGGAAGTGGACGTTGAAGATTTTGTCGCGTGTGCCGAAGTAGCGGATAACGTCGAAGAACTGTTTGCCGGGATCGGCCGGCATCTCCGAAACCGTGCCCTGGCAGAAGTCGAGGCCGTGATACGGATTCTCCTGGATGGACACAAAGCGCTTCAATCCATCGACGGTCCCGAGCACGCGGTTCACCGTTGCGCGCTACCATGAGTGCGTTGACAGCCTCGTGGGCATTTACGTCCTGAGGATCCACCTGCACTGGGACAAACCGTCTGCCATCGAAGGAAACCATTCCGCCGGACTTGCAATCAAAAGCATTCCGTCCGGCGGCCGAGAGGCAGTCCGCGGTCGCCAGCGTCGACGCCGAGGATGCGCCGCGACTGAGTGAATTAACCCAACGGTTCAAGCCCGCTTCTGCGTAATTTGGCGGAAGACGCGCAGCAGGTTGCCACCCCAGAACTTGTCGATGCGCTCCTCCGAATAGCCGCGGCGCAGCATGGCGTCCGTGATCATGGGGAGATCGCGGACATCGCGCATGCCGCGCGCCAGGGTGGGACCGCCGTCGAAGTCGGTGCCGATGGCCACGTGATCCTCCCCCACCATCTGGATGGCCTTATCCACTACCGCTACCCAGTTGTCCACCGTCATCATGACCGAGTCCGGCACGTGAGCGCCCGGCATCGGGAACTGCGGCGCCACCAACTGGTCCACCTCGTAGATCGTCTTGCCCTTGACCCGATCCGGGATGCTGGTGGTGTCCCAAAACGTCTTGTTCTGGTGCGCGGTGAGGTAGGCGTATTCCTCGGGGTAGTTGAACTCGCTTCCGATCTGGAAGCCGATGATGCCGCCCTTAGCCGCCAGCTTCTTCAGCAGCCAGTCCGGCATGTTCCTGGGGATATTGTTGACGCTGCGCAGGCCGTGGTGAGTGGCGACGACGGGACCGTCGCTGACGTCGATCGCCTGCGAAATCGTGTCATCGGAGGAGTGGGATACGTTGATCACCATGCCCAGCCGGTTCATCTCGCGGATTACATCGCGGCCATGGGGGGTGAGACCCTTCCATTTGAGCGGCGAGCAGCAGGAATCGGCGTAGTTCTGGTTCCAGTTGTGCGCCGAAAGCTGTGCCGAACGCAGTCCCAGCCGATAGAGGTCGCGCAGAACCCCCAGATCCCCGTCCAGATCGTAGCTGCCCTCGATATCGAGCACCGCAGCCACCTTGCCCTCGGCATGGATGCGTTCGACATCGTCGGCGTTCAGCGCCAACGCAACCTGGTCGCGGTTCAGCTCCAACTGGCGGAGCGCGTGATCGACCCGGCGGAACGCCTGCTTGGTCTCGAATCGGCCGGNNTCCCATTGGCCATCGGTCTTGCGGGTGCCCATGCTGCCGCCGTGGTAGAACTCGCGGTCCAACGCATGCACGTGGCCGTCGAACACCAGCGCACGCTTATGGACGGCCTGCGCGCGCGCGGAAATCTGGGGGGCCGGCTGATCGGCGTCGGGGCCCTGCAATGGGGGATAGGCCCAAAGGGTGGGGCTCAGCGTGGCGGGCACCAGCGCGGTGTAGCCGAGGAATCGGCGGCGGGTCAGCATTAGCTCCTCCAGAACGTGAATTAATAGGCGCCATTCCAGTGTGCAGGAGATGTTTCACTGTATTGATGGCGGCCGCAAGATGGGGCCGATTCGTGGCGTCGTGGCTTTGCGTCATAGCGGGAGGCGATCTGCGGGGCAGTATATAGGAGCGCCTGTTCCCGTTCCCGCACGCAGGCTTTTTTCCCCGGCCTTGGTCCCGTCACACCGGATGCCGGACGGGTCATCTTTGACTTGGAGAAAAGCAAAAAGCGGGTTGATAGGGGCATCTTTGCTACACTCGCTCGCAAAGAACCGATCCCAGAGGACGTGCTATGGCTCAGAATGAGACATCTACCAAGCGCCCCCGGCTCGCTGCCGTGGTCACTGCCTATAAGAAGTTACTGCACCCCCAACATGTCGTGGACCGGTTGCTCGATGGCTATGGATGGAACGGAACCTTCCACCACCCGGCGATGGACGTGTTATCGCTGTATGTCGATCAACGGGGCGAGGGCGATTTGTCCCAGGAACGGGCGGATCGGCATCCCACGATGAAGATCTACCCCACCATCGCGGAGGCCTTAACCCTCGGCACGGGCAAGCTGGCGGTCGATGGAGTGGTCGTGGTTGGCGAGCACGGCAACTATCCTCTCACCGAGAAGGGGGTTATGAAGCATCCGCATTTCGAATTCTTCGAGGAAGTCACCAAGGTGTTCCGCGCCAGCGGCCGGTCGGTCCCCTATTTCAACGACAAAGAGCTCTCGTGGAATTGGGATTGGTCGAAGCAGATGGTCGACACCTCCCACCAGTTGGGCTTTCCCCTCCAGGGCGGTTCGAGCTTGGCGGTGACCTGGAGAGTCCCGTCGGTGGAGTTCCCATTGGGGGCCACCGTGCACGAGGCCGTCTCGGTCGGTTACGGCGGCATGGCCAGCTACGATTTCCACGGCCTGGAGACCATCCAGTGCATGGTGGAGCGACGCAAGGGCGGGGAGACCGGGGTCGAGTGGCTGCAGACGTATCGCGGCGACGGCTTCTGGACGGCTTACCAGGAGGGGGTGTGGTCACAGGCGTTGGTCAAAGCGGCGTTGAGCCGCAGTTCTACCTTGACGCCTGGGAGTTCCACCTTTACCGATATGTTTCCAACCATCGAACAGATGCGGGCCTTGGTGCGCGATCCGGTCGCCTATAACTATCAGCATCGCGACGGACTGCGCTGCACGATGCTGCTCATGAACGGGCTGGTGCGCGACTTCACCTTCGCGGCGACGATCGAGGGGCAGTCGAAACCCTTCTCCACCCAGATGTATCTGCCCATGCCGGACGGCCGCACCACGCTGGCGAGTTTCTTCAGCCCACTGGTGTACAACGCCGAGCAGATGTTCCTGACCGGCAAAGCGCAGTATCCGATAGAACGGACGCTGCTGACCAGCGGCCTGTTGATCGCCGGTGTCGATAGCGCTTTCCAGGCGCTGCAGCGCGTGCAGACGCCGAACTTAGCGGCCGTAAACTACCAGCCCAACCCCGAATCCACCTTCTGGAGGAGCTAATGCTGACCCGCCGCCGTTTTGTAGGCTATTCCGCGCTGTCATCGGCCATGTTGGCGTACCGCCCGCTGCTGCGCTCCGGCTTGGGTCAGACGCCCGCCCAGCGCCCGCTGCGCTTGGCGATTCTGGGCAGCGTCTACCGCCGCGAGTCGGATATGCAGACCATCGCGGACCGCTTTCTGGTTGGCTATCCGTGTGAAGGCGAATGGCACATTCCAAATGTGCAGGTGGTCTCCGTGTACGTGGACCAGCAAGCGCGGAGAGCCGAAGCGGCGCCCTCGGCATACCAGCTTGCGATGACTGGGGCTAGGGTAGCCCAGGGGGGGCTGAGCGGACGGGGAGCAGCGGGCGCCCAGGGTAGTGAGCGCACCGAGGTCGTGCAGCATCCGCCGGAGGAACTGGGACTGATGAGCGATTTGAGCAAAGCGCGCTCCCAGCAGTTCGGCTTTCGCCTGTGCCGCAACATTCCAGAGGCGCTGCGCTGCGGCGGCGACCGGATCGCCGTCGACGCCGTGCTGACGGTAATCGAGCAGGACGAGTACCCCAGCAACGACAAGGGGCAGATCCTGCTGCCGCGCTACGATTTCTTCCAGCAGTGCGCCCAAGTCTTCGAGGACGAGGGACACGCGGTTCCCTACTTCAACCACAAACAGCTCTCCTTCAGCTTCGAGGAGGCGCAGAGCATGGTGAAGACCGCCTACCGCCTGAAATTCCCGCTGTTGGCTGGCTCCTCGCTGCCCGTTACCTGGCGCTTGCCGGATGTGGATATACCGCTGGGCGCGGAGGTGCAAGAAGCTGTGATGGTGGGCGTGGGCGGCTTCGACGGCATGGATTTCGACGCGCTTGAAGCCCTGCAGTGCATGCTGGAGCGACGCAAGAGCGGCGAGACGGGCGTGAAGGCGGTGCAGTTGCTCGATGGCGGCGATGTCTGGGCGGCCGGGAATGCGGGGCGCTGGTCCAAGGACCTGCTGAGCTCCGCCCTGTCCCGCAGCGACACGCCGTTGGGCCTGACCGTGCTGGACGGCCGCACCCAGGACTTGGTTGCCTCCGGCGTTCTGCCGCAATTGGTCAAGAATCCGGCCGCTTATTGCATCGAGTACACCGATGGGACGCGCGCTACGCTGCTCATGCTCGATGGCGCCATCATGGATTTCAACATCTCGGCGCGCGTGGCGGGCCACGGCTTGGTCTCGACCCAGTTCTTCCTGCCGCCGGATCCGAACCAGACCTACTCGGCGTGCCTGGCGGCGAAGATCGAGCAGATGTGCCAGACCCGGAGCACGCCCTATCCGGTGGAGCGCACCTTGCTGACCACCGGCCTGCTGGAGGCTTGCCTGCATTCGAGGCACCGGCTGAACCAGCGGTTGGAGACGCCGCAGTTGGCGGTAAACTACCAGCCGCCGGTCGAATCACAATACGCTCGCACCTGAGAGGGAGATACGGCGACAGCATGCCTATCCCCAGATACGTAATAATCATTGCAATAGGTATGCTGTCGCCGCCACGATTGTCGACTTAGTTAAG
>PLZN01000598.1 GCA_003152195.1 Acidobacteriaceae bacterium
GATCTTGCGCGTAACCAGATCAGTCTTCGTGTTGTACGGCCTGCCATCGATGATCTTTTGAGAGTAGACATCGCCAATCCCCGGCAGCGCACTCAGATCCGCTTTGCTGGCTGTATTGATGTCGACCAGGTTAACCGAAGCCGCCGGTGGGGCCTGTGCCTGCGCCATCATGGCGTGGACGATCGACGGCCTGGCGCCCAGCTGCGCGGCAGCGGCGCCGCCCAGCAGACCCAACGCGAGCAAAATTGCCAGACTCTTCTGTGACAGGCCCCTAAAGCCTTTTGTCAGCGTCATCGTTCTTCTCCTCATCCTTATCTTCGCCGCACCGCAAAGCGACGGTTTACGGTCGCTGAATGCTACATCAACCTGTCACTGCTACGTCAATTCTCTGCCGGCGCATTCTTGTCGAGAGTTCTCGCTCACATGATTTGCTTGGCCGGGCCGGAGGGAATGGATCGCGGCGGAGAGATTGCCTTACGCCGGTCGAGCTCCCCGCGCACCAGATTTAACCCATAGATGCAGGCTTCAAAGGAACCGGAAAGGCGTGCAAAAAAGGGTGCCTCCCGCGCGTACTCGAACAGGTCGAATTGCGAAACGATGTAGTAGCTCTCTTTGCCGGCCTGGACCATTTCAAAAAAACTCTCGCGCTGCCGATCCCCCCACCGATGCATTGACTCCGGGTACATCCCGGTGAAGAACAGCGTATAGTCGCCGATATGTTTCCGGCGCTCCCGCTCTTCTCCGAAAGACGAGGCCGTGCCGTGGATGGGATCCGCGGCAAGCAACATTTCGCCCACCTCGCGCACCGGATTGCCCGCAGCATCGCGGATACGGTAGACGTTCTCCGCGCGGCAAAATTCGGTAAGCAGGTCGGCGACGTAGCTTGAGATCTCCGCATCGTGCAAACCCAGGTGCGAGTCATAGCACTCGGAGACAACTTCGTGGAAGAGTTGGCGTAAGGAATGCTCTAGCGGGATCAAGTCCACCTCCAATGAAGGTTGCGATTTGTTCCTTGCTAAGACTGCGGAACCTGGTACGCTCCGCAGCCGCGGTTCTTGCTTACGTATGACACGAAGACTATGCGATATGTTGCAGATTACAAATAGATGAATGTGGTGTTACAGAAAATTATTGGCACTCTGGATAAGCGAGTGCGAAACAGAACCTCATCGGGTAACCCCCATTGGTGTAATGAATAAAGAAATTAGGGTTACTGCGAGTCGTGGTGGTTACGAATTTGCGGAGGAGTAATAAAGCGGGGCGATCAGCTAGCCTGCATAAGGCCTCGGTATCGGCGAACTGGCTTTGGCCTTTTGCAGTGCTGGAAACCGATGGTACAAAATCAGGCCGACGGCGAGCGCCATATAGCCGATCAACTCGGAAAATATCCTTATCTCGATAACCACTCCCACCATCATCATCACCACGAACCATGCTGCCAGAAGATAGATCTCGTTTTCCATGGCTGCGTTCCTCATCCACTTCCTCCACGCAAGCACGAGCGGCAGCGTGAATCCGAATACGCTGAGCAGCACCGGCCACTCCCACGGCTTGATGAAGATCCGCAAATTGTAGCCGAGCTTGTAGTAGAAGGTCGCACTCGCCGTCTCAGCCAGATTGCCTGCGAACAGATGATGAAGATATAGCTTGATCACGATCCAAATTACGGCTTGGGTCAGAACATGCCCGGCCAGCTCCAGGGTATCCTCGCGCCCTTTGCTCTCCTCCCAACCCCAGATCGCCAGGAACAGAGTGGCCATGCAGATCGTCTCCCGATTGAAAGTACCCGCGACGAAAAACAGATAGAACCAGAGCATCCGCCGGGAAATCACGCAGTAGAGGCACGCGCAGAAGAAAAGGAGGCTGGGCAGATCGTAAGGGAGAAAGAAATCCAGCCCAAAGACCAACGGAAACTGGAAGTAAGCCATGTACAACACCAGCAAGCTTGCCCACTGGCTGTACGGTTCATTCTTCGTCAGCCGGGTCAGAGAACGCCACGTGAACAGGACCGAACCGAAAAGGCTGACCCACGAAGTGACAAAAAGTATGAACACGCGGGGATCCCGAACGGGCTGCGGCAAGCGAGCGCTGATCGCTGCCAGACCTGGGATTCGTAATCCCTCGCGGAGCACCCAGGCCATCAGCACCCGATACTGATAGGGCAGCCGGCATGTGCCCTGTATGTATTCGCTGAGGTTGAGGAATGGCTGATCGTTCTGGACGTACGCGAGACAAAAGTGCGTGCAGATCACGATCAACACGAACCACCACACGATTTTGGCGTCGAATCTCTTGGCCAACTCTTGCCCGCACTCTCTGGCGCCGAAGCTAACATCCGAAAGGTTGATTCGCAAGGCATTTCGCCCCGGTCCTGGCCTACTTGCCGCGGAACGACAGGCTGGGCAGAACAACGCAACCTGCCGGTGCTGCTGCACAAGTACCTACGACTCTGCTGGCTGAGGGGATCTAAATTCAAGAATGCAACGAGAGGATTTCCTTGCGGATCTCCGGTGTGGCTGACTCTTCAGAGCCAGCCACACTGGAGGCGGTTTTGTGGCTTTATCGAGCAGCGACTGTGTCTTGCTTGCCGGCGCCCATTTTGGCCAAGCGGTCGGCTAACAGCTTTTCCAGCTTCTCGAGTGCTGCGCTGAAACCTTCGATGCCTTCCTTCAGCTTGTCGTGAGCCATTCGATCTGCAGCGTGCATCTTTTCGAAGATTGCTTCATCCATCGGGATCTTCTCGATCTGCAAGCCCTGGGCGTTCTTTGGATCCAGCTTGCGGGGCAGATCGCCCTGTGTGGCCTGAAGCTCTTCCAGCAGGTGTGGAGCAATGGTAAGCAAATCGCATCCGGCCAACTCGCGAATCTCCCCGATGTTGCGGAAGCTTGCGCCCATCACTACGGTCTTGTAACCAAACTTCTTGAAGTAGTTGTAAATCTTGGTCACCGATTGCGCGCCCGGATCGTCCGCGCCCTGGTAGTCCTTGCCGGTGTCCTTCTTATACCAATCGAGGATGCGGCCCACGAAGGGTGAGATCAACGTCACCTTAGCCTCGGCACATGCGATGGCCTGGTGCATTCCAAACAGCAGGGTAAGGTTGCAATGGATCCCTTCCTTCTCCAGTTGCTCCGCCGCTTTGATGCCCGGCCAGGTGGAAGCGATCTTGATCAGCACGCGCTCCCGCGAGATGCCCGCCTCGTCATACTGTTGGATGATTTCACGCGCCTGTTTCATGGTCGCAGCCGTGTCATAGGAGAGCCGCGCGTCGACCTCAGTCGAAACCCGCCCGGGAACGATGGCCAGGATCTTCTTTCCAAAGGCCACAGCCAGGTGGCGGAAGGCGAGATTGGCTACCTCGCTGTCTTTGGCTTGGGGACCAAGCTGTTTCTTGGCCTGCAGGAGCACATCATCCACAATCGGCTGATACTGCGGCATCCCTGCGGCCGTGGTGAGAAGAGAGGGATTGGTCGTAGTGTCCTGGGGTTTGAATTGTTCAATGGATTCAATATCCCCGGTATCGGCGACGACCACCGTCATTTCGCGAAGCTGTTCGAGCAGTGTCTTGGCCATGTGAGATCTCCTTGCTTACATCCTTCAGTGTAAAGCTCTAGGTTGTTGAGATTCTTAAAATTGCGATAGGTTTCATGGGTCTTCAGAGATGGTCCCGATCAAGCCAGCCCATCCATGCCGTTCTCGTTTGCACTCACAGGACTGGATTCATCAGCGTTCCAATCCCATACACCGTAATCTCCACCCGATCGCCGGGCTGCATGGGAGCCACCCCGGCGGGGGTGCCAGTAAGGATCAAGTCCCCTGGAAAGAGCGTCATGGCCGCAGTGATATAGCGCAGCAGATGGTCGATCGGGAAGATTAAATCACGCGTATTACCGTCTTGGCGCAGCTCCCCATTGAGGTGGGTTGTGATGCCGAGACCCGTGGCGGGGTCCACTTCGTCCGTGACCAGCGGGCCGACGGGACAAAAAGTGTCAAAGCCCTTGGCGCGGGACCACTGGCCGTCTTTCTTCTGCAGGTCTCGCGCCGTCACGTCGTTGGCCAGGGTGTAACCGCGAATGTACCAGGTTGGGTCCTCATCCGGACCGATCTGGCTGCACCGGGTGCCGATAACCACCGCGATCTCGCCCTCGAAGTCGACGCGCTTTGAGAGCGCAGGAATCCGAATCGCTTCGCCCGGTGAGAGGATCGCGGACGGCGGTTTGAGGAAGAGCAGCGGTTCGGCAGGAACCTCATTGCCCAGTTCGGCGGCGTGCTCTCCATAGTTGCGTCCCACGCAGACAATCTTTGAGGGAGCGACCGGGGCAAGCATTTGCGCGTCATCGAGCGGCAGCGGATCGAAGGCATCGATCGCCGAGTCGACGAAATCGCTGGCAGGGCCCTCCTCGAAGGGCGGAATGAGGCGCTCGATCCATAGCCGGCCACCGCGATCGACAACCTCGGCGTATTGCGGTCCGTGCTTGGTTTGAAGGCGGCAGTATCTCATCGGATAGAAAGCTCCTGAGTGAAGATAGTAGGCTGGCGTTACGGTTTCGGTAGAGTCTCCTCCACCTCAGGGGAACGTACGCTCTCGTTGCCAGTTTGGTCGGTGGCCGAGACGGAGTAAGCATACGCATGTTCGGGTTGTGCTCCGGTATCCCGAAATGAGGTCTCGGTGTCCACGGAAGAGATGCGCTGGGGCGGCAAATCTGTATGCATGTCGCGGCGGTAGACATGGTAAGCCGACAGGTCACTATCGCTATCGGGCGACCAGGAGAGATCGATGGCTCCCGCCGCCGCATCGGCAACGGCGACCAACCCCTGGGGGACGGCTGGGGGAAAAATGTCGGTCGTCGAAATCACGACCGCCTCGCTCGGCAGACCCTGCACCTCCACGGAATGTCCGGAGAGAGCCAGCGTCGCGACTCGTTCGAGCACGTAGCGGTATTGCTGGTTGAACAAGGCGGAGGCATCGACAGCATGGCCCGGGTCCACGCCGTCCTTACTTTGGACCTCAAGTGTCTGCGCGGCAGCCGGCGCGACCGGGGCCAGGGCAGACTTGGAAGCCTGGTCGGGCACCGCGGCCGTCAGCTGCAGGCGCTCGATGCGGAAGAGTATGGATTGCTCAGGCTCGGTAGCCGGATGCCAGTTGAGCAGGACACCGTCCCGTCGCACCTGGCCAGTCAATCCGGTGAGAGCGGCTGGACCGGTCCCCGCGGCACTGTAAGCGGTGTTCGATGGGCCTGCGGATTTACCCGCATGGTTACGCAATGCAACCTCGTAGCGTAGCAGGCGGCCCGGCCCCTGGGTGAGATTGGCAGGGAGTGCGTCGGCGTACTCCCCAGCTGCGCCGGGCTTGAGAGTAAGGCTGGCAATCTCCGCGCAGGGGCCGCTTTCGACCGCGCGGCAGACCTGCACCGGGATCGGGTGCCGGAGGACGACCTTGTCTGTGGTCCGCGTCGGCATGGACCAAGTCAGGCGGACGGAGTTGCCGATGCGAATCGCGGAGAGGTTCAGGACCGGCGTTGGCAGGCTGAGGCTGGGGGGGAGCGGGGCGCCGGGTGTCCCGCAGCCAATCATCGTGCATGCAACCAGAAACGCAAACCAGAGGGCAAGCGGCCTGGCACCGCCCAGGACCTTGGCCATGGCTGAGCTGACGCGATCGTCCGGAGCCAGGTGCTTGCGATTCATGCTCTTCCAACGTAAACCATTCCCCTGATGGGCGTGGAAGGCGCAAGTTAGACTGTGCCTCCTCGGCTGTGCTCCCAAGGCCCCTTATGACTTTTGCAGAATCGCGCGAAGACCGGCTTCGAGTTCAGGATATTCAAAGTCGAAGCCGGCGGCCTGCAAGCAAGCCGGCATGACCCGCTCACTTTCAAGGATCGTGGCTTCCGCCATCTCACCGAAAGCTAACCGGAGCGCAAAGGCGGGGACGTGGAGCAGCGCGGGCCGCTGGAGGACCCGGCCCAGCGACCGCGTGAACTCTAAATTCGTCACCGGGTTGGGCGTCACCACATTGACCGGCCCGGAAAGGCTCGCCGTCTGCAGCGCAAACTCGATTGCCCGGATCACATCGGGCAGCACCGCCCAGCTCATCCACTGGCGGCCGTTGCCTAACCGGCCTCCGAGTCCGGCCCGGAAGACGGGGAGCATCTGCGCCAAGGCTCCCCCGTAGGGCGAAAGCACGACGCCGAAACGCAGATGCACCACCCGGATCCCCGCCTCGGCGGCCGGCTGGGTTGCCTGCTCCCAGGCGAGGCACACCTCAGGAAGAAAACCGCTCCCCGGCAAAGAGCCCTCGCTGAGCAACTCCTCCCCGCGGCTGCCATAAATTCCGATCGCCGACGCACACACCAGGACTGCCGGCTTTGGCCGCAGTCCGGCCAGAACCGTGGCCAGCGCGTGAGTGGGCTTGACGCGGCTTTCCAGGATTTGACCTTTGTAGGAGGAGGTCCATCGCTGCCCCGCGAGATTGGCGCCGGAGAGGTGGACCGCGGCGGTGGTACCGTCCAACGGTTGGGAACGGCTCACCGGAGTTGCGGAATACGGGTCCCACAGTTCACTGGAAACGCGGTCGGAACCCGCGTAACGGGGTCTGGCCTCAGGCAATGGATGCCGGACTAGGGAAACCATCGGGATCCGTTTGCGCATCAGACTACGTACTAACGAAGTACCGATAAGACCCGATGATCCAGTCAACAGAATTCGGTCCTCACTCATCCCTTTACCCTCCTTGCTTGACTGGCTTACCTTGTGAAGTTTTGCGATAATGTTCATAGAAGGCAAAACTATTTCAGCTCCAGAAACATTTGAGCAGTCTCTCATCGGACGAGTCTAAGCAAGAAGGAGTTGTGCCATGGATAGCAAAGAGGAAGCCGCGAGTTCTCAGATCGATCCCGCCAGTGCAGAGTCCTTCATCGCCGAGAAGCGCATCGGCGAGCGCATTAAGCGGCTTCGTCTGAAGAAATCAATGGGGTTGGTCGAACTCGGCCGGCATACCGGCCTGTCCGCCAGTTTCCTTTCACAACTGGAGACCGGCCGCGTGGTGCCGACGCTGCGCAACCTGGCACGGGTGGCGATGGTCTTCAGCAAAGACCTCTCCTACTTCTTTGAAACGGAGCCGCACACGCTCTTCCGGATTCATCGCAAGAAGGAGCGTGTTCGCTTGCCCCAGACTGGCGTGGACGATCCAACCTACTACTTCGAAAGCCTTGGATACATGGTCCCTGACCGCCAACTGGATCCGTATTACGCGGAATTTGTTCCCCTGAAGAAGAACGTTGAGGTCCGCCCTCATGTACATCCCGGCTATGAGTTTCTTTACATCTTGGATGGCGAGCTGGAGATTCGGCACTCGGACAAGACGCATGTCCTGACAGCGGGTGACGGTGTGTACTTTGACGCCAGCACGCCCCACGGATATCGCTGTGCGGGCAAGTCGTCCGCCATTGCCATCATCGTCACCATGCACCAGCTGCAGTCGCCACAACCGGCCATGAACCTGCGGCCTCTGGGGGTGGCAGTGGTGGCGAAGAGCCCTGCGGCTAACGGCCCATCCGTGAAGCTGGCATCGAGCACGATTCCGGCGCCCAGCCGTTCCAGGGAAAATCACCACGCTGAGTCGTAGGGGTTTCTTCCCTTCGCAAACCCCGCGAAGGATGGGTACCCGACTTGTCTTGCTAGGCAAGACGGAAAAAAACTAGGCCCTGCCCACAGGCAGAAAAAACTTCTCGATCTCCCGCCAGCCGGCGACACGGTGAACGCCGGTGATCTCTGCATTATGGGGAGCGGTGAAGAGGATTCCCTTGCCCCTGAATCGTTCAAAATGCCGGAAGGTGTCGTCGATTAAGTAGTCGGCAAGCAGAATACTCTTGTCGCCGCAGAAGACGTAGTTTGTGGGCGGAATGAAAGGAAAGTGGCGTCTCAGCCAGCGATATTTAGGCCCGAAGGAGTTGGGAAACTCCATTGCCGCGGTGGCGATAAAGATTTCATAGTGTTCGCTGAGCTTCTGCAGAACCTCCTGGCTGTCCGCGAGAACCGGCAGGTCCTCGAAAAAGTCCTCACTGCGGAGATACCCTTCCAAGCGCTCGTGCCGGTCAGCAGAGACAACATCCCATAGCCACTTGCCGTGCAGTTGGGCTTTGGTGATCAGTTCGCCATGGTCGCGGTTGTACCGGGTGAGGTGTTCGCTCAGGGCGTCTGCCAGCACCTCGTCCATGTCGACAGCAATTCGTTTCATTCCTGAGAGCTAAGCCCTTGCTTGGGGAGTAATGACCAGACTGGGGTCGAAGTAAAGCAATCGGCCGCAGCTCTCGCAGTTCAGCAGCGTGCCTTCCCTCACCTGGTTCCAGAACTGCGGGCGCAAGGACATCTGGCAGGAGAGGCAGCGCTGCCCGGCGGCACGCGCGAGCGCAGTCTTGCGCGAGGAGGAAGCGATGCGGTCGTATTGGGCAAGCAGGGCTTCCTTCACCCCTTTGCGCAGCTTAGCCCGTTCCTTCTCCAGCTTAGCCAGCTCTTCCTGGTGCCGCAGGGAGGCAACGCGAACCCCCTCTTTTTCTTCATCGACCAGCTTCGCCTGCAGAGCGGATGCCTTCCGGGCCTCGGCCCGCTGGCTCTCGAGCGTCTCACTCTTGATCATGCTGGTGAGCTCCTCGTCCTCGATGCGGCGAATCTCCGCTTCCACGAATCCAACCTCATGCTGCAGGGCATGGAATTGCTCGTTGGTCTTCACGCTGTCTGACTGCTCGCGGTATCTGATGAGCTTTTGCTGCTGGTCCTTGCGATCGCTTTCCAGCCTTCTGCGCCGGATCTCTTCGGCGAGCACGCCTTTTTCCGCCTGCTCCACGGCCATCTTTTGCTGCTGAAGTTTCTCTTCGATGGAACGCAGATGCAGGGGCGAGGCAGCGATGGTTTCCAGCAGTTGGGTTATCTGAATATCGACCTGCTGCAACCGGACCAGCGACTCAATTTGAACATCCATGCGGTACCTGCAGTCTAGCACGTCAATCGTAAACCAGCCGCAGCCGCTGGCACACGGGCAGGATGCTAACCAGCGGGCTCTCCAGGTAATGCTACTGGAGCGTGCGATACACTGCAGGCTCAGAACCCTCCTGCTGGAGCCATCTTTTGAAACTGATGCGATCCGTCCTGGTTCTTGCGTTCTCCTGTGGCCTTTCGGCCTTGGCAGCCGGCCCGGGAGCAGCAACCAAGCCGGTGACGGTTGAACAGATTTATGGCAAGGAGCAAGCAACACTTCCGCCGAAGGGCCTTGCGTGGAGTCCAGATGGCGCTCGGCTGAGCTACATCGGCGACCAAGGCGATCTGCTGGCAGCCGAAGGCGGGACGGGTATCTCGCAGGTTCTAATCGACCGCGATAGGATGATCGCTCTCAATGCGCCCGTCAGCTCCGAGCATGACCGCAACAATCGCACCCGTTACCACCAGGCCAGTTACATGTGGGTGCCGGACTCGAAACATGTGTTATTCGATTCCAGTGGGCAGCTATGGTTCTTCGATCTGGCGACCAAGACTGGCGTGCAGGTGGCATTGACCGGCGCCGGCAGTGGAGATGATCCCAAGTTCTCTCCCGATGGAGCCTACCTCTCATACATTCGTGATCACAATCTCTATGTGCGCAAACTGCGAGACAGCAACGCGGCCTTGCGGTTGACGGACTCGCAAAATGACACTTTGCTGGATGGCGAAGTGGATTGGGTATACGAAGAAGAGCTCGACGTGCGCAGCAATTACTTCTGGTCGCCCGACTCGCGCCGGGTGGCGTACCTCCAGATGAACGAAAGTTCAGTACCGGAGTATCCCATCGAGGACTGGATCCCCACCCATGCGACGGTGGATCGCCAGCGTTATCCGCAACCAGGTGATCCGAACCCTATCGTGCGTGTGGGGGTGGTCGGCGCCAATGGCGGACGGACCAAGTGGATCAACCTTCCCATCGAAAACGGAAACGATTACATTCCGCGCTTCGGGTGGCTGAATGGCAAGACCTTGTGGATCGAGACCCTGGCCCGCAATCACCAGAAGATGACCCTGTACTTCGCCGATCTCTCGACCGACGGAGTGAAGCCGGTGCTGACCACGACGGACGGCAAGTTCCTGGATGCCTCATATGATGTGACCTTCTTCGCCTCCAACTTCCTGCTCACCAGTTGGCGGGATGGGCACCACCATATTTATCTCTATGGCTTTGACGGGACGAACCCATTGGCTGCCGAAGCCAGCCTGGTGAAGCAACTGACCGGCGGCAATTGGGACGTATCGCAAATCTCAGCGGTCAACCAGGTGACGCGGACCGTCTATTACCTTTCTAACGAGGGAAACCCGCGCCAGCAGCAGATTTGGGCCGTCGGCTTGAATGGAGAGGGCAAGCACCAGGTGAGCCGCTTTGGAGGTTGGCACGAGCCGCTCTTCTCGCCCAACACGAACTTCTATGCCGACACGATCTCCTCGGCCACTACGCCGCCGGTGGTGGATCTTTGCCGCCGGCAGACCGACTGCCAGACCATCTGGAAGGCACCGCAAGTGGATGCTGTTTTGACGCCACCTCTCGAACTGGAATGGAAAGCAGCGGATGGCACCACCACCCTGTACGGCACCCTGGTGCTGCCTCCAGACAGGACAGCGGCTGCAAGCGTTCCTTTGATTGTCAATCCGTACGGCGGCCCGGGTGTGCAGACGGTCACGGACAAATGGAATGCCGGCCAGCGTCTCTTCGATCAAGTGCTGGTGCAGAGTGGCTTCGCCGTGTTGCATGTGGACAACCGCGGCATGAAGGGCCGCGGACGCGATTTCGCCCAGGCAGCCTATCACGACTTTGGGCCGGTGCAGTTGGGCGACCAGATCGCGGCGCTCGATCAGGCGCTACGCAGCTATCCCCAGCTGGATGCCAAGCGGCTGGGCTGGTGGGGCGCCAGCTGGGGCGGCACCTTCACCCTCTACGCCATGACGCATAGCGACCGATTTCGCGCTGGCGTCGCCTGGGCTCCGGTTACCAACTGGGAAGACTATGACTCCATCTACACCGAGCGGTACCTGGGCTTGTCCGCCTCCAACGCTGACAGCTATCGCGATGATTCCGTCTTGAACAGCGCGGCCAATCTGAAGGGGCGCCTGCTGCTGGTGCAGGGCACGGGAGACGACAACGTACACTTCGAGAACTCGATCCAGTTCATTCAGCAACTGATCGATGCCGGCATCCCGTACGATCTGCAGCTTTATCCACGCAAGACCCACGGCATCAGCGGACCCGAAGCGAGAACCCACCTTTACAGCCGAATTCTGGCGCATTTTGAGCGTTATCTCATGGAGCCGGAAGGGGAAAAAACGCCGTGAGCCATCCTGCGGAAACCAGCACCACCCATGAGTTGGTCCGCGGCCAAACCACACTGGGTGACCTGGAACTGACTATCCTGACCGATGGCCCTTATCTGCTGGATGGCGGCGCCATGTTCGGCGTAGTGCCCAAGCCTTTGTGGGAGAAGCGTGCGACGCCCAATGCGCGGAACCAGATTCTGCTGGGAACCAACACCGTCGTCGTGCGCACGGGCAAACATACGGTGGTGATTGAGACCGGTATCGGTAACAAGCTGCCGGAAAAGCTGCGGACCATCTTCGACGCCAGGCAGCTCTTGCTGAAGAGCTTCCAGGCCGCCCGGATCAGGCCGGAAGAAGTGGACATCGTGATCAACACCCACCTGCACTTCGACCACTGCGGATGGAATACCACGCGGAAGGAAGACGGCCGCGTCGTGCCCACGTTTCCCAATGCCCGCTACTTCGCCCATCGCGGAGAAGTGGAGCACGGCCATCTGCAGCTGGAGCGCGATGCCGTCAGCTATATCAGCGAAAATTACGATCCCCTCATCGCCAGCGGGCAGATGACTCTGATCGAACCCCCAAGCGGAGGCCAGATAGAGATCGTTTCCGGCGTTTCCGTCGAGGTTTTTCCTGGGCATACGGCGCAGATGATGGCGGTGATGCTCGATTCAGGCGACCGCCGCGCATGTTACATCTCCGACCTGATTCCTACCAGCGCGCACCTGGACGCCACCTGGGTGATGGGCTATGACCTCTACCCACTTACCTGCATTGAACAGCGCAAGCGCTTTTTGAGCCGGGCTATCCCGGAGCAATGGCTGGTTCTGTTTACCCACGACCACCACCATCCGATGGGCTACGTGGAATTGGGAGAGAAAGGCAAGCCGCAACTGAAAGCTGTACCGTGAGTCCGTTCAGCAAGGATGGGCACCCACTACTCAATTGCGGGACGGGCCAAAAAAGAAAAAGAGCGCAAAAAATAGGCAGGAACTCGCGGAGGGAAACGCTTCGACGGACACGTCGATCTTAGAAAACCTGGCGGTGAAAAACTTCGTCCTTTTCCTTACATGGCGAGCAGGCCGCACCGATACCACAAGCCAACAGCAAGGCCGCTCCTATCGTGACCATAATTGCCGGGCCATACGACTCGAACTGGAAAAGCCAGCGTGCGAAAGTGTGTAAATGTAGAGAAAGCATGTTGTTGCTCCACCTCTCTATGAAACCTGAATCCCGGGGGAAGGTTTTCCAGGATACAAAATATTTTCCGGAGTGGATTCCCTTTTTGGGCTAGGTACGTCCACATTCGAAACTGAGAGATGGGCGAAGCTTAGCACCGCAAGTAGCAAATGCGATACAGGCAAATCCCAGGCCCTGTGACTAACACGCCAACCAATACGTTCCGTACGGGGGATCCCAGGCTGCAGTGGCTGTTTCTGGATCTGAACTCCTACTTTTCCTCGGTGGAGCAGGAGCTACGGCCGGAATTACGAGACCGGCCCGTGGCCGTGGTGCCGCTTCTGGCGGATACCACCTGTTGCATCGCCGCCAGCTACGAGGCCAAGCAATACGGAGTGCGCACCGGAACGCAGGTCGGCGAGGCCAAGCGGCTCTGCCCGGGCATCGCGCTGGTTGAGGCGCGGCATGAGCTTTACGTGGACTACCACCATCGGGTAGTGGAAGCAGTCGAGTCTTGTCTACCGGTCACGTCGGTCATGTCCATCGACGAGATGGCTTGCCGGCTGGTGGGCCGCGAACGACCGCTGCTGGCGGCGTTGGAATTGTGCCTTCGCGTCAAGCGAACGATACAGGAGCGCGTAGGGCCCATGCTGCGCAGCTCCGTAGGCCTGGCCACGAATCGGTATCTGGCTAAAGTGGCCAGCGATATGGAAAAGCCTGACGGACTGGTGGCTCTCACCCTCGACATTTTGCCTGAGGCGCTGCACCAGCTCACCCTGCGCGATCTGCCCGGCATTGGCGCGCGCACCGAAAAGCGGCTCAATGAAAAAGGCATTCACACCATGGACGAGTTGATGGCCCTCGACTGCGAGCAGATGGGACAGTTATGGGGCTCCGTGTGGGGCGAGCGGATGGGTCACTGGCTCAGAGGCGAGGACTTCGATATGTCGGAGACCGAGCATCTGAAGTCGCTGAGCCACCAGCATGTGCTGGCGCCTGAAATGCGCACCGCGGAGAAGGCTTACGCCGTGGCTCACAAGCTGCTGCACAAGGCGGCCATGCGGCTGCGGTCTCACGGACTGTGGGCCGGCGCCATCGGCCTCGCTGTCGGCTTTGCGGTGCCGCGCGGGGAAAATGCTCCCGTCTCGCGCTTCGGCGTGCCCACGCGGGGCTGGCACGGCGAAATCAAGCTCAACGAGTGCCAGGACAATCCCACGCTTATCTCCGCCCTGCAACGCCTTTGGAAATCCCGCCCGTCCGGCAAGGACTATGAGCACCCCTACTTTATCGGCGTGCATTTGAATGGCCTGGTTCCCGACCGTCTGCACTCGCTGAATCTCTTCGACTCGCTCGAAGACGAGCAGAGCCGGACGAAATTGTTAGCAGCCATGGACGCCATCAACAACAAGTACGGCATGAGCACGCTGGCTCCGGCCACCATGCTGACCGCCTTCAAGGCCGCGCCCACGCGCATCGCCTTCCACACCATTCCTGACTTGTTCTAGCGATGCGCTATCCTGGGCGGCGGCTCTCCTGTTGTTGACGCTGCGGGGCAGAATGAGATTCCTGCCGATGAGGCGCGGGTCGCGATTGCTGGCTCGCCTGCGAATGTGATTGCTGCGGTGGCGCAGGATGCGACTCAGGACGGGGTTGAGGCGCAGGATGTGATTCCGGTCGAGGCTGCGGGGCAGGCCGCGATTCAGGACGGGGTTGAGGCGCAGGATGTGATTCCGGTCGAGGCT
>PLZN01000612.1 GCA_003152195.1 Acidobacteriaceae bacterium
GCCGGAGAGGCTGGTGAAACGCGCCCGGCCCCATTGGTCGCGGTTGCTGCCCCCGGGAGCGCCGATGGGCTGCTCGGGATGGGTTTCGAGCGCGTCGGCTAGAGTGGTCGAAGCCCATGCCTGCTCCGCCGCGGAGGGATGACGGCCAGCGAAAAGATCTGCCGTGACTGCCTTGTTCTGGTTCGGTTCGTCTCCTTTGCCGTCATCCTGCGTCATCGTTACCCCTCACCGCGAAGCAAACTGATCAGCATAGGCGTGTTCCCCCGGGCAGAGCAACCGGCGAACGCGCTAGATCCCTTGAATCCATAGGCCTTGGTAAAATAAGAACAGGGCGACATGGATCTGTTTACATATTGGCAGATCATGTTCTTCAAAACATTCGACACCCCAACGACGGGTATGTCATAAGATTGGCTATCGACGACCGGGGGGAATATGGCAGATCGTAAACAATTTCCAGAAGTGCCAGAAGTCAACGAAGCACTGACGCGCCTCTTGGAGTCGTCACGTGAAAGCGAAGTGACGGAAGATGAACTACGCGAGCAAAGGATCAGTTTTGCATTCGGCAACGGGCTGGGCTCAGAAGCAATAACGAAAGAAAGCGTAAGGCAATCCTCAAAACACGTCAGATTGCTATATTGAGGTGAATAGGGCCTGTACGTTCGCCGGCCCTATCCAGATATGTCCGTTAGAGAGAAAGACTCTCCCGAACTGTTTGTAAAAATCCAAGAGCAAAATCTCTTGAGGCAATACGATCTCCTTCTTAACTGTATCGAGATAAGGTTTTCTAAAGGCATCGAAGCCTTCGACAAATACACACTCTGGGCGTTGAATGCGGCTGCGGTAGCCAACATAGCGCAGTTTGGTGGGCGTTACCGTCAAGGCCCTATTTACGTTGGGAATCACCGCCCGCCACATTTCAGAGACGTGCCTGATGAAATGGACCGCCTCATCTCGGTCATCCATGAAAACTGGACTGTTATAGACCATCCGACGCTCGTTCCGGCATATGCCCTGTGGAGGATTAATTGGATTCATCCCTTCGTGGAAGGAAATGGGAGAACAGCGCGGGCCGCTTGCTATTACCTTATCTGCATGAAGCAGGGCAGGTTGCTAAGTGGAAAGAAAATCGTTCCGGAGCGTATCCGGGAAAACCGTGCACCTTACTACGCTGCGCTCAAGGCTGCGGACGAAAGGTGGGAAATGGGCGACTTCGGTGTGAACGAGTTAGCGGCTTATCTCGAAGCTTTGCTCATCGGGCAACTCGCAGATCTCGATATCTGACTCTCTCGAGATACCCGCTAACAAGTCATCGCTAATTAGAGGGGTGATCCACTAGCGAAGGCGCGCCCGCTCCCAAGCCTTGGCATACTTCCAGCTCACGTAGACCGAGTGATACAGATGTAGCAACAGGCCTTCGCGTCCATCCAGACATCCCAGTCGAAAGAAGTAGTTGTAGACAAATGTGGCCACAGGGTTCAGCAGGACGTTGGCCGCGAATGCCGGCAGTCTGCGGCCGAACTTGCCCACGCTCACCGCCTGCTCTGCGCCCAGCGTGCTGTAGCGGTCCATGTGTTCGATGTAGGCCGCCATGGTGGGATAGGCATCGTGCACGATATCGCCGGAGAGGCGGCCGGCCTTGCCCACAAAGTGAAGCGTTTCATGCACCGGGCGCGCTTCGAACTCGGCCGCGCCGCGGCGAAAGAGCCTGAGCTTGGGGTCGGGATAGAAGCCGCCAAAGCGCATCCAGCGCCCGAGAAAGAGATTCCGCCGCGGAAGCGCGTACCCATCGAACGGCGGATCGCCGTCAAGCAGTTCCCAGATCTCTTTGGCCAGTTCGTCGCTCAGGGCTTCGTCCGCATCCAGCGAGAGCAGCCAGTCACAGCAGCATTTTTCGAGCGCGGAGTTCTTCTGGGCGGCGAAACCCTTCCACTCTTCGAGGAAGAACCGGGCGCGAAAGCTGCGGGCAATCTCCTCCGTTCGATCGCTCGAGCCGGAATCCACCACCACGATCTCATTGGCCCAGGCGATGCTGCCCAGGGTGCGCTCGAGGTTGGCTTCTTCATTGCGCGTGATAATGGCGACGGAGAGCGTTTTACGCATCGGCCGAAACAGGATCTCCTATAGCTGTACACCGGAGCCACTTTATCTCACGTGGCTTTTCCGTCAAGAAAAGCCACTCTTCACGTATCTTCGTGATTCACCGCAATAGGAGATCCGTTTTTCAGTTTAGGGTTACCGGCGAGGACCCCAGATGTTCCTTGATCACCCGGTCTACGACCGCTGCCAGCGTTTCACCGGTTTTGGGAAGCACAAAGCTCTTTGCCGCATCCGACCAGTCCAGCTTGAAGCTGGTGGAAAGCGCGGAAATCCACACCTGGCGCGGCGGCGTATTGGGCGTGATCACAAATTTGCCTGGCGGCTCGTCGAACAGGATATTGAGCACGCCATTCTGTTCTTCGACTTCAAAACCGCCCTCTTCCTCGGCGTCGATGAGGCTTTTCTTGAGGGCATCCATCGCGGCATCGCAGTGGCGGCGGAATGTAGTCTCATCTAGCATGAGTTGAGTGTAACAAGGCACATGATAAGAGCCATCCTCCCCGTCGCCGGGGCGCTGCTGTTGTGCGGTGTGCCTGCCCTCCGGGGGCAAAGCCCGGCCCAATCTGCCCATGACCTGGTCAAAGACGTCGTCTTCAACGAGCTGCAGGAACGCCGGGAAGTCAGCCTGTGGCAATACCGGGTGGAGAAGCGGGTGGCATCCCAGACCACGGTCGAGCAGGAGATTGAGACCGTGTCAGGACCTGTGTTCCGGGTGCTCGCGCGCCCGGGCCGGCCGCTCGACGAGGCAGGGCAGAAGAAGGAAACCGAGCGCCTCAACAACTTGCTGCGGAATCCCGCCGAGCAGGCCCATATGGAGCAGGAATACCGGGCTGACGAGCAGCGCTTGCAGCGGCTCATAGCTGCCATGCCCGACGCCTTCTTGTACGCCTACGACGGCATGAAGGACGGCAATCTGCGGCTTTCGTTCCGGCCGAACCCTGCCTTCAATCCGTTGACCTACGAGGCCCGTGTCTATCACGCTCTCGCGGGCGAGATTTTGATTCAGCCGCAGCAGAAGCGGCTGGTGTATCTGGATGCGCACATTTTTGCGGAGGTCGATTTCGGCTTTGGCCTGCTAGGCCGTATCGATAGGGGGGGAACCTTTCAGATCGGGCGGGAACAGGTTGGCCATACTCGGTGGAAAACCGTCCTGGTGGACGTCCACGTCTCGGGACGGATGGTTCTCTTCAAAACCATCAGCAAGGATCAACGCGTGGTGCGCTCCGCTTTCCAGCCGGTACCGTCCAATCTCAGCGTGCGGGAGGCCGTTGCCATGCTGGATGCGGCGGAGACGGCGCCTTAGAGCATTTCTCTAGCCGGTCTACACCGGAGAGAGCGTATTTACGAAGCTTTCTGTTCGAGCGCGTTTGATACATGTTTCAGGGCCACTTCTGCGCGCCGTGCAGGATACGAGTGATTTCAATCACATCCTCGCGCAGGCGATAAACAGCCAGAAAGGGCAAGCCCGTAAATATCAGCTCACGTGTGTCGGGTTTGCGACCCGGACGGCCACGGCCTGGGAACTGTACTAGCAGGTCGATGGCTTCGTAGATTCGCAACGCAACACGGCGGGCGGCTGCCGGGCCGTTTTGTTCTTCGGTGTAATCGCAGATGTTTGTGAAGTCACGCTGTGCAAGTTCCGTCCAGCGAATCCGCATCAGCCGGGATACCGGCTATCAATAAGTTTACGGACTTGCTCATGCTCGACGAACTCCCCCCGGTCTGCTACCGCCAGGCCCTTCTCCACTTCCCGCCGGAACCACTCGTCGTAGTCAACCATGCGCTCGACAGCTTCCACCACAAGAGAACTGCTGTCGCGGCCCTGTTGGGCAGCAAGCCGGATAAGCTTTGTTTGCAGGTCGTTGGGGAAATGAACTTCCATGTTATGAGGGTAGGAATCGCCGGGGCTTGTGTCAATCGATTTTCCAGGGGGAATTCGTCCTGGCCTTCATCCTTTGACCGCCGCGCGAATCTTCGGGAAGCCTGAGACACTCGCCTGCAGCTCGGGTTGCTGTTCCAGCAGTTCCACAAGTTTGCGAGTGATCTTCTCGTCTGCCTCCGCAACCTGGTGCAATCCCACCGGGTAGCGCACCACGTACTCCAGGCCGGTGTCGGTGTACTGCAATTGCCCGTGTGGTTCCGGCACCTTCATTTGAATATCAGTGCGGCGTTCCATTGTGCCCATTTGCCGCTGCAGAACCTCCCCATAGTTCGTATGCACGGAATGGACCGCCTCCAGGAGTTGCGCTTCCACCAGCTTGTACTTACCACCTGGGCTCAAGGCGACGGCCACCTCGTGCCAGGCATACTCCGACCCCGGCAGCTGTTTGAAGAGCGGCGTGGTCGCCTGGAAGAGAACAGCGTTGGAAAAGACCACGATGCGGCCGGTAGGGTACAGGTCCACGCCTGTCCCCGCCAGTTCCATCAGGTAGAGGCGAACCAGCCCGACGTCGACCACATCCCCCGTGACCCCGGCGACGCTAATGCGATCGCCCACGCGGATTCCCCATCTGCCCACTAGAAAGAAATAGGCCGCGACGGAAAGAAGAATAGTCTGCAGGCCAACGGCAAGACCGGCGGTAATGAAGCCGGCAAAGGTGGCCAGCGAGCTAAACTCGCTCACAAACCCAAGAATGAGCACGATGCCCATGCAAAAGCCGATCACAATCCGGCGCAGGAGAAGAAACTGCCGCCGCCGCCGCACGTCGGCGACATAGCGGAAGGTAATGCGGCGCCAGATCTCGGAAAGCAGGAGAATGATGCCGATGGCGAAGGCTATCGCCACCACCCGCAAGAAAATGCTGCGCAGAATGACGTTGGATTCGTGGGCGATGGACTGCCGCCACTGCAGATAATTGGCGCTGCTCTGTTGGAGCAGGATGATCTCCTGGCTCAGGGGAAGCGTTGCGCTCGCGATTTGCTTGAATCGCGCGGCCAGGAGGTCGAATTGCCGGCGCGTCTGGTCGGACAGCGCCGGCTGCCCTGGTTTCAATGGCGCCGGCGCCGTTTGCGTGGGGGTCTGGGGGCTATTGGAGTCGCTTGCCAGTTGCGTCCCTTGCTGAATGGTGGCCTGCAGAGTGGCTTGAAGCGGGCTCTTGAGTTGCAGGGCCGCTTGCTGCACGCGGGCGGTTTCCTGCAGCATCAGGCTGATCCGGTGCATGGCCTGGAGCTGCTCATAAACCGCTACCACTTCGCCAATCAAGCCGGTGGAGGCGGGCATCGCATCGGGGGCGCTGGGCGGCTTGACTACGGTCTTGGCGGCGTTTGCGTTTGCGAGTTCCGGAGCGGAACGCCGCAGTTCGCTGATGCTGCCTTCCAGGCCACCCGTGCTGCTCTCGCCATTCGTGCTGATGAATTTGGCCATCTGATCGATCGCGCCGCGCATCGCGTTGCGCAACTCCAGTTCGCCCTGGGCACGGTCTTTCTGCGCCGTCAGGTCCTGCAGCTTGGCTTTGCGGGCTCCTGGGATCTGCTGGTCGAGAGCGCTGATCTGTGCCTTAAGCACGCTGATGCGAGCGTCCAAATCGCTCTGCAGTTTGGCAATATTCTGCTGCGAGGTTGTCTCGCCGGCGCCCCCGCCGGCCGGCATGGCGGCGGGAATGAGCGCCGCTTCGGCCTGGGCAGATTGGAAGGCCAGTTGCGCGGCCTCGGATGCCATGCTCTGCGCATTGAACTGGTACATGGCATCGCTGGGCAGGCCCACCGTCTGCACGCGCGTCAAGGCATGCCTGTACCAGTCAATCACCGCATTCAGATGATCGAGGATGGTATCGCTGCGCAAATCTGCCACCGCCTGCGCGGGGGCAGTGACCGGCCCTGCGCAGACCGCGGCGAACAGCGCGGCCGCCGCTACCAACAACGGCCGCTTATACCCAAGATAAATTCTGCTGGGTGACTCTCGTTTTTCTGTCGAATCCATATCCCTCAGTATCGGCCCTTTCGCCTGTGAGATGCGGCCCAGCGCGTCTTCTCTTGCTCGCCGGGTGGCTCGCGCGCATTTTGTTAGGATGAGGCTTGGCTACCCGGCGACAAGTTCTTAAGCTTTCCGGCATGGCCGTGGCTTCCGCGGCTCTGGCCGCTCTCGGCCAGCAACTCGCTCCCGCCGATTACACCATCGACATCGCTGCCTATGCGCTCGAGGCTACCCCGCGCCGAACCATCAAGACGATCGCGTATAACCGCCAGGTCCCCGGTCCGTTGCTGCGCCTGAAAGAAGGTCAACCGGTCACCATCGATGTCATCAACCAGACCGGGAACAGCGAAGTGGTTCATTGGCATGGCCTCTTCCTGCCCTCGGAGGTGGACGGCGCCATGGAAGAGGGTACGCCGCTGATCCCGGCCGGGGGCCGGGCCCGCTACACGTTTACGCCGCGTCCCTCAGGCTTCCGCTGGTATCACACCCATACCTTTGCCGGCAAAGATCTCCACAAAGGCCAATACACCGGCCAGCATGGCTTCCTGCTCATCGAACCTCGCGACCATCCGGCGCAATATGACCAGGAGATCTTTCTTGCCCTGCATGATTGGGACGGCGAGCTGCTCTCGAGCGGCGATGGTTCCATGGACCCCGTCTACGAGGTCTCGACCATCAATGGCCGCGTATTGGGCTTCGGCGAACCGCTACGGGTCAAATCTGGCCAGCAGGTTATTATGCATATTCTCAACTCCAGCCCCAGCGAAGTCCATTGGATCGCTCTGGCCGGTCATCGGTTCAAAGTCATCGCGCTCGATGGCAACAAGGTGCCGCAGCCGCGCACCCTCTCAATGCTCCGCCTGGCTCCCGCCGAGCGCGTTAGCGCTCTGGTCGAGATGAACAATCCGGGCGTATGGGTGATGGGCGAGGTGCGGAAGCACATCATGGCGGCTGGCATGGGCATCGGGGTCGAGTACGCCGGGAGTAGCGGAAAGCCGCGATGGGACCAGCCCAGCGAACTTTCCTGGGACTATCTGCCGTTCGCCGCGGTTGACCCGCCGCCCCCGCAACCGGCGAGCGCGGTGGCGATTCCGCTGCTCTTCGAATCCAAATTTGCCGGACACGGAGCAATGGATCGGTGGGCCATCAACGGTAAGTCCTACCCGGAGACAAACAGCCCCATCTTGACCGCGGGGCAACGCTATCGTCTTTCGTTCATCAATCGCAGTAACAATGATCATCCCGTCCACCTGCATCGCCACAGCTTCGAGCTGCGCCGCGTGCCCGATCATCCGGAAACCCACGGCATCGTGAAAGATACGCTGCTGGTGGAAGCAAATACCCAGGTTGATGTGGAGTTCACCGCGAACAATCCTGGACCAACGCTCTTTCATTGCCACCAGCAGAATCACATGGATGCGGGCTTCATGATGCTCTTTCGATATGCGTAATTTTTGCCCATGGCCGCTTTGCTGGATCGCCGCTCTGCTGGGCTTTGGCGCGATCTGCGGTGCGGTCCCGGCTCGTGCCCAGGGCAACTACGAGATCCAGGTCTACGGCGCGGACACGGTGGAACCAAAGAGCACCATGGTTGAGCTCCATTCCAACTACACTCCGGAGGGGCAGAAGCACGTGATCGACGGAGTGTATCCCACCAATCATCAGGAACACGAGACCATCGAGATCACCCAGGGACTCACCAGCTGGTCTGAAGTGGGCTTCTACATCTTTACCAGCGAGCAGAACGGGCACGGCGTGCAGTGGGTGGGGGACCATATTCGCCCACGTGTGCGTGTGCCTGATTCGTGGCACTGGCCGATAGGCGTGAGTCTATCGACGGAGGTTGGCTACCAGCGGGCGGTGTATTCGCCCGATACCTGGACCTGGGAGATACGGCCGATTGCCGACAAGTCCCTGGGCCGCTGGTATTTCGCCGTGAACCCCGCGCTGGAACGTACCTGGCATGGTCCGGACGTCGCCCAGGGCGCCGGGTTTTCTCCGGCCGCGAAGGTCAGCTACGACTTCACCAAGCAGATCAGCGGCGGAGCCGAATACTACGCCGATTATGGCCGGCTGGGCGCATTCGATTCTCTGCATATGCAACAGCAACAGATCTTTTTAGTCACTGACCTGAACGTTTCGCCCAAGTGGGAGATCAACTTCGGCGTAGGTGTCGGTCCCACGGCAGGCACAGACCACCTGATCGTCAAAGGGATTATCGGCCGGCACTTCTCCTGGAAGAAACCGTCGCTCGTGGAGTGATTCCTCTGGCTCTTGCGGCCGTTGCATCGGGATTCGCGGACGGGGCTTTGGGCCCCGGTGCGAACTCCGCGTTAGAACCGCAAGGAAAGGCAGCTGAGGCCGCCGTCCATCTTCTGAAACTCTGACATCTCAAGTTCCAGAGGGTTGAATCCACGAGCAGCGAGTTCCGCCGCGAACTGCGGATACCCGGCTGCCACCAGCACACGTTGATTGACGCGAACGCAGTTGGCTGCATAGCTCTCTTCCACCGCCACCCGAATCCGTTCATAGCTTTGGAAGAGCGGATTGCCCGCCATCTCTTCAATCACCACCAGGGTGTTGTTGCCGATGTAAGCGATACCGCTTTTCAGGTGAAGAATGCTGGTCATTCCGCGGACATCGATCACGGAAGAAGTGTAGCCGTGACGGGCCAGATGGACAGCCAACTGGCGGGCCCCCTCTTCATTGGTGCGATGCGATAGGCCGAGGAAGAAGTGATTTTCAGCCTCGCAAATGTCGCCTCCGTCCAGAGTCCCAGGCGCCTCAATCTCCAGCGGGGCTGGAAAGAAGCTGCTGATGGTTTGGTGTATCGCGGCGACCTCGCCCTCGCGGCTGCGAGCTCCCGGCCGCGTCAAGATCGCGCTGCGCGCGGTCAGCACAGCGGTGTCTTCCACAAACGTCGAGTCAGGATAATCGAGATCGGCGTCCAGGGCCGTGATCGTGAGGCCGCATTCCCGCAGTGCTTCGCAATAGCGTGCATGCTGCTGAAGCACTCCGTCAAAGCGCGGAACTCCCAACCAGACGGTGGTGAGTCCCTGGGCAAAATTACTTCCAGGGATGCGAACGATTGCATTCTTGAACACGTGGCGAGTCCTCTTAGGCGATGGTTTCACAGTTGCGTTCAGCTTCGGCCCGGCACTCGCCGCCGCCAACGCATCCATGCATACGCCGGAGCTGCCACCGCCAGCAGCATTGCGGCTCGCAACGCACTGACAAGATCATCATGCACCGCGGCGATGAGGAAGATCAGCGAGCAAGAAAGGACCAGAATTGTGGTCAGGGGGTAGCCCCATGCGTGAAAGGGCCGTGCCATTTCCGGTTCGCGCCGCCGCAGGACCAGAACCGCGATGTAGTTGACGCAGTAGAGCGCCGCAACCAGAATGGCCGCGGCCGCAATGATGTCTTCGAATTTGCCGCTGGCAATGAAGATGGCAGCAGTCGCGGCGGAAAGCAGCAGGGCTGCTCGGGGTGTGCCGCCCGCGCTCACTTGTACGGCACGCTGGCTAAAAAGGCCGTCGCGGCCGATCGCGAGCAGAATGCGCGGCGCTCCCAGCAGCACTGCGTTGATCAGACTCAACAACGTCAGCAGCGAGAGCACAGTGACAAAACGCCCGCTCCAGGCGGGAAAAACGATGCTTGCGGCATCCGCGGCCGGCAGCCTGGAGGCGGCCAATGCGGGGATCGGCAAAACATGCAGGAAGGCCAGATTCATCAACAGATACAGACCCATCACCAGCACAACGCCGCCGATCATGGCCCGGGGCAGATGCTTGGCGGCATCCGTATCTTCCTCGGTGAAGTAGATTGCTTCGTACCATCCGTCGTAGGTGACCACGATCGCCCGCAGCGCCGCGACGATCGGCACCAGCATTTGCAGAAGTCCACCACTCCGCGCAAATCCATCGCGCAGGGTTGGCGCGTTGCTCGGCGCGGGATGCGGAAGACACGCAGCCGCAAGCGAGAGGAATGTGATCGCCGTGACCGAGCTGGTCAGCTTTTGTATCGAGCTGCTCGGCCGCAAACCAATCCAGTGCAGGGCGCAAAATAAGAACAACACTGCCAGCGCAATCGACGTCTGCCGTGACGCCACACCGGGAACGAGCGCGACCGTGTATTCGGCCGCCGCGGCCGCCGCATAGGCGACTACCGCGCAGTTGTTAAGCCAGTCCGCCCATCCCACAGCGAATCCCACGCCTGCGCCAAAGGCGCGCTTCGCGTACACATGGAAGCCTCCTGCCTGCGGCATCGCCGCGCCCAACTCGGCTACCGAGACAGCGCCCAGCAGGGCATAACAGCCACCCGCAACCCACACCAGCATGATCGGCCAGAAGCTGCGCAGCTGTCCGGCGATCGTTCCTGGCAGGCGCAGGATGCCCACCCCCACGGTGCCCCCAAAGATCACCGCAACCCCAAAGCCAAGACCCAGGATGTGTGCCAGCGGAGTAGGTGAGGCCGCGAGACCGGATTTCATCGATTGCTATGCATCGCCGGGTGCACCGCAACGCGCAGTGAATTTGTCGTAGACGAGTTTTGCTGCCGCTATATCCTCGATTGCGATGCCGACGGACTTGAAGACGGCTGGGCGGTCGAGGCGGTCGATCTGGGCGCCGTTCAACACCTCTCCGATTTCGGCGGCCACCTGCGCACGCGCGAGAAGAATGTCTCCCGCTTCCCGCAGGGCTGCCTCGCGGGACTCGACCAACACCACGCCGCGCATCGTCTCGTCATCGAGTTCACGGCGATCTGGCGTGGATGCGCCGATGGCACACACCAGGGCATCCTGCTTCAGCCATTTTCCAAAAAGAATCGGCTCGGGCGAGCTCGTCAGGGCCAGAACCACATCCGCGCCAGACACAGCTTGCTCCGCTGTCGTCACCTGCGCCCCTATCTCCGCGGCGAACGTTTGCGCATGATCGGGGGAACGGCTCCAGACCCGAATTTCCTGGAAGGAACGGATTTTGGCGAGCGCCTGGACGTGCGAGCGGGCCTGCACTCCACTACCAAGGATGGCAAGCACCTTCGGTTGAGAACGGGCGAGAAGGTCAACGGCCACCGCGGATACCGCTGCCGTTCGCATCTCGGTGATCAGCCGGCCGTCCATCACCGCGAGTGGCTCGCCGGTATCGGACCGGAAGAGTTGAATCATCGCCATATGCGTGTGTTTCTGGAGAGCAACGTTTCCGGGATAGAACGCAACCATCTTGGCGCCCATCACGGCGCCGTATATCGCCGGCATGACAGCGAACCATCCGGTATTGGAAGGCACACGCATGACCGTGCGCACAGGCTGAAGCGCCCGGCCGGCGGAAAAATCCATGAGGGCCTGCCGGATCGCAGGGATCAGGTCATCATAGGAGAGCACCGCTCGCACCTGATCCTCGTCGAGGAATGGCAGCTTGTCAGTCCGCATGGAATTCCTCATTATCCGATGATATTGATGTTGCGAAACTCCGCATCTCTGGTTTGCGCCAGCAAAAGGCGGTGAGGGCGGTACCGTCGCGGAAGGATACCATCGGACTATGAACGATCGGGACAAGTTGGAGCTCGATGATCCGCTGGAGCTCTTCGGGCTGTGGCTGCGGGAGGCGGAGCGGAGCGAAGCGAACGATCCGAATGCAGCGGCCCTGGCGACCTCGACTTTGGACGGCGTGCCGAGCGTCCGGATGGTCCTGGTGAAGCGCGCAGACCAACGCGGCTTCTGTTTTTTTACCAATGCGGGAAGCAGGAAAGGGATGGAGCTGCGGCAGAATCCCAAGGCAGCGCTATGTTTCCATTGGAAGACGCTTCGGCGGCAGGTACGGGTGGAGGGGCGGGTAACGGACATGGAGGCGGCCGATGTGGACGCGTATTTCCACAGCCGGCCGCGGAGCAGCCAGGTCGGTGCGGCCGTCTCCGAGCAGAGCCGGCCACTTGCGAGCCGGGAGGAGTTGGAAGAGAGATTCCGGAGGTTCGCGGAGCAGCATCCGGGAGAGGTGCCGCGCCCGCCGTACTGGCGCGGGTTCTGCGTGCATGCCGAGCAGATCGAGTTCTGGATGAGTGGGGAGAACCGGCTTCATGACCGGTTTTTGTTTACCCGCGAGGCCAGTCAATGGAAGAGAACCCGGCTATATCCGTGAGCGCGGCTCTCGAGCCATGAGGATTGACAGAAAAGCACAGGCCGTTTTGTAATCGTCTGGAGCGTGTTTCATAAAATGCGCTGGTGGGAGGCTTGAGTCGCCATGACTACTTTAGTCTCGCTCGATGAGCTCATCGATGCCCTCGAAGAGCAATCTGAATCCCAACTTGCCTTCCTGGACCGCGAGACCGGAGAGGCTCTTCTGATCTCGGAGGAGTCGCTCTCGTTAGGTGAAGCGGAAACCGATGAACTGGATTCCCTTCAGGATTGGGAAAGGGAAGAAGCCGAACTGGCCCGGAATATACAAGGCTCG